>NZ_LT629796.1:6397994-6719826 GCF_900106065.1 Pseudomonas mandelii
CCAATGAAATTCGTCCCCAGGACGGACGGCATTCAACACAACAATATATTTCCAAGGGAAGGCAGCTACGTGACGGAATTTGATATCGGTGAATTTTTTATCCGGGGCGAAGCCAGAGAGGTCGAAGGCGAATTCCAGGCAGTCATTGTCATGCGTGCCAAACCACCGTTGACCACGGTGACGTATCACCAAGTCGAGAAGGATCGCTGGTTCAAGACCTCGGACGTCGCTGCCATAGCCGCCAAAGAAGCTGCCCAGGCTCTGAAAACGGCTGTCGATGAAGGTGCATTGAAAGCCTGATCGTCGGATTTGCCGTCTATGCTCTCTCCTGCTTCCCCACATCGCAATCGAACTCCTGAAGCGCGGCCCGCTCAGATGCCATGAAGCCGCACCTCAGATCGCGACCCGCAAGGAGATGAAGATGGATTCACCTATACACGACTTGAAAGGTTTGTTCGACCAGCTCGGTCTGGACTCCAGTCAGAAAGCCATCGATGAATTCATCGCCAGCCATTCACCTTTGGCCGACGACAAGAAACTCATCGATGCGGAGTTCTGGACGCCGCAACAAGCCGGCTTCCTCAAAGAACGATTGCGTGAAGACGCCGATTGGGCGCGGGTGGTCGACGACCTGAACCTGCGCATGCATCAGATTCACTAGCCCGCCTGTCTTCCGTCAGCGATAAACCTGTGGCGAGGGAGCTTGCTCCCGTTGGACTGCGCAGCAGGCCCATCTTGGGGCCGCTATGCAGCCCAGCGGGAGCAAGCTCCCTCGCCACAGTTGAGTTTCAGGCTTGCTCACCGGTTATCATGTTGAGCATCTAGCGAGGACTCTGCGGTTTGTACCCCAACCGCAACCCACCCCAATGCCGCCCCTTGAGCATGATCGGCACCGAAAGGTCGTGCATCAGTTCGCCTGTGTCGCGGGTGTAAGTCTGCAACAACACCGGCTGTTGATGGCTGCCACAGCGGATGCCGGTGCGGTCGGCAAATTTGCGCTTGGTGCGGTTTTGGACCGTATCGACCTGCGCATCGCCGGTCAGCGGTTGGCTGAAGATTTTGTTATGGGTGGGCACGTAACCCTGCTGCGTACAGGCGATGGCAAACACCAGGCCTTCATGGCGCGGCAGCAACGGTTCCTGGATGGCGGGCAAGACCTGATCGGTGTAACGATCAAAACGCGTCTGAAACTTGGCCGGACTGGTGTTGGGGATCGCCTGGTAATTGCGATCAAACAGATCATCGAGGCTGACACGGCCCTGATCAATATCCGCTTCGAAGCGCGCGGCAATCTGGCTGGCGCCTTCGCGGGCCAGGTCATAGATGCGTTGGTGGTAGTCATCCAGCCCGACTTCGGCCAGACGCTCGCTGATGGTTTCGGCCTGGCCTTCCATTTGCACCGCAGCCTGGGCCAGGCGCTGGGTCTGTTGGTCGCTGATCGCCAGGTCGCTGCGCATCTGTTCAATGGCATGGAACAGGCTGTCGAGTTGTTCGCGGTTGGTGTCCGCCCCCTTGGCGATTTCCCCGACCTGATGCTCGACGCCGGCAGCCAGGCGCGCGATGTTTTCCAGGTGCTGGCCGGTGTGCTCGACCTGCTTGACGCCGATGTCGAGGTCGCTTGACAGTTGGCGGATCTGCTCCACCACCTGCGCCGTGCGTTGCTGGATATCGGCGACCATCTCCCCGACTTCGCCAGTCGCCGTCGCCGTGCGCGCCGCCAGGCCGCGAACCTCATCCGCCACCACCGCGAACCCGCGACCATGTTCCCCGGCCCGAGCCGCTTCAATCGCGGCGTTCAAGGCCAGCAGGTTGGTCTGACTGGCGATGGACTGAATCACCAGGGTGACCCGTTGAATATCGTCGCTGCGCAGGCTCAGGGCTTCGATCAGCTCACGGCTGTTATTGGCGCGCTGACTGAGCTGATGCATGCGGCTGATGGACTCGATCAGTTCCGTGCGCCCTGCTGCGCTGCTCTGATGAGCTTCGCTGGCGGCACTGAGGGCTTCGCGGCTGAGTTTCGACGTAGCTTGTTCGGTCCCGATCATCACTTCGGCGTTGCTGACGATTTGCGCCGCCGCGTCGAGTTGCGATTGCAGTTTGTCCGCCAGTTGCTTGACCGAAAAGGCCACGCCCGCGGCCGACAAAGCGTTATGACTGGTGGTGTAGGAAAGATCGCGAGTCAACTCGGCGATGGCGCTGGCGCCGTCGGAGGGCGCTGCTTCGGGCGTGGCGCGCGAGCGCAGGCGAGGCAGCCAGATCACCAGCACCGCCAGTGGCAGGCAAAGGTAAAGCGACCAGCCACCCAACGCCATGCCGCACAGCAAGAGCATCAGGGCGATGCTTTGCAGCGTTGGCGTCAGCCAAAGGTTTTTCGGCAAAAACACTGGTGCAGGCACTGCCGCAACCAGAGATCCGTCTCTCGTCATCTTCGTCACCCCAAGGCTCTTCTAATTGTTGTGCATGCATTAAACGCCACCACAAGGCCATTATCTATGGTCCATTAGTAGTGGGCGTTGCAGCAGCTCAATAGAAGTGCCTGAGGTTTTCGCAGACGGCAAAAAGCATCGCGGGCAAGCCTCGCTCCTGCAGGTTCATCGTGAACCGTGGGAGCGGGCTTGCCCGCGATGCGGGGCGCTACGAAATCAGGCCTGACGCTGGTGCTTGTCGATCTGTTCGTGACGCTCTTGAGCTTCGATGCAGTATTTGGTGGTCGGGCTGATCAGCAGGCGTTTCAGGCCGATGGCCTCGCCGCTGTCGTCGCACCAGCCGAAGCTGTCTTCTTTGATGCGTTCCAGAGCCTGTTCCAACTGAGGCAGCATGCGCTGGTCGCGATCGATCGCGTTCACCAGCCAGGTGCGCTCTTCTTCGACAGAAGCAGCGTCGGCCGGATCGGCTGGAGTGTCCAGGCTCTCGATGGCGATGCGGTTCTGTTCGATGCGCTCATGGGTTTCGACTTTCATGTTCTGCAACAGCTCATAGAAAAAAGCATGTTGCTCGGCATTCATGTAGTCATCCGCCGGCATGGCCAGCAACTTGTCCTTTGTCATTGATATCTCTATAAAAAAACGTGCATTAAGGCGAATTAGGGAGCGTTCCGGTGGACCAGGTCTGGCCATCGGAAAGGCGCCGTTTATTCCAAGCGCCACCCGGCACTCAATTTACGAGGGCCGGCAGTCTAAGGCCGACTTGAGGCCTCAGCAACTGAAAAGACAGCGAATTTGTCCGACAAAGCCCGGAAAGTGCTCTATGGCAGCCTCTGCGGTGGTTATCGGAGTGCGTTTATAGCAAGAAATTCAATCGAGCGGCTGTATAGAGAAGACAAATGGTTGCGCCACGCGGGTCAGGCGTGGCGCATTGGCTGTCGGTTCTACGACTCAGCGCTTGAGTTTACGCTTGTTGCGGTATTGGTCGATCACCACCGCCACCACAATAATCAGTCCCTTGATGATGTCCTGAATATACGCATCAACACCGACAAAGGTAAACCCACTGGCCATCACTCCGAGAATCAAGGCACCGATCACGGTGCCGGTAATGCGCCCGACGCCACCGGCCAGGCTGGTGCCGCCGATGACCGCCGCGGCAATCGCGTCCAGCTCATAAGACATGCCCATCCCCGCCTGCCCGGTCGCGGCACGCGCCGAGGCCACGACGCCCGCCAGGCCGGCCAGCAACCCGGCGATACTGTAGACGATCACCAGATGACGCTTGACGTTGATCCCCGAGGTGCGCGCCGCCTGCATGTTGCCGCCGATGGCGTAGGTGTACTTGCCGTACTTGGTGTAGCGCAGGGCGATGTGAAAGATCACCGCGACCACCAGGAAAATGATCACCGGCATGGCGCCATGACCGATGGCCGTGTAGGAATCCGAGAGCATGCTCACCGGCTGGCCTTCGGTGTAATAACGCGCCAGGCCACGCGCCGAGACCATCATGCCGAGGGTGGCAATGAACGGCGGAATCCCGGTGATGGCAATGATGCTGCCGTTGATCGCGCCCGCCAGCAGCCCGACGCCGAGCCCGGCGATCACTGGAATCCACACGGGCAAGTCGGTCAGCGACGGAAACACCGCCCGGGCGAAATCCGAGGTCTGGGCCAGACTCGCAGCGATCATCGCTGACAGCGCCAGCACCGAACCGGAGGACAGGTCGATCCCGGTGGTGATGATCACCTGGGTCACGCCAATCGCCAGCAGGCCGATGATCGACACTTGCAGGATCATCAGCACCAGGCGCTGGGAGTTCATCAGGAAGCTCTGGTCGCGCACGATCCAACCAAAGACTTCGAAGACCAGGCCGATGCCAATCAGCACCAGGAAGATACTCAACTCGGTCGGAAAGCGCCGACGACTCTTGACCGGTGCCGTTGCTGGCTTGTTTTCCAGTATCGCGTTCATAACCATTCACCCTTCTAATGAATTCCGGCATCGACTACATACCTGTGGCGAGGGAGCTTGCTCCCGCTCGAGTGCGCAGCGCTCGCCAGTTCTACGGTATGTTCGAGACATTGGGGCCGCTTCGCAGCCCAGCGGGAGCAAGCTCCCTCGCCACAGAATCCCGGTTCACCCCTGGACTCTGCTCACCCCTGGACTCTGCTCACCCCTGGACTCTGCTCACCCTTGGACTCTGTTTGCCCTTGACTCAATGGCGTACGGACATGCCCGAGGCCAGTTGCATGACTCGTTCCTGGGTCGCTTCGCTGCGGTCGAGGGTGCCCATCAGGTCGCCCTCGTGCATGACCATCACCCGGTCGCTCATGCCGAGCACTTCCGGCAGCTCCGAGGAAATCATGATCACCGCCATGCCTTCGCTGGCGAGGTAGGAGATCAGCCGGTAGATCTCGGCCTTGGCGCCGACATCGATGCCACGAGTCGGTTCGTCGAGGATCAGGATGCGTGGATTGGTCATCAGCCAGCGCGCCAGCAAGGCTTTCTGTTGGTTGCCGCCGGACAAGGTGTCGATGCACTGCTCAAGCGACGGGGTTTTCACCCGCAGCTTCTTGCACATGTCTTCGCACAAGACCCGCAGGGCTTTCTGCTGGATGAACCCGTGGCCGGCGTAATGCGGCAGCACCGCCATTTCCATGTTCTCCAGCACCGACAGGCACGGGAACAGGCCGCTGAGCTTGCGATCCTCGGTCAGCAAGGCGAAGCCCTTCTCGATCGCCATGTGCGGATCGCTGATGCGCACCACTTCGCCATCGAGACGAATCTCGCCACCGTCGCTCGGAGTGATGCCAAAAATCGCTTCGGCAACGTTGGTGCGGCCTGAGCCCATCAGCCCGGCGATGCCGAGGATCTCGCCCGCATGCAGGTCGAAGGACACCCCTTTGAAAATGCCGTCGAGCTTGAGGTCGCGCACCGACAGCAGCAGATCGCCAATCGGTTTTTCGCGCACAGGGAACAGCTGACTCAGCTCGCGGCCGACCATCATCGAAATCAGGCTGTCGCCGTCCATGCTGTCAGCCCGTTGCAAGCCAATGTAGGCGCCGTCGCGGAACACCGCTACTTCATCGGCGATCTCGAACACTTCGTTCATTTTGTGGGTGATGTAGATGATGCCTTTGCCCTGGCTCTTGAGGTCGGCAATGATCGAGAACAGGTGCGCGACTTCCTTGTCGGTGATGGCCGAGGTCGGTTCGTCCATGATCAGGATGTCGGAGTCGTAGGACACCGCCTTGGCGATCTCGACCATCTGCCGCTCGGCGATGCTCAGGTTGCCGACCTGCTCCTCCGGGTCGAGGTTGATCCGCAGGCGTTCGAGCAGTTTCGCAGTGCAGCGGTGCATTTCGCGGTGGTCGATCATGTGCAGGCTGTTGAGCTGCTCGCGGCCGATCCAGATGTTCTCGGCGATGCTCATGTGCGGCATCAGGTTGAGTTCCTGGTGGATCATTGCGATCCCGGCCTGCAGCGCGGCCAGCGGCGTATCGAACACCACCGGCTGGCCGCGAAGGCGCAACTCGCCGGCGTCTGGCTGGTAGATGCCGGCGATGATTTTCATCAGGGTGGATTTGCCCGCACCGTTCTCGCCCATCAGCGCCAGGACGGAGCCGGGGCGCACACGCAGTTGCACATCCGACAACGCCACCACACCGGGAAAACCCTTGCTGACGTTGATGATCTCCAGCAGGTACGGCTCATCGACAGGTGTTGCGGTTGGCTGGATACCCACCAACGGGGTGCTCGAAGCAGTCGCTGAAGCGAACATGATCAGGTACTCCATCAGCAAGGTCGCGGTGGCAACCTTGCGTGCTTATTGTTGTTATGGGGCGGACGGGCTATTTGAACGTGTCGACGTTTTGCGGCGTGATCAAACGGTATGGCACCCACACGGCCTGTTCAACCGGCTCGTTTTTGGCCATTTTCACTGCCGTGTCGATGGAGCCGTCGGCCTGACCTTTCGCATCCTGGAACACCGAGACCGCCAGACTGCCTTTCTTGATTGCGTTCAAGCCGTCCGGCGTACCGTCGACACCCGCGATCAGCACACTGCCCTTGTCGACGCCGGCCTGTTGCAGGGCCATCGCGGCACCAATGGCCATTTCGTCGTTGTTGGCCACCACTGCATCGAACTTGCGGCCCTGGGTCAGCCAGTCGTTGACCAGGGTCATGCCTTTATCCCGCAGCCAGGTGCCGGTCTGTTCTTGCTCGATCTTGATGTTCGGGTATTTGGCCAGCACCTCTTTCACGCCCTTGGTGCGGTTGGTGGTGGAGTTGTTCGCGAGGTCGCCCAGCAAAATCACGATGTCGCCCTTGCCGCCCATTTTGTCGGCCAGGTATTGCATCTGCATTTCACCGGCTTCCAGGTCGTTGGAGGCCACCGTGACCACGCCTTTGGGCAGTTTCAGGTCATCGGGACGACGGTTGACGTAGACCAGCGGGATGCCGGCCTTGACGGCGGCTTCGGTGATTTTTTTGGTGGCGGCGGTGTCCACCGGGTTGACCACGATGGCATCGACTTTCTGGCTGATGAAGCTTTCGACCTGGCTCAACTGCTTGACCACGTCGCTGCGCGCATCTTCGAATTGCAGCTGCACGCCGTCGGGGTAGGACTTGGCTTTCTTGTCCATGGATTCGCGCAGGTAGGTCAGCCAGGTGTCATCGAACTGGGACATGCTGACGCCGATCTTCATGTCGGCGAGTGCAGCGCCACTGGCGAACATCAGGGACAAGGCCAGTGAGGCAAAACGGATCTTGGTCTTCATGAAAAGTCTTTCTCCACATTCTTGTTGGTTTTATGGATGAGGCGTGACGATTTTCAGTAAGCAGGCAAGCGGGAAAAGCTGTGAAAACGAGCGAGAGGCAGTTCGCTGGAAATGACTTTATTGGAATATTATTTCTATATCAACTCATTTTAGAATTTTATTCTGATTTTGTTCCATGGCTCTCAAACGGGCTCAATTCCACGACCTGACGCCGTTCGAAACTCAAGCGCGCAGCGTCTAGAACGCGGGTGGTCGCCAGTGCATCACGGGCTTCGACAGGCAGTGGGCCACCGCTCTGTAACGCGGTTTGTAGCTGCAAATAGAACTGATTCCAGCATCCGCGTTCCGACGGCACCCGCTCACGCACTTCGCCCTGTTCAAACCAGCCCCAGCGGCGATGCTCTTCCCCGCCCCAGCGCTCACCCTCGGATTTCGGCGATAGCCCGGCGAGCGCTGAAGCTTCCTGCCCGTCCAGACCATCGACGCTGTAACAACCTTGAGTGCCGGTCACGCGAAAACGCGGGCCAGGGGTGTTTTGCAGGCAACTGCCGCCCAGGTGCGAGATCACTCCGTTAGCGTGGGTCAGGGATACAAAGAAGCCATTGTCGAAGGCCTGGTCTTTTTCCAGGTAATCCAGTTCGGCGTACACCCGGTTCACCGGGCCGAACAGCAGTAACGCCTGATCCACCAGGTGGCTGCCCAAATCGCGCAGGAAGCCGCCGCCACTGCTGTTGTTCACCGATTGCGGCGAGTAACGCTCGATCCGCGACTCGAAACGGGTGACACGGCCCAGAGCGCCGGACTCGATGAGTTTGCGCACGGTGAGGAAGTCCGAGTCCCAGCGACGGTTCTGGTAGACGCTGAGCCGCACGCCCTGGCGCTCGGCCATGGTGATCAGGGTTTGCGCTTGCTGCGCATCGGCGGCAAACGGCTTGTCGCTAACCACCGCCACGCCGTGTTCGATGCCGTCGAGCACCAGCGCCGGTCGGCCCTTGAGCGGCGTCGATACCACCAGCACATCGATCCCGGCTTCGACCAATTGGCCGATGCTGTCGAAGGCCGGTACACCGGGGTATTCGGCCGCCAGCAATTGTCGGCGTTCCGGGGAACGGGTGACCACGCCCACGAACGTAACCGCCGGCAGGCTGCTGATCAGCGGAGCATGGAAAAACCGGCCGCCATGGCCGTAACCGACAAGTCCGATGCGCATGAAAATGTTCTCCTTATAAATAGCTGCCGGATATACACGCCCCCTGTGGGAGCTAGCCTGCTCGCGATAGCGGAGTGTCAGCCGACATTAATGTTGAATGTGCTGGCGCTATCGCGAGCAGGCTCGCTCCCACAGGGGACGGTGCTCAACCGTAGAAACGGGGGCGGTCAGGGAGTGTGACTTTGATGATCGCTCCGCTGTTTTGTGCTTCGATGCAGGCATCTGCTGCGACGGCGGCAGCGAAGCCATCCCATGCTGACGGGCCTCCGACCTGCCCCGCTCGCACGCCATCAATGAACGCCTGCAACTCAACGTCATACGCCGCAATGAAGCGATCCTTCCAGTCCATCAAAATCGCGTTCGACAACTTCGCGCCACTGCGCAGTTGAACCTGCGAAGGCTCCGGCAGTTTGGCGATGCCGGTCTCCCCCACCACTTCGCACTGGATGTCGTAGCCGTACTGGCAATTGACGAACACCTCGACGTCGATGCGTGTGCCCTTGGCGGTTTCCAGCAAAACAATCTGCGGGTCTTTCAAATGCGCGAGGGCCTTGCTGCTCTTGCGTGGGAACACCACTTGCACGGACACGTAATCGTCATCGAGCAACCAGCGCAGCACGTCGAGTTCGTGGATCAGCGTATCGGTGATGGCCATGTCGGTCTTGTAGTTCTCGCCCACGGTCGGGTTGCGGTGCGCGCAATGGAGCATCAGCGGTTCGCCGATCTGACCGCTGTCGATGACCGATTTGAGTGCGCGATAGCCTTCGTCATACGGCCGCATGAAACCGACCTGCACCAGGCGCTTGCCGTGGGCCACTTCGGCCTCGACGATGTTGCGACAGCCTTCGGCGGTGACGGCCAGGGGCTTCTCGCAGAACACTGGTTTGCCTGCCGCAATCGCCGCCAGCACAAACGCTTCGTGGCTCGGGCCCCAGGAGGTGACGAGGATCGCTTCGACTTCTGGCGCGTTGATCAGCGCCAGCCCGTCGGGGTAGACCTCGGCGGTCAGATTCAGGTCGGACACGACCTTGGCCGCTTGCTGCAAATTGATGTCGGTGACGGCGACCACCTGGCTGTTGAGCAAGGTCTGGCTGCAACGACGAATGTGGTCCTGGCCGATGGCCCCGGTGCCGATGACGCCTAACTTTAATGACATGTAAGGACTCCTTATTGTTCGATTCAGGGCAATCAGTACTGACGGGCCTTGGCCAGTCGTTCATTGAGGGTCTTGGCCACCGCGTTGGTGCGGGCGCTGGTGGAGACTTGCGCCACGCCGACCCGCCACCACGACAGGTAGCCATGAATCATGGTCTTGGGCAGGACCTTGATGTCGATCAGTGTCGACACGGTCTGCAAACGCGCATCCGCCAGCGCGGCTTTCAGCTCGTCAGCGGTGTTCACTTTGTAAGTCTTGCAGCCATAGGCCGCCGCGCTCATGGCGAAATCCACCGGCACAAAACCGCCATCGAGCTTGCCGGTGTCCGGGTTGCGGAAACGGAACTCGGTGCCGAAGCTGTCCATGCCGTTGCCCATCTGCAAGTTGTTGATGCAGCCGAAGGTCATGTTGTCGAGCAGCACCACGTTGATCTTGCGGCGCTCCTGGATCGAGGTCGCCAGCTCCGAGTGCAGCATCATGTAAGAGCCGTCGCCGACCAGCGCATAGACCTCGCGCTCCGGCTCGGCGAGTTTCACGCCCAGTGCGGCGTTGACCTCGTAACCCATGCAGGAATAACCGTATTCGACGTGATAGGTGTTCACGCCCTTGCTGCGCCAGCTGCGCTGCAAGTCACCGGGCAGACTGCCGGCGGCGGCGACGATCACGGCGTCATCAGCGAGGGTTTCGTTGAGCACGCCGAGCACGCGGCTCTGGGTCAGGCAGGAACCGGTCAGCTCGATGAATTCGCGCAGGACCGCCGGGTCCATGTGGTCGTTGATTTCCGGGGAGAAGTCTTGAGTCTGGTACTCGATCTGATAGAGACGATCGACCTCCTCATCCAACTGAGCCTTGGCCTGACGCGGTTGATCGCCCCAGCTGGAACGGTAATCGCCCAGTGCTTCGGTCAGCGCCAGCAAACCGGTTTTCGCATCCGCCAGCAGTTGCACGCCATCCAGTTTCAGGGCATCGCACGGGCTGATGTTGAGGTTGAGAAACTGCACGTCCGGATGCTGGAACAGGGATTTCGACGCGGTGGTGAAATCGCTGTAGCGGGTGCCGATACCGATGATCAGATCGGCGTCTTTTGCCAACAGGTTCGCCGCCAGGCACCCGGTTTCGCCAATCCCTCCGACGTTCAGCGGATGGCTGGACACCACCGCGCTCTTGCCGGCCTGGGTTTCGGCGAAGGGAATGTCGAAGCGCTCGGCAAACGCCTGTAACGCCGCGTTGGCCCCGGAGTATTTGACCCCGCCACCGCAAATGATCAGTGGTTTGCGCTTGCCTTTGAACAGCGCCAGCGCATCACCCAGCATCGCGTCGGTGGCCGGACGACGTTCGATGCGGTGCACGCGTTTTTGCAGGAAGTAATCGGGATAGTCGTAGGCCTCGCCTTGCACGTCTTGCGGCAAGGCCAGGGTCACCGCGCCGGTTTCGGCAGGGTCGGTGAGCACCCGCATGGCGTGGATCGCCGCGGTCATCAACTGCTCGGGGCGGTTGATGCGGTCCCAGTATTTGCTCACGGCCTTGAATGCATCGTTGGTGCTGATGCTCAAGTCGTGGAACTGTTCGATTTGCTGCAACACCGGGTCCGGCTGGCGGCAGGCGTAGACGTCGCCGGGCAACAGCAGCAAGGGAATGCGGTTGGCGGTGGCCGTCGCGGCGGCGGTCAGCATGTTCGCAGCGCCTGGGCCGACGGATGAGGTACAGGCGTAGATTTTGCGCCGCAGGTGTTGCTTGGCGAAACCGATCGCGGCGTGGGCCATGCCTTGTTCGTTGCGGCCTTGATGAACGATCAGGTCACCGCTGTCCTGCTCCAGGGCTTGCCCCAGGCCCAGCACGTTGCCGTGGCCGAAAATGGTAAAGATCCCGGCGATGAATTTGCTCTGGACCCCGTCGACCTCGATGTACTGGTTATCGAGGAATTTCACCAGGGCCTGGGCCATGGTCAGTCTTGTTGTGGTCATGCGGCACCTTCCTTTGAAGCTGAATCCGGTGTGTGCTGTGAAATGCGATCACTGTGGGAGCGAGCCTGCTCGCGATGGCGGTGTTTCAGGCGACATTAATTTTGCATGTGCCGCCGTCATCGCGAGCAGGCTCGCTCCCACAGTTGATCTCCATCAATTCGAATACGGTGTCAGGCCTGGGATTTGTTCAGGTGATTCATGCTTGCTCCAATGGCCTGCTCGATGTTGGCCAGGCCGTGGACGCTGTCGGCAAACGGCTCGAATGACAGGTAGCCGCTGTAACCGCCGCTGAGCAAGGTGTCGATCTGTGCGGCATTGCCAAGAATGTCGCCCTCGCCCACCAGCACGCGATGGCCGTCGCGGATCGTCGCCAACGGCGCCTCGGCATCCTCGACACCGGAGATATGCACCAGCCCGGTCAGCTCGGGGAAAAACTCCTGCTCACACGCCAGGTGATGGTGAAAGGTGTCGTGGACGAGCCGGAACACATCCAGCCCACCGACAACCTTGATCGCTTCCACCGCCGTGCGTTTACGCCGCAGCGAGCATTCTTCGAAACCCAACGGCTCGATGAAACCGAGAATGCCGTGATCGCGCAGGATCGGCGCCAGTTCACTCAAGGCGGTGCGCAACCCTGAAGCGCGCTCGGCTTCGCTTCGAGTATCCGCGCGATCATTCAGCGGGCACATGACCACCCCCTGCGCGCCGCAATCACGAGCATAAGCCGCCAGTTTCAAGGCCAGCGTCCGGTGCTCGTCATTCCACACATCAAACGGGTACAGCGCGTTGATCGACAGCACGCTGATGCCTTGGGCCGCGCACAACTCGCGGACGCGCTCGGGCGCGGTGCCGTCTTCTATCTCGACACCCTTGAGGTCATTGCGAATCTCGATGGCGTCAGCCTTTAGGGCTACCGCCAGGTCGATGAACGCGGGCAGGGACAAACGTGGGGCGACCATACGGTTCAGGGCGAAACGCAGGGGTTTGCTCATTATTGTTGTTCTCCGCACAGGTGAATCACTTGGCTGTCGGCATGCTGAATTCAGGGCCCTTGGCGATGCTGTCGGGCCAGCGTTGCATCACGCTTTTGTAGCGGCTGTAGAAACGGATGCCTTCTTCGCCATAGGCGTGATGGTCGCCGAACAGCGAGCGCTTCCAGCCGCCAAACGAGTGCCAGGCCATGGGCACCGGAATCGGTACGTTGATGCCGACCATGCCGACCTTGATAGTGCGTGCAAACGCCCGGGCGATGCCGCCGTCGCTGGTGAAACATGACACGCCGTTGCCGAATTCGTGGGCGTTGATCAACGCCACGGCACTGGCGAAATCCGGGGCGCGGACGATGCCCAGCACCGGGCCGAAGATCTCTTGCTGGTAAATGCTCATCTCGGTAGTGACGTGATCGAACAACGTCGCGCCGACGAAGAAGCCGTTCTCCGCCCCCGGCACCTTGAACCCACGACCATCGACAATCAGCTGCGCGCCTTGCGCCACGCCCTGGTCGATAAAGCCTTCGACCTTGGCCTTGTGTTCGGCCGTCACCAACGGCCCCATGTCGCTGTCACCCTGCATGCCGTTGCCGACCTTGAGTTGATCGATGCGCGGCAGCAGTTTGGCAATCAGTTGGTCTGCAACATCGCCCACCGCCACAGCAATCGAGATCGCCATGCAGCGCTCGCCGGCCGAGCCGTAAGCCGCGCCGATCAAGGCGTCTGCGGCCTGATCCAGATCCGCGTCGGGCATGACGATCATATGATTTTTCGCCCCGCCCAGCGCCTGCACCCGCTTGCCGCGCGTGGTGGCTTGCTGGTGGATGTACTCGGCAATCGGCGTCGAGCCGACAAAGGAAATCGCCTCGATGTCCGGGTGTTGCAGCAGCGCATCGACCGCTGTCTTGTCGCCCTGAACCACGTTGAACACGCCGTCCGGCAAACCGGCTTCGGTCAGCAAACGGGCCATCAGCAAACTGGCGGACGGGTCGCGTTCGGAGGGTTTGAGAATGAAGCAGTTACCGGTAACCAGCGCCAGCGGGATCATCCACAGTGGCACCATCACCGGGAAGTTGAACGGCGTGACACCGGCGCATACGCCCAGCGGCTGGCGCAGGTTCCAGTTGTCGATGCCGCCGCCGATGTTGTCACTGAATTCGGTTTTCAGCAGGCTCGGCGCGCCACAGGCGTATTCGACGATCTCGATGCCACGGGTGACTTCGCCCTTGGCGTCGGAGAACACCTTGCCGTGTTCGCGGCTGATGATTTCGGCCAGTTCGTCGTGATGACGGTCGAGCAATTCCTTGAACTTGAACATCACCCGCGAACGGCGCAAGGACGATTGCTCGGACCAGGCCGGGAATGCTTTCAGGGCCGAGGCAACGGCGGCGTCCACGGTCTTTGCGCTGGCCAGCCCGACACGCGCTTGCACCTCGCCAGTCGCCGGGTTGAAGACATTGCTGAACCGCTCGCTACCGCTGTCTTGCACGTGACCGTCGAGGTAATGGCCGATGACCGGGGCGTCGCTCATTGTTCTTGTTCTCCGTTCGAATAGTGGAATTCAGGCTTTTTAGATCAGAGATCAAGCAGCCAACTGTGCTGCGGATCGTTGTGGAACTGCCAGACCCGTTTCGGGCCGGCCATCACGTTCAGGTAATACGACTCGTAGCCGTAGGGCACGCTGACCGGGTGATAGCCCTTGGGCACGACCACGAGGTCGCTGTTTTCCACGGCCATGGCTTGATCGATGCTGCGGTCGTCGGTGTAGACGCGCTGGAACACGAAACCCTGGGGCGGGTTGATCTGGTGGTAATAGGTTTCTTCGAGAAAGCTCTGGTGCGGCAAATCGTCGGTGTCGTGCTTGTGCGGCGGGTAGCTCGACGAGTGTCCCGACGGCGTGCGCACTTCCACCACCAGCAGCGAATGGGCGGGCTCGGTGTCCGGCAGAATGTCGCAGACGTAACGGGTGTTGGCGCCCTTGCCGCGCACGCTGCGCTTCATGGTGTCGGGTTTGATCAGCCGTGGACCGAGGCCCTTTTCGGCTGACCCCGGTGCGGCGCAGACGGCGATCTGCACATCGCTGAGCGCAACCACTTGCGCCTGACTGCCGGGCGGCAAGTACGCGGCGAAGGGTGATTTGTCTTCGAACACCGACTGGCGATCGCCGAGGTTGTCCCATTCGAAGGCGCCCTGCCCCGGCGCTTCGCCCTTGATGCTGACCCGGCCGCTGAGCAGCACCAGGCACAGCTCTTTATCACCCGCCGCCACCGGCAAGGTTTCGCCCAGGCTTAGGCGGTAGGCAGCGAAGCCGACGTATTCCAGCTCACCTTTGCCCAACTCGACCATGGTCCGGCCACGGGCATTGCTTTTGACCAGCAGGCTCATAGCGCAACCCTCTCGTCGAGCAACGCTCGCAAGGTGTCGTAGCCTTTTTTCGCGTAGACGTAACTCGGCGCCACGGCCGGGTCTTGCTCAGCCTCGACCACCAGCCAGCCGTGGTAATCGTTGGCCAGCAACACATCGAGCAGCGCGGCGAAGTCGATGTCGCCATCGCCGGGCACGGTGAAGGTGCCGTTGATGATGCAGTCCGGAAAGCTCCACAAGTTGTTGCGCGCCAGTTGCACCACCGGTTTGCGCACGTCCTTGAAATGCACGTGGCAGATGCGTTCGATGTGTTTGCGCAAGACGTGCAACGGCTCGCCGCCGCCCATGTAGCAATGGCCCGAATCGAACAGCAGACCGACTTCGCTGCCGGTCAACGCCATCAACTTGTCGATGTCGGCCGGGGATTCGACGTAAGCGCCCATGTGGTGGTGATAGGCCAGGCGCACGCCTTGAGACAGGGTGAAACGTGCCAGTTCGGTGAGCTTGTCGGCGTATTCCTGCCAGGCCTGTTCGGTGTGGAAACGCGGGCGTTCAACCAAGGGGATGCGCTGGCCCTGAATCGAGTCCGCCACTTCGCCGTAAACCAGCACCTTGGCGCCGTTCTTCGCCAGCAGCTCGACGTGGCTGCCGATGGCGTCGATTTCTTCGGCCACGGAACGGCGCGCCAGACGGCTGGAATACCAACCGGACACCAGCGCCAGCTCGTAAGGCCGCAGCACGTCACCGACGCCTTCGGCATTCTTGGGGAATTTTCCGTTGAGTTCAAAACCTTCGTAACCGATCTCCTTGCCTTCGCTCAACGCGGTGCTCAACGGCGTCTCGCCACCGAGGGACGGCAAGTCGTCGTTGCTCCAGGAGATCGGGTTGATGCCAATTCGGATAGCGGGCATGGCTGCACCTTTTTGTTGTTTTCTAAATTTCCGTTGAGTCTGAGGCCGACTTCGCGGGCAAGCCTCGCTCCTACAGATCAACGCGGCTTCCCGTAGGAGCGAGGCTTGCCCGCGAAGAACGATAACGCGGTGTCACGTCAGGCGCGGGCCGTGCGCCAGGCGTCGATGAGTTCGACGAAGGTGCCCTGCACCTGAGCAATCAGCGCCTCATCATCGATTTCACCGGCCAGCCACGCGCGGCTCGGTTCCTGGAAGATCGTCCTCCCGACCGCGAACCCGCGACAGGTCTGGCTCTGGCTCGCTTGCTGAAACCCTTCGGCCAGTGCCGCCGCCGGCGCATTCAGCCCCAGCAACACCACGCCCCGGCAATACGGATCTCGCTCCTGAATCAACTCATCAAGCTGCTTCCACTCCTCGGCACTCTGCGCTTCGATCTTCCACCACGCCGGGTAAATCCCCAGGTTGTAGAGGCGTTTCAGCGCGCGATACAGCACGTCCGGATGGGTCGACGGATGATCCTTGGGCGGGATGATTTCCAGCAGCAGTTCATGACCGCTGACCTGGGACGCCTGATACAACCCCTTGATCTGCGCTTCCTGTTCCAGGCGCAACAACGGCTCATCATCAGGATGAAATTGCACCAGGCACTTGATGATCTGCTCTTGCGGCCAGGCAATCAGGTTGCTGCCGATCGAGCGCCCATGTTCGAAGGCCAACGGCCGCGAGCCCTGCACTTCCACCGGCCGCGCCACCCACCAGCCTCGACCGGTGGCGGCGTTCAGCGAGTCCTGGCCGAAACGCTGATCGGCCAGCAAGCCGACATCCGCCTCGATCCCTTGCTCGCGCAAATCCGTTTCGACCCGCTCCACGGCTTTGATAAAGAGTTGCTTGAGTTCGCAGATGGCGTTGAGGTCGCGACCGCCCTTGTGCGCCAGCTCCACCAGTTGCCCACGGTGATCAAAGGCAAAAATGAACAGCTGCTTCCACTGTTTGCGCGGCACGCTGACCTGATGCAGACGCTGCAGCACTTCGTCCTGATCCGGCCGGGTGATCGGCACCGGGCTGTTGAACAGGTAATCGAGTTCGGCACGGGTCGGCATCGCCGGGGCGCAGGCATGGCGCGACACCACCAGACCGCCGCAAGCATTGGCCAACTGGCAGCAGCGTTCGTCGCTGGCATCCTCCAGCCAACCGCTGAGGAAACCCGACATGAATGCATCGCC
The DNA here is from genome assembly GCF_900106065.1 of Pseudomonas mandelii. Taxonomy (NCBI): domain Bacteria; kingdom Pseudomonadati; phylum Pseudomonadota; class Gammaproteobacteria; order Pseudomonadales; family Pseudomonadaceae; genus Pseudomonas; species Pseudomonas mandelii. The sequence goes on from NZ_LT629796.1 coordinate 6,415,016, forward strand.
GGCCCCCAACACGTTGAGCACTTCCACCCGAACGCCGGGGTAAATCGCCCCGTCTTCAAGCCGCACCGGAATCACCCCGTGAATCACCGTGCAACCCTGCGGCCCGAGCTTGACCACCAGCGTCGCGTCGCTCAAACGCCGAACATTGCGCAACGCCGTGAGCAAATCCTCGGAACCGCCCGCAATCAAAAACTCTTCTTCAGTGCCGACAATCAGGTCAAAACGCGGCAGGATTTTCTGCACATGCTGGCTGACGTTCTGATCGGCAACAAACCGGGTTTCCCCGTCTGCCTTACCCGCCAGCCCCCACAGCACCGGGCGATAATCGATATCGAGCACCCGTTTGACGTTGTGCTTCTCGGCGTAATCCAGCGCCTGGATGCTCGCCTTATAGACGCCGTCGGTGGAGAAATGGGTGCCGGTGATCAGCAGGGCTTTGCTGGAGGCAATAAAGGCTTCGCTGATGTCCTCGGCCCGCAGCGCCATGTCGGCGCAGTTTTCGCGGTAGAAGACTAAAGGAAAGGTTTCGCGGTCCTTGAGACCGAGCAGGACCATGGCGGTCAGGCGTTCCGGATCGACCTTGACGCCGCTGACGTCACAGCCTTCACGCGCCAGGGATTCCAGGAGGAACCGCCCCATGTGGTCGTCCCCTACCCGGCTCAACATCGCCGATTTCAGGCCCAGTCGAGCGGTGCCGAACGCGATGTTGGCGGACGATCCCCCAAGGTATTTGGCGAAGCTTGAAACATCTTCCAGCCGCGCCCCGACTTGCTGCGCATAGAGGTCGACGCCAAGGCGCCCCAGGCAAATCAGATCCAATTGACGCCCACTGGCAAAACGAGTCTGGCCCATGCTGGCTCCTGTTATTTTTATCAGCCTGCGTTCGGGGCGATGGAGGCGCCGAACGCTCTTGGTGGGATGCAGACTAAAACGACCGGGACCGAACAATCAATAATTATTCCAAATAATTTTTACGTGGAATATTTTTTCCAATAAACTTTTACAAAAGCATTCCAGACACAGTGCATCGTTTCAGCAAACCGCACGCCGGCCGCAAGCTCAAGATTTTATTCCGGCCTACCCTGTAGACTGCGCACAGCCAACCTATTGTCAGGGGCCGACACACCAGTCAGCCCTATAAGAACAAGCCAGAAGGATTCCCTATGTCCCGCACCGATCAGCCGGCTACGACCGAGAGCACGCCCGACAGCGATCTCGCCAGCCCCCCGATCAATGCCGAGCGTCTGTTGCAGCTGATCACCAACGAATACGAAAGCCTGCCGCGCCAGCTCAAACGCATCGCCAGCTACATGAGCCAGCAAAGCGACCGGATCATGGTCGACCGCATCAGCGACATCGCCCGCGAGTGCGAAGTGCACCCGTCGGCCATCGTGCGGTTCTCCCAGCGCTTCGGGTTCAGCGGTTTCAGCGAAATGCAGGCCCTGTTCCGCGAGGCGTACACGCACAAGACCACGCCGGTGCAGAACTACCAGCAGCGCATTCGCAGCATGATCGCCAACAAATCGCAGAAAGCCAGCGGCGGCGACCTCGCACGCGAGTGCATCGACGCGACCCTGTCGGGCATCGAACGGCTGGGGCTGGAACTCGATGACCAGGCCTTCGACAAAGCCGTGGACCTGGTGGTCAACGCCGACAACATCTACGTGGTCGGCGTGCGCCGCTCGTTCGCGGTGGCCGATTACCTGGTTTACAACCTGCAACACACCAACAAGCGCATCCACCTGGTCTCCGGCCTTGGCGGCAGCTACCGCGAGCAGATGCGCAGCGTGCGCGCCAATGACCTGGTCATCGCCATCAGCTTCACGCCCTACGGCAAGGAAACCCAGCACTGCCTGCGCATCGCCCAGCACAACCAGGCGAAAACCCTGATCATCACCGACAGCAACCTCTCGCCCCTGGCCAAACGCGCCAACACCGTGCTGCTGGTCAACGAAGGCAGCTCGTTCGCCTTCCGCTCGTTGAGCGCGACGTTGTGCCTGTGCCAGGCGCTGTTCATCGCCGTGGCCTATCGACTGGAATTGAAGGTCGACGAGATACACGAGCAAGTCGGTTTCGAAGATTAACCAAGGCCGTTTGCAGGTCGCCGAACCTCAGCTAAGGTAGTCCATCCCGACATGGACACCTGAAGGAGCGGCTCAATGAAACTGATCGGCATGCTGGATTCGCCCTACGTGCGGCGCGTGGCCATTTCTGCCAGACACCTGGGCATCGACCTGGAGCACGAGTCGGTTTCGGTGTTCCGCCACTTCGAGCACTTCCAGCAGATCAACCCCGTGGTCAAGGCGCCGACCCTGGTGCTGGACGACGGCGAAGTGTTGATCGACTCGACCCTGATCATTGACTACCTCGAAGCCCTCGCCGGCCCTGGCAAAAGCCTGATGCCCGGCGACCTCACGCAACGACTGCGCGCATGGCGCCTGATCGGGCTCGGGTTGGCGGCGTGCGAAAAGTCCGTGCAGCTTTACTACGAACGCAACCTGCGCCCCGCCGAAATTCAATACCAGCCTTGGGTCGAGCGCGTCGAAGGGCAACTCGCCGCAGCCTATTCAGCGCTTGAACGCGAGCTGGAAAAACAGCCACTGGCAAACGGCGCCTTGATCGAACAAGACGGCATCACCCTCGCCGTCGCCTGGAGCTTCACCAACCTGGTGACACCGGACCAAGTCGACGCCTCACGCTTCCCGCGCATCGCCGAATTCACCGCGCAGGCGGAAAAGCTTGAGGCCTTCATCAGTACCCCGATAACCTGACCGGCCCCCTCGAACGGACCCGAGCATGACCGTCGCCGAACAATCTGCCCCGGCGCTGCACGACGGGTCCGCTAGGCACTTTCTGCGACTGGCGACGAGTACGCGGGATAATCGATGTAGCCATGCGCTCCCCCGCCGTAGTAAGCCTCCCTTCCCGCTTCGGCCAGTGGCCAGCCATGGCGCAAGCGATTGACCAGATCGGGGTTGGCTATAAACGGCCGGCCAAACACCACCAGGTCGCTTAATCCTTCTTCGATGGCCTGCTGTGCGGTTTCAAGGGTGAACCCGCCCGACACCATCAAGGTGCCGTCGTAAGCGGCGCGGAAGTCTTTTTGAAAGTACGGCGTGCCAAGATGGCTCGCATGCAAGTAGGCAATCTGGCGTTGCGACAATGCTCCGGCCAGAGCGAGCCAAGTGGCCTCTTCGCCATCGAACGGGTGCAGGTCCGCCAAGTGGGCAAAAGGCGACACGCGCACACCCACCTTCGCACTGCCGATCTGCGCACTCACCGCATCGACCGTCTCAAGCAGCAATCGCAGGCGATTCGCAATCGGCGCACCACCGAAACGGTCTTCACGTGTGTTGAAGCCGCCGTTGATGAACTGTTCAAACAGATAGCCGTTGCCGGCGTGAATTTCGACGCCGTCAAAACCTGCCGACATGGCATTGGCCGAGGCCAGGCGAAAGTCTGCAATGACCTGCCGAATCCCCTCGGCATCCAACGCCACGGGCGCACTCACCGCAACTTGCGCAGGCTTGCCGTCGCTGTCGTAAGCATGCACCAACGTTTGACTGGCGGGCATGGCCACAGGCGCGACAGGCAAGCGTCCGTCCAACAGCGAAGAGTGCGAGACGCGCCCCACATGCCAGAGCTGAAGGAACATGCGTCCCCCGGCTTGATGAACCGCATCAGTCACGCGCTTCCAGCCTTCAATTTGCGCTGCGCTGTGGATCCCCGGGGTATACAGGTAGCCACGTCCCTGCGGAGAAACCTGCGCGCTTTCACTGATGATAAGGCCGGCTCCGGCGCGCTGGGCGTAGTAGGTCGCCATGTCTTCAGACGGCACGGTGCCCTCGACGCGAGCGCGGGTCATCGGCGCCATGACGAGGCGATTGGGCAGCACCTGATCCGCGAGGTCATAAGAGTCGAAAAGTGATGACATGAGTGATTCCTCCGCGTGATCTCAGGCATGTGACGGGAAGTACGGCAGAACGTACTCGCCGAGTTCGTCGAGGATTTCGCCATAGGGTTGACGGCTGACCTTGGGGTTGAGCGCGATATGCGAAACACCGGCAGATTGCGCGTGCTCCAGGTAATTGCGCAGGCCGTTGCGCCCTGCCCGGAAGCCACCCTGGATGCGCTGGAATGGCTGATCCGGGTTGTCGCTGAGGTCGAAATAGCCGCCCAGGCCCAATGGTTTGAAAGCGTTGCGGTTCTCCGCCTCCTGCACGGCGGCGTGCCAGCTCTCGCCCAACGCTGCCAACCGCTCCGGGCTTTGGACGCCAGCAAGATAGCCATCAAGGTGCTGAGCCAACCATTCAACGCTCTGTTGCGCCTGGCCGACAGCAATTGACGGGACGCGGCCATACGGCGCTTTCGGCACCAGGTCCAGGTTTCCGTGTGAGCCACCGAATCGCTCGGAGCGGAAACGCGGAAAGCTCTGCTCGATCAGGGTTCGAAACACCGAAAAGGCATCACGGTAACGATCGCCACGGGATTCATAATCGATGCCCAGCATCGGGTAATCACTGTATCGATCACCCGAGGACAGCCCCAACACCAGTCGACCTTCACTGAGTTGATCGAGGGATGTCGCTTGCTTGGCCAGATACATCGGATCACGGGTCGGCAGCACAATACCCGTGGTGCCCAGGACAATGCTGCGGGTGGCGGCGGCCAGGTAACCGATGTAGACCAGCGGCTCAAAGATCTGCGCCACATCACCATAATCCGGGTCGTAGAAAGGTATGTCGCGCATCCATAAGGCACCAAAGCCAAGCGCTTCGGCGCGTTGCGCCATCTCCACGTGATCACGCATGGTCGGCGCCGGTCTGCCCGGGTGGGTTTCGAGGGGCAAAATCAGGCCAATCGTGAGCGCCTGCGGTTTAAACAAGCGTTGAAACCCCGGATGGCGCTCAAGCGAAGGATGGGCGGTCGGTAAAGTCGCAGGTTGAGCTGGCGGCGAGAAGTGTGTGGCAGTAGTCATGATGGCAGTCCCGTGAGTGACGATGACTGACATATTTATTGATTCCTCAGGTTGGATAAACAGCAGTTCGCGCCCCTTACACGGTCCGCTGAGTCCCCAATATCGCTATCTTTCCCACGGCACGCCTGTTTCCCAACGCTCGATCAACAGGTCAATAAACCTGCGAACGCGGGGGGACAGGTGACGCTTGCTGGTGTAGACGACTCTGATGGGATCAGGAGGTGCGCGATAGGGTTTCAACACTTCCACTAACGTGCCATCGCGCAGGTCGTTACCCGTAATGTAGGTCGGCAGATGAATCAGGCCGATGCCTGCCAGCGCCGCTTCTCGCGTGGCTTCTGAACTGTCGATGTTCAGTCGCCCCGGCTGTTCGTAGAGATGAAGGCCGGCAGGTGTCTGGTAACGCCAGACGGTCGGCCGCTCGCCACTGAACAACGCGATGGTGTCATGCCCGACAAGGTCAGCGGGCGTTTGCGGCACGCCGCGTTGGGCCAGATAAGCAGGCGATGCACACGTCGCGAATTGCTGCCACGCCACGGTACGGGTAAATAATTGGGAGTCATCTTTGGGCATGCCAATTCGTATGGCGATGTCGATGCCCTCCTCGATCAGATCAACAAAGCGATCGGTAAACCAGACATCCGCCCGCAGTTCAGGCCACTGCTTCAGATAAGCATCCAGAATCGGCAGAATGTGGCGCTGACCAAAGGACAGCGGTGCCGTGAGCTTAAAGGTCCCGGTGGGCCGCCCACGACGCAAGGCCATGGTCGCGTCCACTTCATCCAGGTCTTCGAGAATCTGACGCCAGCGCTCATAGGCGACCTGCCCCTCGTCCGTCAGGCTCAGTTTGCGCGTCGTGCGATTGAGAAGCCGTGCGCCCATCCGGCTTTCCAGGCGAACTATACTTTTCCCCACCGCCGACCGGGTCAGGCCAAGAGAAGCCGCCGCAGCGGTAAAGCTTCCAGCCTTTACGGCGCAGACAAATGCAGCGATGTCACCCAATCGGTTGGCTTCCATGGGTCGCTTTACTCCAGGACATGCATAGAGTGTATGTGGAGCGTGAGGCCCATAAAATTTCCTGTTCATTTATCAATAGAACCGGATCATGATCCTCAAGCGCGCAGGCTCGCAACCCTCGATAAACGGCCCGGAAGCGTACTTCACAGGCACCGTCCGTATGGACCCACTCAACTCCCCTCCTGAACCGGCCCGAGCGTCCATCGTCAGCGTCAGCGTCAGCGAACGTCGATCCCCCGGGGAATGATTTGACCCGTGAGCCCGCCACTATCACGGAATTCGCCGCGCAGACAGAAAAGCTTGAGGCTTTCATCAGTACCCCGATAACCTGACCGGCCCCCTCGAACGGACCCGACCATGACCGCCGCCGAACAACCAGCCCCGGCCCTGAAGGAAATCTTCAACGCCGAACGCCTCAAACACATCGCAACCGAAATGACGGCGGTCTACCCGGCCTTCAACGCCAAAGCCTTCCTGGAAATGGCCAACGACGGCCTCGCCGACCTGTCGATCATGCAACGCATGGCCCGCGTCAGCGAATGCCTGCACGCCGTACTCCCGCTGGATTACGACGAATCCCTCGAAGTGCTACGCGCCCTCGCCCCCCGCCTCAACAGCGGCTTCGTCAGCATCTCGCTGCCGCACTACGTGGCGATGTATGGCACGCATGACTTCGAGCAATCGATGGACGCGCTCAAATACTTCACCGCGTTTGGCTCTGCAGAATTTGCGATCCGGTATTTTCTGCGCAGCGATCTGCAACGGTCGTTGGCGCTGATGCAGGCATGGTCTCGGGATGAGAACGAGCATGTGCGGCGCCTGGCCAGCGAAGGCAGTCGACCGCGTTTGCCGTGGTCGTTTCGGTTGGAGCAGATACAGAGCGATCCGACATTGGCGGCTGCGATTCTCGACAACCTCAAGGCGGATGACAGCCTTTACGTGCGCAAGTCGGTGGCCAATCACCTGAATGACATCACCAAGGACCATCCGGAGTGGGTGTTGGACTTGATTGAGGGGTGGTCGCTGGAGAACAAGCACACGGCGTGGATTGCCAAGCATGCGCTGCGCAGCTTGATCAAGCAGGGAAACCAGCGGGCGCTGGCGATTATTGGGGCCAGCGGTAAGGCAGAGGTTGAGATTGTTGGGGTGAAGGTGGAGCCGGCGGTGATTCGGTTGGGGGAGAAGATTACGTTGTCGTTTGCGGTGAAATCCACGGTGGCGGAGAGTCAGCGGTTGGTGATTGATTATGCGATTGACTACGTTAAAGCCAATGGCAGCACTTCGGCGAAGGTGTTCAAGCTGAAGGCGTTGACGCTGCTTGGCAAGGCGACTGAACGAGTCAGTCGCGGTCAACAGATCAAGGAACTGACTACTCGGAAGCACTATGTGGGGAAACATGCGGTGCACATCATGGTGAACGGCGAACGCCTAGCCACCACCGCCTTCGAAATCCTAGCCTAACTTTTTTGTAGCAGCTGCCGAGCAGCGCGAGGCTGCGTTCGGCTGCGAAGCAGTCGTGAAATCAGGCAACGGGTTCTTTCAGGCAAACCGCGTTTACTGGCTTGCAAAGACCACGTCCTCAAACGCAGCCTCGCCCTGCTCGTCAGCCGCTACACATGCAGGCTCTGATTGCATGTTAAGTAAATCCACCCCGCTGTCTCCAAACCCATCTTGCCAGCACATCAAAAATGGCAGCATCGCCGGATGGTCGCGCCTTATTTTGTCTTTTTCGTGGGCGTACATCTGGTGTGAACAGCGAGCTGCCCCTGCCCGACTTCTTCCTTGAGCTGTTCAGCTGCGTACTGACATGCCTCCAGATTCTCGTACTCAGCATGATCAATCGATGCAACGGGCGACGCGCCGCTAAGAACGACCCAGAGAATGTACTTCATGATGCCTCCGATGCTATTAGAAGTGAGGGAGTCTACCTGTGGATTGATGGCCATGGCATAGGGGGCATTAGCTAGGCAAAGTGGTGTCTGGAGTCACGAAGCAAACAAAAGAGGACGGTGGGATTTTTTCATCCCATTTTTGAAATACTTCCGACACCGTCACGAAGAATCACCCAAAATTTCAGATCACCAAAGTCCACCAATGAACCTAAGCGAATCGATTGACGAAAGCTACTTTACAATTCCACTGGACAGTACACAGGCAGGAGCATTAATTTTGACTACGTGCTCCTAACGCTTTGTCTATTTATCGACTAGCTTTAGGATGTTCAATATCGTAAGGAGAAGTATATGGTACCAATTTATGAACAGGGCTCAGGTAAAGGCATAGGTCACAGCGTAGAATCTTTTTTAGCAGAATTCCAGAAAATAGCCATTGAGCATATTGAAACAGGCCGAGCAAAGTCTATAGCTTTTGTTTTTTATGACTTCAACAATCGTGACTTTAAGAAAATCCTTAAAGATCAAGGTGTATTCGTAGAACTAGATCGCCTCAGCGGAAAAGAGCTTAGCGTTTTTTATATGCATTCAGGAAGTGACGCGGTACTGAGGACATTTAACTCTACCCTCCTGACTATGCTAGGCGTCGAAGACCAAGTTAGAACTCCTTGCTTAGTATTTTGCAAAGTAACACCTGAAGGATTTACTGATGCATCAACTGCCAATCTTAATAGTGCCAACCTCATACATGGATTCCATGAACTTTATGGCGTGATCGAATCCTATATCAAAGGAGAAAAAATTGACCCCGACTCAAAATACATTAGATGGACGAGAAGCTCATCTAAATTCATAAGCCTAGAAGCGATCAAAGCTCTTATAAGAGAGCTTTTAAGAGGAGGAATGTTTTAACTCCTACCTAGAAACAAAAGGGGACGGATTTTTTAACCCACTTTTTGTACGCTTAGCAAGAACGACTCCACTCTCTTTTTTTATTATTTTATTTTGCAAGGAGTATATACACTTGGGCCAGCCTCAGGAAAAGTCTAGGATAGAATTCAAATCTAAAGTGCGAGCCACTCTATTTAATAGGGCAGGAGGAAAATGTTCTGTTCCTCGGTGTAAAAATCCCACCGTAGGTCCCTTCGAGGATAATGAGGGGGCAGTTAATTTAGGTGTTGCATGTCACATATATAGCGCTGCCGAAGATGGGCCCCGAGGCAGAGGGGGTAAGTCGGATGAGTTCATCGGCAGTGACGCCAATGGCCTATGGTGTTGCCCATCTCATGCATCGTTAATAGACAAGCAGAAAGGAAAAGATTACCCAGCGAATGTTCTGTTTGCCTGGAAGGCATTAGCTGAGGCTCGAATTCGCAAGCAAATTACAGATGCACCCTCTCCGCTCGGATGGGTCGATTCAATTGAATTTGTAGAATTTGACGGTATTCGGACACCACCTAAAGTTTCATTATCTAGAAACACACTGTTCTTTGGCCCTAACTGTAGCGGGAAGACTTCTCTCATGGAGGCAGCGGCATCAGTTAGCGATTCTCGGCATGGTGAGAGATTTAGTGGACGCATCTATCATGGTCGCCCAGCCAAGTATAAGGCACTAATTAAATACTCGACCGTAGATACTCTTAGCAAGACTATTGAGATCCAGATTTGCGGTGAAAACTTAGTGCGCCAGGAAGGTGCTACCCCATGTTTGTTACCACCCGGAGATCTCGAGATTATTTTTTGCTCAGAGAGAGAGACACGGTATAAGCCCCATGAGGACCATGTGGATTTCCTGATGCGATACCTGAACATCGACAAAAGTGCTTTGTTCGCCCTCACAAAAGTAGGTGGCGGAAACTTACTGCCAGGCGAGATTGTATTCACGCAAGCTATTGACATTGAGTACGACGATGATGATGAGGAGATTGAAAAGAAGAGATATAAGATCGATGACTCCCCCTTCATGGAACTTAGGTTTAAGCAGGCCCACGGCGAATATTGGGTGGGACTGGATAATCTTTCAACTAGTGAGCATGCAAGACTTCTGCTAGATCTGGCCATCACTAAAGCTAAAGAGACCTGCAAGCAAAAACTAACGTTGCTTCTCATTGACGGTTTGCTTTTTAATCTAGATCAGCGCAACTTCGAGGTCATATTGAATGTTCTGACTGAAAGTGATTTTCAAACCGCGCTAAGCCTACCACCTTACAGAGAGGCAGACGTCCTTGATCGCGGCGCAGGAGAGGTGAGTTTAAAAAAATTTGCCTATCTAGAGGCTTGGCGATTGGCCATTCTTAAACGTTCCGAACCGTAGCAGAAGCAAATAATCTTATCGGAGCGTAATCATCTATGATGAACTAAAAGGGGCATCAATTAGCCGCCCCCTTTTCTCTAATATTCGACGAGTAATATGGAAGGTTCTGTTAGGGTTTTTATTTTTTCATGTTATTACAGTTTATCGGAAGAATTACTCCACCCGCCATTACATCCACACGTACAACGCCCTCCAGGCGGATGATTCCATTTCCCCATAACGTCGCTCCAAGCCGGAGGTGAGTTTCGTTCAATTGAGACTGGGCGGGGGCGATTCGCTTCAACAGCACGTTTATAATCTTCCACCTCTTTATTACTCATTTTAAAACTCCTTTCGTTTGTTGGGCCTCTATTATTTCTCTATTACTTAACCTGAGACACTGTCAGAAATAACAGGCCTTAGAAACACTTTCTAATAAGCAAGCTATTTTTTATTACTTAACTCGAGAAAAGAACAAAAAAAAGGCAAAAAAAATAGGCAAAAAAGGGGCAAAAAAGGGGACAGATTTATTTTTAGAAAATAAATCTGTCCCCTTTTCTCTTGTCCCCTTTTCTCTTTTTCTCTTTGTCTTGGCCTTGCGAGGCTGGGTAGATGACTTGGCCGGACGCATACCAAAAAACTGTACTTTGCGTCGTTCGTCTGGGGGCGATTACAGCTTGGCGACGGGCAGCATTCGGCCAAAAGCAGCCATTCGGCTGGATCTTTCGACCCTTTCCGGTCCCCCGTGTCTGCGAGCTAAAGCCATTTCTTAGCGTCCGAGTGAGGGCGGCCCATAGAGCTCGGTTTCCCAGTCTTCAAGAGGCGGCGTTACTTTGAAAGATGGGTCGCAGTATGACCTTAAGTAATCAGTCGCTCTCCTTTGGGCGTAGGTGAAATTGAGCACGTTGCCTTCGCTGTCCATCTCTATTACGTTCGCGAATATCGCGAAGACCATCTCAATTGCACTCGGCTCAGATCCATAAATGTCGAGGTACTCTACGTTTTCAAGCATGTAGTGGCTTCCACTTGCCATGAAGTACGCAAATGTTCGGAGTGCTCCACTGAAATCATTACTTAGCTTCTTCATGTACATTTTCTTTTAGTAAATATTCTGGATTTAACTGCTTCATAATCAAGCATCTGCTTTTTTGCCGTTTTATTGTGGTCGAGACAGGCCCGAACCGATCCAAAGCGGCCCTTCGCGAAAAGCAGCTAATAGCCATTTCATCGAGATGTGCAGCAAATGCCCAGTAGTAGACAGAGTGCGCTTAGGTGGATTCGTCATTGTTTTTGGAGGTTCTGGCATCAGGACGGTGCAGCCCCGCTGTGTCCCGCCAGTACAATGTTTCTTCGAGCTGGAAGCTTATCAGGAAGAGGGATGAGCACGTCTGAGCGATGGATTGCGCTATTTTGTCCAGATCGTCCATAGCAGACTGCCCCTCCGGCTCGGGGCCTTTGATTCTGATGGTACAACGCATAGCAACACGGAAGTCGATGCCCTTCGTATCCTCGGAGTAAATTGTTGAGTCCGTGATTACGCCATCGGTACTCAACGTTAGTCCCGAGATAAAGGTAGCTTCCAAACTGTCGCCAACTACGTTGATTTCGCAGGCATCAGCATCGTTTAAGGCTTTCCTCAATGTCGGGGCTGTGAGTGCATTATCCGCTTCCAGGTACAGATCAAGACTCATTTGAAACCCTTCTTCCTGCGTGAACATTTGCTCAAAAGTTTTTGAGTACGATTGTCGCGGCAGTGTATTGGTCAGCGGTTCGAATGTCTGCTCCTGGCCGATTACTGCCCTTGACCTTTGCAATCAAATGCAGCTTTTTCTTCATCCACAACGAATTCTCGCTTCATGCGCTGACCAGTTCATGCGAGCGCTGATCGCCTGATCATTGCATACGCCCATCACCACGGATTTCTAATCGAGGATCTGTTCTGGTAGGTTACGACGCTCACACGGATTTGACAGGAGGTCATAGTGGCTAAGCCAGCAGCGCGTAAGAGTGATCCATACAGTTGCCCGTTGCCGGGGCACGGTACTAATCCCATTGCGACAGGCTCTCCCGACGTGTTTTTCGATGGCCTTTCCGCAGCACGTCAAGGCGACACCTGCACGTGCGGCAGTGCGCTTTCATCAGGGCTGTCTTCGACTGTGTTCATCAACGGCAAGAATGCCGCAACCATCGACAGTGGTGGCACCCATGGCGGCGTTGTAGTTGGCGGGTCGGGGACGGTGATAATCGGCAGTACCCATACACCCTGCGAGTTTGTTCCTCCCTCGCTGTTGGCGGGTTACGCGAGCTGGATTGGCTTCAGAATCCCCGCTGAAGAAAGCTATGAGGGCTTATCGTGCACCGCGCACTTTGAAGATGGCTCATCGCTTCCCGGTGTATTCGATAAGGACAACGCTGTTAAATTTTCGAATCCATCGGGCAAGACGTGCGTGATGCTCAAGTTTGAAGAGCAAGCATCCGCAGAGGCCCTCTCTCTTACCGAGAGCCTATTGAACACAATTCTAGGATAAGGACCATCCTATGACAGAGCCGTACATTGTCACTGGCAGCTATGTTGTTCAGCGTGAGCACGCCTTGCAAGACTCTCCCCTCGACAAGGCGTTAGAGCTGATGGAGGGCACTGCCCTGAGGTTTTCGCTGGATGCCATCTCTGATGAAAAAGTCAGGGCAAGCTACACCAGGAACATCAATCGCATGTCTCAGCAAACTCGGGATGACGTGAAAGCTGGGAAGATTACCGCGCAAGAAGGTGTGAAGTTCAGTCATGAGATGCGAAACAAAATCATGATGGAACATCGCAAATTCACCTCGGCGCAGGGTTTGGCTATCGTCCAAAGGAAGAAAAAGGACGGAAAGGGTCTCATAACACTCCTGAATATGTACGCTGAAAGCCTATTCCAAAAAGGTTACGACAGCCTTTCAGAAGTAGAAAAGAATAAGGTCCACTACGCCATTCTGGAATCCTCGGGACGTGATAATGCCAAATTCACGACCGGCACCAAAAAAATGCTGATCATGGGCAAGCTCGGCGTTCTGGTGACCGCCGCTCTGGCGACCTATCAAATATTGGATGCTGAAAACAAACCTAAAGAGGCGGCGCGCCAAGGCATCATTGTTGGTGCGGGAGCGTTGGGCGGTATCCTCGCTGGGATGGGCGTCAGCACGTTTTGCGGCCCTGCCATGCCCATTTGCGCGATTGCGATAGTCTTGGCTGGAACAGTCGCTGGCGGTTTCGCGGGCGAAGCGGTTGCGAGCTCACTGGATGAAGAACTGGAGGAGTTTTCGCATTGGGACATCTTCTGACTGAGCCACAACTGACAAAGGTCAGAGCCGCACTCTCCGAGCCATTCAACGATTTTCCAGTCGAGTATGACTTTGTAGCGCAGAAGGTCAGAGGTGTTGCCCCTGACGTTCTGTACGAAATCCTCTATTCAGAAGTCGCACCGGTGTGTTTCACCAATCTAGTGGCCGCTGTACCACCGGTATGGACAGGCTTCGATCCTGACATACTCAGGGAATCGATAGAGACAAGGCTGGTAGCAAGAGAGCGTAATTGGTTTCGCCGGCAGTTCGATAAAGTGCTGGTTCGCTGGCTGAAATATAACTACGCCTACATCTGGAAAGAGATCTCCAGCAGGCTTTGAACCGGAATGCACTAGGGTCAAGAGACTTGCTGAACGTTATAAAAAACCCGCTGACCATTTGTGGCTGCTTTCCATTCAGAAAGTCAGGCAGCTTTTGGCCGGTGCGTTAGGCGGCGCTGCTGGATGGGGCATCAGTGCATTGTGGCGCCCTGGAGCCCCGATCTGCGCAATTGGGGAGGTCTTGATGGGATCGGTCGTCGGTGGCGTCGCGGGCGGAGTGGTCGCGGAATCGCTGGATGAGGAACTGGAGGAATTTTCGCATTGGGACATTTTCTGACCGAACCACGACTGACAGACGTCAGAGCCGCACTGTCCGAACCATTCAACTATTTTCCGACCGATTACGACTACATCGCGCGCCAGGTCAAAGGCGTCGATCCTGACGTCCTCTACGAAATCTTTTATTCAGAAGTGGCGCCCGTTTGCTTCTCCAACCTTGCAGCAGTCTTGCCCTCTGTCTGGACAGGCTTTGACCCCGACTGGCTCAGAGCGACGATCGAGGAAAGGCTCGCGGCGCGCAAGCGTAATTGGCTACGCAGGCAGTTTGATAAGTTGCTGGTCCGATGGCTGCGATACGAATACGACTACATGTGGAAGGAAATTGCTTGCAGGCTCTGAACCCGAACGCTCAATGGACTGTTTACTCGCTGAACATCCTGAAAAACCGATGACCATTACTGGCTACTTTCTGCTCCCGTTTTAGCCAGCTTTTGGGCGATGGTCGCCAGCAATTATCCGATTTTCGGCCAAAAAACTGAGACCTCATGGATACCGTTGCCGACTTGCCCTCCCTCTGTGACGACGGACTAACCCACCGTCACAGAGGGTTCGCCCTTACTCCTTCACTTCAACCTTATCCAGCGCCTGATTCACCGCCAATTCCCCCAACATCACCACCTGCGTAATCCCCAGCAGCGTCTTGCGGTGCGAGTTATCCAGCAACGCCGCAAAATTGCTGAGCATGGTAGTCGCCGAGCCCAGTGACTCGCTGGCGTTGGCCAGTAGGGATTCTGTGTCGTATGCCGGGTTGGCGAGGAACATGGGTTCGGGTTCGTGGGTGCTGGCCATGATGTTGGCACCTGGATTGAGGTAGTGGTCGAGGGCGCGTTCGGCGGCTTCGTGGAATTTTTTGGAATCGAGGGATTCGTAGGGGGATGCCGGATCGGTGTCCGGTGGGTTGGGTGTTGGTTTGATCATGGTGAAACCTCTAGCGCGAATATTTCAAGGAGCCATCACTCTCTCGCTACCAAACGGAGGGTGGCGGCCATACGCGGGTTGGTAGACCGGTCGCACTAGAACCCGGCGCCCACAAGTGGGCCCCACGCATGACCACCATGAACGCAAAGTCTTGTGAAACCGACTGCGTAAAGGTGAAGCCATGAGTCTAGAACGATCCGGGCTACCAAACCCGATCACTGTTTTAGTGACCCCGCCACGATAGAACCCGTGTCCTAGACGCACAAGCCGGCGGATTCTGGCGTACGCGTAGGCAACGGCGCAAGGCCTTGTAGCCGTTAGGACGTAACACTGAATGTCTTTAAACGTGGGCGCTCAAACATGTTTAAAACAGTGGATATCGAAGTGGGAATCCATGGCTGAGATTGATGGCGTCTGGGATGACGCCATCGCGAGCAGGCTCACTCCTACAGGGGATTTGTGGAGCATTCGAGGTTTGGGGGGCAATGGGTATGGCCGGTGTCTGGTCGGGTTCGGGTTCGGGTTCGGGTTCGGGATTATTCTCGGCCCCTCGGACGCAGCCTCGCGGGCTCGACAGGTACTACAGGTGCATTGCGTTGACTGGCCATTAAATAATCCGTCCCGCTACTTCGAGCGGGATACGGATCATCTACTGAATCCACCACCTGGAAAATCCTGCAAGACGTCTGTGCACGACACCAGGCACGATGATGAGCTCTAGCCCTTCAACTCGTCCTTCATATCATCCAACTCATCGATGATTGCATCATCGCTGTCCACCATTGCCTCTTGCATGTCTTGAGCAATGGTTTTTTGGACATCCATCACCTTTTCGGCCAACGCGCGGCCTTGTTTGGAGCCGAGGATGATGGCCATGGCTTGCTCGGGATGCTTGTTGGCACGGATCATCAGATCGAGTTCGTCGTTGTCGAAGTGATCGGCATAGATGTCGACCATCTCGCTTTTCAATTCGTCCGGATCGAGTTTGTCCCGCACGACGTTGCGGATTTGTTCCCGTTCCAGCATCGGGTAGCGGGAAGCGTAGCTGGCCGATGCCATTTCCACGATGGTGCTGTAATTTTTGGTCAAGCCGCTGGTCTCGATCAGCTCCTCGGCCTTGTCCTTACTGGCCCCACAGCCAGCCAGTGCAGCTGCCAGCAACACGGCCAGCGTTATCTTTGTCATGCTCATGAGCATTCTTCCTTGATGAGTTTTGAGGTGCGGATCGCTTAGCGACGATTCAAGTGAATCGCGCCGATGACCACGAGCAGGACGATGACGCCGATAAACGCGCCGAAAGCAGGGAACATTGCGGCCGGCCAGATCAGGCCTCTGCCCAGGTTGTAGGCGAAGCTGGCGTGGGAGTAGATGGTGAACATCCAGGAATAAAGCGCGTAGATCAGGCCAATGACGAGATAGCCGGAAATGATCTTTCCCTTGAGCGACATGATGTCTTCCTTGTGAACCGTAGATAGATTTTCAGTAACATACTATTTCAGTGATGGCATTTCAACATCGCTATCACACCTCCCTCTGTGGCGACGGACCAGTCGCTCGTCACAGAGGGTTTGCGATTACTCCTTCGGCTCGACGTTATCCAACGCTTGGTTCACCGCCAATGCTCCCACCATGACCACTTGTGTGATCCCAGTTGGGTTTTGCGGAAAGAGTTAGCCAATACGCCGTGAAATTGTTGAGGATGGTGGTGGCCGGCCAGACGATTTTCAGGTTTATTTTCCAAAGGGGAAAAATAAATTCGTCACCTTTTTTACAAAATCAATCATTCAAGATATTTATTTATCAATGCATGGAATGTTGTATTTATCGCAAAAAACCTTACTTTTTCTCGCAAATGCAAATTCTTCCTCCGTCGCTATTTTATCCTTGAGTTCTGGACTCAATTTAAGGGCTTGATCGATATGAAATATTATCTCTTCAACCTCCCTCTCTAGTAGTGACAGAAAACAGGCGTGATTCCAGTGAAGCTGATAATCTTGCTCATCTCCTGATCTTTCAAGCTCCAGAGCCTTTGAACTTGCATCAAGAGCCTCGCCATACTGTTTAAGGTAATAATGCTGGAGAGCTTTCAACCCCCACGCCCTATCAGAACTTTCAATTTTTATGGCCTTCTCAAACATTTTCAATGCTTCGTCATGAGAGCCGTCCTTTCTATACAGCTTTCCTTTTATCATTAAGTTCTCCGCCATAAGATATGCAATATCTTTTTTATCGTGCCGAGACTCAATTTCAATCTCATCAACTTTTGCGTTCGTCTCCCTCAACTGACTCAATATCTTTCTAGATATATTATCAATGAAGGATCTCGACGAGATTGCTGCAATCAAGGAGAACCCAAACAAAATAAATTTATTCTTATCACTCCCATCAAACTGCGCAACTAAATTACTGGATATCATTTGCAAAAAAAACAGGCATTAAAGTGGCCGCAGCAATCCCCACGCTTATAGATTTAAAAAAATTACCTTTTAGAAATGGCATATCTTTATCTTTCGGCGTATTTGAGTAGTTAATTAACCCACCAAAAAAACCAGCCGAGATAATTATCGCTAGAATAGAATAATCTGCGCTCATTTATTCCGCCTCGCTTCGCTTAACTTTTAGCTTGCATTCTCAATTCATAATATACATTTATTGCCACCAGACGAAGTGCATCCAGACAAGACAAGCGACAGGAAGATGCAACTCCAACGTTCAATACTCATACCGCACCTCCACTGATCGCTACTCTGAGAGAACTTACAACCCAAAGACAAAAGCCGAAGTCTTTATTTAACGGTAAATTTGTTATTGGTTTTGTTACTCACACTATCCACAAACCAGATGACCACGCCATCAGTGAGTACTTTATTGCATTCCTTGCCATATTTTTTATAGCTCACGCAGATGACGTCTTCCGTCATGATCCATTGACCGGTTTGCAGCGACTCGCTGGAAATCTGGATAACCGCAGTCCCGTCCGGGTTCAGCGTTTCAGAAAAGGCATAACCGGTGGCCGTCACGCTCGAATGCTTGCGCCCTATCACTGTCGACTGAATCTCGCTTGCGCTGAGTTGTCTCGCGTTTGGCGGTGCATCGGCGTGAGCAGCGGTCGCTGCTTCATGACCAGTAGATGAGCAGCCTGCCACGAACAACACAACTAAGGAGTAAATAATCGCCCTATTCATAACCATCACCATTATGAGCACATGGATCCAATGCTTAATAATAGCCACACAAAAACCATCAAATATAATGATTCACGATGCACTTAATAGCGTGAAATCACTAACGATGTTTCATTTGTGAGAAAACTAAGTTATTGACAGTTGCATTCAAATGGCCACTGACAAACTTCTTCCCCTGTGATGACGAATTGATGTGGTCTGGCGTCGGGTTTGGAAGAATGTTGCGGGGGGAATCCTTGGCTGGAATTGATGGCGTCTGGGATGACGCCATCGCGAGCAGGCTCGCTCCCACAGGGGGGTTGGGGTGAATTCGAGGTCTCGGGGTGGCTATGGATATGGCCGGTGTCTGGTTGGCACCGGGCTTGGGATTAACGCTGGCGCTGGTTGATGGGATTGTTGGACCGGCCGGGCAGCATGCGGGTCAGGGTGTTGTCGCGGACCCAATAGTGGTGAAACAACCCCGCCGCCGCGTGCAAGCCGATCAGCCAGTAACCCGCGCTGCCGAGCAGTTCGTGCCAGTACTTGAATTGCTTGGCCAGGTCCGGGTCTACCGCGACCGGCGATGGCAGGTAGAACTCGAAATAAGGCATCGGTTTGCCGCCGGCGGACAGCATCAGCCAGGCCAGCAGCGGCGTGGCGATCATTAATACGTACAAGGCCAGGTGCATCAGGTGCGAAACGCCGGTCTGCCATTTGGGCAGTGCCGGGGTGATCGGTGGCCGAGGCGTCAGGCGACCGAGCAGTCGCACCCACACCAGGGCGAAGATGCTTAGGCCGAAGAGGCCGTGCAGCCCGAGAAACATGGCTTTCAACGGGTGGCCCTTGGGCAGCAGGCCTTTGATTTCAATGCAGGCGTACACGCCGACGAACAGTGCCAGCATCAGCCAGTGCAAGGTGATTGAGAGTTTTCCATACCGATGGGTCATTGATTCGCGGGTCATAACGGGCCTCATGAATGTCATTGCCGGCGGCCGAGTCATTCGTGCGGCCGGGGTGCGGTGTGTCAACGCACCGACGGGGCACACCCTGCCCGCGAAGTCTTAAGGCAATCTGAAGACAGCGGAGATGATCTTTTTCTTACCTTCAGATTCCGTTAAGAAATGGCTTCGATACTTCTCCCACACTTACTCGGGAGGCGTCTTCCAATGCCTGACTTTGAATGGAATATTCCTCTACCCCTACGCTTCGGCCAGGCCGAAGCTCCGCTGATGAACCTGGCCAGGGCGTTACCGGACGACGTCGAGCGCCCGGTCTTTGAAGCCTTTATTCAGCAACGTTTTCGTAAGGCCCATGGCGCCGATATTCGTCATTTCATGCCGGAGCTGTTTGGCATGAGCGATGCCTCCGGCTCGCTGTGTGCGGTGGCCGGTGTGCGCATGGCCAATGCTGAGTCGTTGTTTCTGGAACGTTATCTGGACGAGTCGATTGAGCCGCTGATCAGTGCTGCGGCGGACCGCCCGGTCGATCGTGCCGGTATCGTCGAGGTCGGCAATCTGGCCGCCAGTGACACCGGCAGTGCGCGGATGAGCATCATCGCCATCACTTACTTGCTGGCCATGGGCGGTCTGGAATGGGTGGCGTTCACCGGCAACATCGGCTTGGTGAACAGCTTTCATCGCCTGGGCTTGAAACCGGTGACGCTGTGCGCGGCCGACCCTGAGCGGCTGGGGGACGAACGCCAGCACTGGGGCAGTTATTACGAGAGCAAGCCTTGGGTGCACGTCGGCAACATCCGCGCCGGTTTTATTCATTTGCGCAACATCGGGATGTTCAATCGCCTGGGTTTGCCGACATCCCTTGAGGAATCCAGCCATGTCGCCTGAAACCGAGCGTTTCAAACAGACCTTGCGCAGCCATGCCGAGCGCAAGACCAGCGCCATCGCGTTGTGGGGTGATCATCAGAAGGTGGATTACGCCACACTGTATGCCGAGGTTGTGTATCGCCAGCAACGGCTGCGCGATGAGCAGGTCAAGGTGATTGCGCTGGCGTTGGACAATGGCGTCGAAGCGATGCTCTGGGACTTGGCCGCGCTGTTCGAAGGCCTGACTTGCCTGACGTTGCCGCCTTTTTTCAGCCCCGCTCAGCGCGCCCATTGTCTGGAACAGAGCCAGGCCGAACGGGTGATTGCCGAACCCGCGCTGGACGACGAGTTGCAAGCGGCCGGCTACGAAAAGACCGGTGAGTTCTGGCGCCGCACCTTCAACGGCCCGAACCGTATGCCGGAAGGGACCGCCAAACTGACCTTCACCTCGGGCACCACGGGCACGCCCAAAGGCGTGTGCCTCAGCGCCGAGAGCCTGTTGACGGTCGCTCGCGAACTGAATCAGGCGAGCAAACCCGCCGATCCGCAGCATCATCTGGCGTTGTTACCCCTGGCGATTTTGCTGGAAAACCTCGGTTGCTACGCCGCGCTGTATGCCGGGGCCACGTTGAGTTTGCCCAGCCAGAAAACCCTGGGGATTCAGGGCGCCAGCGGTGTTGATGTGCCGCGTCTGCTGGGTTGCCTGGCCACCCGGGCGCCCGAGAGCCTGATCCTGGTGCCGCAGTTGTTGCAGATGTTGGTCAGCGCCGCCGAGCAGAAAGCCTTCAGCCCCTACTCGTTGCGGTTTGCGGCGGTGGGTGGCGCGCGGGTGGCCGAGGAATTGCTGGACCGCGCGCAACGCATCGGCATCCCTGTTTACGAAGGTTACGGCCTGTCGGAGTGCGCCTCGGTGGTGTGCCTCAATCGCCCCGAAGCGCGCCGTCTCGGCAGTGTCGGCCGGCCCCTGCCCCACGTCACGATTCGCCTGGCCGAGGACGGCGAGGTGCTGGTCAAGGGTTCGACCTTGCTCGGTTATCTGGGAGAGGCGCCGCACACCGATGAATGGTGGCCGACCGGCGATCTCGGCGAGTTCGACCCGGACGGTTTTCTCTACCTCAAGGGTCGCAAGAAGCATCAATTCGTCACCAGTTTCGGACGCAACGTCAACCCGGAATGGGTCGAGGCTGAATTGACCCAGCGCCGCCATATCGCCCAGGCCTTCGTCTACGGCGAAGCCATGCCGCACAACCATGCGCTGCTCTGGCCCCATCGCCCGGACTGCACCGACGCCGAACTGGCTGCCGCCGTCGCCGAGGCCAACGAGGCCTTGCCCGGTTATGCGCAGGTCCATCACTGGACCCGTCTCGATCAACCGTTCACCCCCGCCAATGGCCTGCTTACCGCCAATGGCCGCCCGCGCCGTGACGCCATCATCGAGCGTTACCGGGCGCAACTGACTGAATCTGTACTTTCCGAGGAATCCGCATCATGAGTTTTTTCGACACGCTGCAAGAAGCCACGCAACACGAACGTCATGAACTGTTCAACCTGCCGGTCATCCGCGATGCCCTTGAGGGCAAGGTCAGCCTGGAAAGCTACCGGGCCTTCCTGGCGCAAGCCTATTACCACGTGCGCCACACCGTGCCGTTGATGATGGCGTGCGGGGCGAAATTGCCGTCGCGCCTGGAATGGCTGCGTAAAGCGGTGTGCGAGTACATCGAGGAGGAATACGGTCACGAGCAGTGGGTGCTGGACGATATCGAAGCCTGCGGCGGCGACCGCATTGCCGTGCGCGACGGTCGTCCGAGCCTGCCGATTGAATTGATGGTCAGCTACCTCTACGACCTGATTGCCCGCGACAACCCGGTCGGCCTGTTCGGCATGGTCAACGTGCTGGAAGGCACCAGCATTGCCCTGGCCACCCACGCCGCCGGCAGCATCCGCGAGCGCCTGGCGTTGCCGGAAAGCGCCTTCAGTTACCTCAGTTCCCATGGCTCTTTGGACATCGAGCACATGCAGACCTATCGCCGGTTGATGAATACCCTCGACGATCCGGACGACCAGGCTGCGGTGATTCACGCCTCCAAAGTGGTGTACAAACTTTACACCGATATGTTCCGCGGCTTGCCGCGTGACGGGGAGGCCCTGCATGAAGTTGCATGATGCCCGCGTGGTGCTGACCGGCGCCAGCGGCGGTATCGGCCTGGCGATCGCCACCGCGTTGTGCGCCAGCGGCGCCCGGGTGCTGGCGGTGGCTCGGCACCAGGAACCGCTGCGGCCTTTGCTTGAACGCTATCCGCAAAACCTGTGCTGGGTCGGCGCGGACCTGACCGTGCTGTCCGACCGACGCAAGGTGCTGACCGCAGCCGAATCGATTGGCGGGATCAACCTGCTGATCAACGCCGCCGGGATCAATCACTTCGCCATGCTTGAGCAGCTGGAGGACAGCGATATCCACGCCATGATGGCCCTTAACATCAGCGCGCCGATTTGCCTGACCAAAACCCTACTGCCGCTGCTCAAACAAGCCGAGAGCGCGATGGTGGTGAACGTCGGCTCAACTTACGGCTCCATCGGTTACCCCGGTTACGCCAGTTATTGCGCCACCAAGTTTGCCTTGCGCGGGTTTTCCGAGGCCCTGCGCCGGGAGTTGGCGGACACCCGGGTCAGCGTGCTCTACGTCGCCCCGCGCGCTACCCGCACCAGCATGAACAGCCCGGCGGCGCAGGCGTTGAACGATGCGCTCAAGGCCAACGTCGACGATCCGCAAACCGTTGCCGCCGCGGTGATGCACGCGATTGCCGGTGACCGGCGCGACTTGTACCTCGGCTGGCCGGAGCGCTTTTTTGTGCGCCTCAACAGCCTGCTGCCCAATCTGGTGGACCGTGGCTTGCGCAAGCAATTGCCGCTGATCCGTCGCCTGAGTCAAAAGCCCGACAACGAGACCCTCAAACCATGAAGAAAATCATCGCTTGCCTGCTGCTGGGAGCCCTGAGCCAGAGCGTCTGGGCACTGGAACCCGCCGATCAGCAACGCCTCCAGGGCATCCAGCAAAGCTGGGCGCACATTCAATACGAAGTCCCGGAAGCGCAACGCACCGCTGCGTTCGAGAAACTGGCAGGCCAGGCATCCGCGTTCACCCAGGAACGTCAATCGGTGGCCGAAGCCTGGATCTGGTCCGGCATCGTCAACAGCAGCTGGGCCGGCGCCCAAGGTGGCCTCGGTGCGCTGAGCAAGGTGAAGGCCGCGAAAGCCGATCTGGAAAAAGCCATGACGCTGGACCCCAAAGCTCTGCAAGGCTCGGCCTATACCAGCCTCGGCGCGTTGTATGATCGCGTCCCCGGCTGGCCCATCGGTTTCGGTGACTCGGACAAGGCCGAACAGTTACTCAAACAGGCCTTGCAACTGAACCCGGAGGGCATCGATAGTCTGTACTTCTGGGGCGATCACCTCTACCGTCAAAAACGCTACAGCGAAGCCCGCAGCGCGTTGCAAAAAGCCCTGCAGGCCGCCCCAAGGCCAGGCCGTGAACTCGCCGACGCCGGGCGACGCAAAGAGATCGAAACGTTGCTGGTGGACGTGAACAAGAAACTCAACTGACAGGAGTCCGTGTGCGCTTATTACTGATTGAGGACGACGTGGCCCTCGGCGAGGGCATCCATCAAGCCCTGGGCCGCGAAGGTTATACCGTCGATTGGCTAAAGGACGGCACCAGCGCCTTGCACGCGCTGCTCAGTGAAACCTTTGACCTGGCGGTGCTCGACCTCGGTCTGCCGCGCATGGACGGGCTGGAAGTGCTGCGCCGCTTGCGGGACAGCGGCTCCAACCTGCCGGTGCTGATCCTCACCGCCCGGGATGCGACCGAAGACCGCATTGCCGGGCTGGACGCCGGGGCCGACGATTACCTGGTCAAACCCTTTGATCTGGCCGAACTCAAGGCTCGCCTGCGGGCCTTGTTGCGGCGCAGTGCCGGCCGCGCCCAGGTGCTGATCGAACACGCCGGCATCAGCCTGAACCCCGGCACCCAGCAAGTCAGCTACCTGGGCGAGCCGGTGGCGTTGACGCCCAAGGAATATCAGCTGCTCCACGAATTGCTCTCGCCGCCGGGCCGGGTCATGACCCGCGATCATCTGATGCAGTTGCTGTATGGCTGGAATGAAGAAGCCGAAAGCAACACCCTGGAAGTGCACATCCATCACCTGCGCAAAAAATTCTCCACCGACCTGATCCGCACCATTCGCGGTGTCGGTTACCTGGTGGAGGAGCGCCGATGACGTCGATCCGGCGCCGCACGCTCACGCTGATCATTGGCCTGATGCTGGTAGGGCTGGCGGTGATCAGCCTGTTGAACCTGCACGACAGCAATCACGAAATCGCCGAAGTCTACGATGCCCAACTCGCGCAAAACGCCCGGCTGTTGCAGGGGGTGATGCGCATGCCGATGGCGAGCAAGGAACACGCCGATCTGTATCAGGCCTTCAACAAGGCGCTGGGCGAGGCCGAGCCGAGGGTCGATGGCCATCCCTATGAAACCAAGATGGCTTTTCAGGTCTGGACCCTCAACGGCGAAGTGCTGGTGCACACGGCCAGTGCGCCCTCCTTCAGCGCGCCGCCGTCGACACCCGGCTTCAGCGACGTCGTGGACCTCAACAACCGCCATTGGCGTGCGTTCCTGTTGGTAGACAAACAGAACGGTCTGAGAATCTGGGTGGGCGAACGAGACGACGTGCGTTCGGACCTGGTGGACCGGATCGTGCGCCATACCTTGGGGCCCAATGTGCTGGGCAGCCTGATTCTGGCGGCGATGATCTGGTTGGCCATCGGCTGGGGCCTCAAGCCGCTGGAAGACATGGCGGCGACCTTGCGCGCGCGGCACAGCGGTTCGCTGGAGCCTCTGCAACTGACGCCGTTGCCCAGTGAACTGGAGCCGATGCAAGCGGCGCTCAACCGCATGCTCGCGCAGATTCAGGAAGTGATGGGCCGCGAGCGGCGCTTCATCGCCGATGCCGCCCACGAAATGCGCACACCGCTGGCCGTGCTGCGTGTGCATGCGCAAAACCTGCTGGAAGCCGGCACGGAACAGGAGCGCCGTGAATCCCTGGAATTCCTGATCGCCGGCGTCGACCGCACCAGCCGCCTGGTCAATCAATTGCTGACCATGGCCCGCCTCGAACCCAAAGCCATCGCACCTGTACAGCAACGCATCGACCTGGCCGCCACCGTGCGCGACAGCCTCGTGCAGCTCACGCCGTGGTTGCTGAGCAAGAACCTTGAGCTGGCCTTCGACGTCACCGATCGCCCCTTTGAAGTGGTGGCCGACGCCGCCGCCATCGACATCGCCTTGAACAACCTGATCAGCAACGCGGCAAACTTTTCCCCGGAGCATGGGGTCATCACGGTGCAACTCAGTCAGGCGGACGGCTTCTATTCGCTGAGCGTCGAGGACCAGGGGCCCGGCATCGACGAGGCGGATCGCGGGCGGTTGTTCGAACGCTTCTACAGCCGTGGCAATGCCCATGGCGCGGGTTTGGGCCTGACCATCGTCAACACCATCGCCACCCGGCTGGGCGGACGCATCACCCTGGCCAATCGCCCGGAAGGCGGCTTGCGCGCCACGCTGTCGATTCCCGACAGCCAACCCCGCGACCCACTACAGCGCACCACCCGCGAGTTGCCGCCGAATGTTTGAGTGATCCCGGCAGAATGCGGTGAGCCAGCTGGCGCCATCGCGAGCTGGCTCACTCCCACAGGAGGCTATGCTGACCACAACACTCGCGAACGACGCAGAACCCATGTAGGAGTGAGCCTGCTCGCGATGGCGGTGGCACCTCCAGCCCCCTCTCACCGCCATTCCACATTGCAGCCGTTTACAGCGGCCTCACTTTTTAACACCCGCCAAATAATGCGCCACCAACGCATTCGCATGGCCATGCCCCATTCCATGCTCATCCTTCAACCAAGCCACCATTTCCATATGCTTCTTGCCGCTCACCGTCCCGAGCAGCTCCAGCCAATGGCTAATGGGCTGGCCGTACTTTTTCTCGATGGACGGAAAATACGACGCCGGGCCTTTCACTTTTGTCTCTTCGGTCATGCTGCACGCTCCCTTGTTCGCGACGGAGTGTCGGAGGACGCTCCTTGTCTTCATCCCGAATTGAAGACCAGGACAGCTGCGCAGTCCAGCGGGAGCAAGCTCCCTCGCCACAGGGGTTGTGTTGGTTGCTTCATTGCTTGGTTGATCAGAGATCTATGAGGGGTTGGCAGGCTATCCCATCAACAACCCCTGCTCCGCCTCGCACAACTCCACCACGTAATCCCACATCACCCGCAATCTCACCGACTTGTGCAGCTCCCGCCGCGTGCTGATCCAGTAGCTGCGCTCAATGCTCTCGTCCGGAAACAGCGGCACCAGTTCCGGATCGGCGCTGGCCATGTAGCACGGCAGCACCGCAATCCCCAATCCCGAACGTGCCGCCTGTTGCTGGGCGATGACGCTGGTGCTGTGGAACACCACCTGCGGGTTGCGGCAAAAACTGTTGAGGAACATCAGTTCCTGGCTGAACAGCAAGTCGTCGACGTAGCCGATCCACGCGTGCCGGCCGAGGTCTTCGCGGCTGTGCAGCGGCGGTGCCTTGTCGAGGTAGGCCTGGCTGGCATAGAGCGCCAGGCGATAGTCGGTGAGTTTGCGCGTGACCAGCATGTCGGCGGCCGGGCGTTCAAGGTGGATGCTGATTTCGGCTTCGCGGTTGAGGATGCTGACGAAGCGCGGCACCGCCACCAGCTCCACTTCCAGTCCGGGGTAGCGTTCGAACAGCCCGTTCATGCGGCTGGCGAGGAACATGATGCCCAGCCCTTCGGTCACGCCGACGCGAATCTTGCCCAGTGGTGCCGTGGACTGGGTGATTTCCTCTTGCGCCAGCAACGCGACGTTTTCCATGGCTTCGGCGTGCTTGAGCAGCGCTTCGCCGGCCGGGGTCATTTCGTAGCCCTGGGCATGCTGGACAAACAGCGCGGTGCCAAGGCTCTTTTCAATGGCCTCGATGTGCCGGGCGACGGTGGCGTGGGTGGTGTTCAAACGGCGGGCGGCGGTGAGCAAACGCCCGCTGCGTTGCAATTCGAGAAAAAACCGCAGGTCATTCCAGTCGAACATGAGTCGTCCTTGGGGCTACGCTGTTTGAAGCGCTGTCTGAAAACGCACAGCGGCTGCGCAAAAACTAACATTCTTTTGACGAAAGCTAACAACTAGGATGACCGACAACAAGAACAACAATACGAGGTCAGGGATGCAGACTTCCCTTGATGAATTCGACTACATCGTGGTCGGCGCCGGACCGGCCGGTTGTTTGCTGGCCAATCGGCTGTCGGCCGACCCGCAACACCGCGTCTTGCTGCTCGAAGCCGGCGGCCGCGATAACTATGCTTGGATTCACATCCCCGTGGGTTACCTGTTCTGCATCGGCAACCCGCGCACCGACTGGTGCTTCAAGACCGAAGCGCAACCCGGCCTGCAAGGTCGCGCCCTGAGTTACCCGCGCGGCAAAGTGCTGGGCGGCTGTTCCTCGATCAACGGCATGATCTACATGCGCGGCCAGGCTGGCGACTATGACGGCTGGGCCGCTGACGGCAATCCGGGCTGGCGCTGGAACGACGTGCTGCCGCTGTTCAAGAAAAGCGAAAACCATTTTGCCGGCGACTCGCAATTTCACGGCGCCAGCGGCGACTGGCGGGTCGAGCGTCAGCGGCTGTCGTGGCCGATTCTGGATGCGTTCCGCAGCGCCGCCGAGCAAAGCGGCATTGCCAGCATCGATGACTTCAATCAGGGCGACAACGAAGGCTGCGGCTATTTTCAGGTCAACCAGAAGGCCGGGATTCGCTGGAACGCGGCCAAGGCGTTTCTCAAACCGATCCGTAATCGCGCCAATCTCACCGTGCTGACCGACGTCGAAGTGGACCGTGTGCTGCTGGAAAACGGCCGGGCTTCGGCGGTCAGCACCCGTTACCAAGGTCAGGCAAAAACCTTCAAGGCGCGCAAGGAAATCGTGCTGTGCGCAGGCTCCGTCGGTTCGCCGAGCATTCTGCAACGCTCCGGCATCGGCCCTCGCCCGCTGCTCGAAAAACTGGGGATCGGTGTGGCTCATGAGCTGCCGGGCGTGGGCGGCAATCTGCAGGATCACCTGCAACTGCGGCTGATCTACAAACTGGAAAACGCCCGCACCCTGAACCAGATCGCTGGCAGCGTGTGGGGCAAGATGGGCATGGGCCTGCGTTATCTGTACGACCGCAGCGGTCCGCTGTCGATGGCGCCGAGTCAGCTGGGGGCGTTTGCCCGGTCGGGACCGGAACAGACCTCGGCCAATCTCGAATACCACGTGCAACCGCTGTCGCTGGAACGCTTCGGCGAACCGCTGCACGCCTTCCCTGCTTTCACGGCGTCGGTTTGCGACCTGAGGCCACAGAGTCGCGGACGGGTGGAGATTCGTTCCGCCGATCCGCAGGAAGCGCCGCTGATTCAGCCCAACTATTTAAGCCACCCAGAGGATTTGCGGGTCGCGGCCGATGCCATTCGCCTGACCCGGCGCATCGTCGCCGCCCCGGCCCTGCGAGCGTTCAAACCGGTCGAGTACTTGCCCGGCGATAGCTTGCAGACCGAAGAGGAACTGCACGAAGCCGCCGCACGAATTGGCACGACGATTTTCCATCCGGTGGGCACCTGTCGCATGGGCAACGATGTGCAGGCCGTGGTCGATGCCGAGTTGCGCGTTCACGGGATTCCCGGACTGCGCATCGCTGATGCCTCGATCATGCCGCGCATTACCTCGGGCAATACGTGCTCGCCTACGCTGATGATTGCCGAAAAGGCTGCGCTGATGATCCTCAACCCCAGCACAAGGAACCTCAACCCGCAGAAGGAACTGCTGAGCAACCCACTGTAGGAGCGAGGCTTGCCCGCGAAGAACGATGGCGCGGTGTGTCAGGTCTGACGCCTTCGCGAGCAAGCTTCGCTCCTACAAAGATCGACGTACACCCGGCTTTATGGAGCAACCCACTGTAGGAGCGAGGCTTGCCCGCGAAGAACGATGACGTGGTGTGTCAGGCCTGACGCCTTCGCGAGCAAGCTTCGCTCCTACAAAGATCGACGTACACCCGGCTTTATGGAGCAACCCACTGTAGGAGCGAGGCTTGCCCGCGAAGAACGATGACGCGATGTGTCAGGCCTGACGCCTTCGCGAGCAAGCTTCGCTCCTACAAAGATCGACGTACACCCGGCTTTATGGAGCAACCCACTGTAGGAGCGAGGCTTGCCCGCGAAGAACGATGACGCGGTGTGTCAGGTTTGACGCCTTCGCGAGCAAGCTTCGCTCCTACAAAGATCGACGTACACCCGGCTTTATGGAGCAACCCACTGTAGGAGCGAGGCTTGCCCGCGAAGAACGATGGCGCGGTGTGTCAGGTCTGACGCCATCGCGAGCAAGCTTCGCTCCTACAAAGATCGACGTACACCCGGCTTTATGGAGCAACCCACTGTAGGAGCGAGGCTTGCCCGCGAAGAACGATGGCGCGGTGTGTCAGGTCTGACGCCTTCGCGAGCAAGCTTCGCTCCTACGAAGATCGACGTACACCCGGCTTTATGGAGCAACCCACTGTAGGAGCGAGGCTTGCCCGCGAAGAACGATGACGCGGTGTGTCAGGTCTGACGCCTTCGCGAGCAAGCTTCGCTCCTACAAAGATCGACGTACACCCGGCTTTATGGAGCAACCCACTGTAGGAGCGAGGCTTGCCCGCGAAGAACGATGACGCGGTGTGTCAGGTCTGACGCCTTCGCGAGCAAGCTTCGCGCCTACAAAGATCGACGTACACCCGGCTTTATGGAGCAACCCACTGTAGGAGCGAGGCTTGCCCGCGAAGAACGATGGCGCGGTGTGTCAGGTCGGACGCCTTCGCGAGCAAGCTTCGCTCCTGCAAAGATCGACGTACACCCGGCTTTATGGAGCAACCCACTGTAGGAGCGAGGCTTGCCCGCGAAGAACGATGGCGCGGTGTGTCAGGCCTGACGCCTTCGCGAGCAAGCTTCGCTCCTGCAAAGATCGACGTACACCCGGCTTTATGGAGCAACCCACTGTAGGAGCGAGGCTTGCCCGCGAAGAACGATGACGCGGTGTGTCAGGTCTGACGCCTTCGCGAGCAAGCTTCGCTCCTACAAAGATCGACGTACACCCGGCTTTATGGAGCAACCCACTGTAGGAGCGAGGCTTGCCCGCGAAGAACGATGACGTGGTGTGTCAGGCCTGACGCCTTCGCGAGCAAGCTTCGCTCCTACAAAGATCGACGTACACCCGGCTTTATGAGCAACCCACTGTAGGAGCGAGGCTTGCCCGCGAAGAACGATGGCGCGGTGTGTCAGGTTTGACGCCTTCGCGAGCAAGCTTCGCTCCTACGAAGATCGACGTACACCCGGCTTTATGGATAAACGCGGCGCCCGCCCACAAGGCTGGCGCCGACAGTGGAACAACAAAAACAATCACTGTGAGGGATACCGATATGTCAGAACATGTTCAGCCCCTGGATGCCACGCTCAGCGTCGACACCAGCCCCGACACCCGCAAAGTCATCTTCGCGTCGTCACTCGGGACGGTGTTCGAGTGGTACGACTTTTTCCTCTACGGCGCCCTCGCGGCGGTGATCAGCAAGCAGTTTTTCGCCGGGGTCAACGACACCACGGCGTTTATCTTTGCGCTGATGGCCTTCGCCGCCGGTTTCATCGTGCGACCCTTCGGCGCGTTGGTGTTCGGACGGCTGGGGGACATGATCGGGCGTAAATACACGTTCCTCGCGACCATCGTCCTCATGGGCCTGGCGACCTTCTGTGTCGGGCTGTTGCCGACTTATGCGAGCATCGGCATCGCCGCACCAATCATCCTCGTGGTGTTGCGCATGCTTCAGGGCCTGGCCCTGGGCGGTGAGTACGGCGGCGCTGCCACTTACGTCGCCGAACACGCGCCGATGGGCAAGCGCGGTTTCCACACCAGCTGGATTCAGTCCACCGCCACCCTCGGCCTGTTGCTGTCGCTGCTGGTGGTGCTTGGCTGCCGTTATTTCACCGGCGACCAGTTTGAAGTCTGGGGCTGGCGTATTCCGTTTCTGTTTTCCATCGTGCTGCTGGGCATCTCGACCTGGATTCGCTTGAGTCTTCACGAGTCGCCGGCCTTCGTGAAAATGAAAGAGGAAGGCAAACTCTGCAAGTCGCCGCTGCGCGATTCCTTCGGTAAATGGGAAAACCTCAAAGTCGTACTGATCGCCCTGTTCAGCATCAACGCCGGGCAAGCGGTGACCTTCTACGCCGCACAGTTCTATGTGCTGTTTTTCCTCACGCAGTTCCTGAAGATGGACCCGGCGTTGGCCAACAGTCTGCTGATTGTCAGCGTGATTATCGGCGCGCCGTTCTTCATCTTTTTTGGCTGGCTGTCGGACAAGGTCGGGCGCAAACCGGTGCTGATGATCGGCCTGTTACTGGCGACTGCGTTGTACTTCCCGATCTTCAAGTCCATCGCCCACTACGCCAACCCGGCCATCGACCAGGCCAGCCGTCAGGCACCGATTACCGTACTGGCCGACCCGGCCACCTGCACCTTCCAGTTCGACCCGGTGGGCAAGGCGAAATTTGACAGCCCGTGCGACAAGGTCAAAACCTTCCTGGTGAAGCAGGGCCTGCCCTACACGAGCGAAGCCGCACCGGCCGGCAGCGACGTGCAGGTCAGCGTCGGTGACGTGAAACTGGATGGCTTCGACGAAGCGGCCCTGCGCGGTGCGGTGACCTTGGCGGGGTATCCGTCACAAGCCGATACGCAACAGGTCAACAAGCCCATGATCGTGGGACTGATGGTGGTGCTGATCATCATTTCCGCCATGTGTTACGGCCCGTTGGCAGCGCTGATGGTCGAACTGTTCCCGACCCGTATCCGCTACACCTCGATGTCCCTGCCGTACCACATTGGTAATGGCTGGTTTGGCGGTTTCCTGCCGACCGTGTCGTTTGCCTTGGTGGTGTATACCGGGGACATCTTCTACGGGCTGTGGTACCCGGTGGTGATTACCGCGGTGAGCCTGGTGGTGGGGATGATCTGTCTGCGTGAGACCAAAAACGTGGATCTGGACACTAACTGAGTCCACCACAATCCCCTGTGGCGAGGGAGCTTGCTCCCGCTGGCCTGCGTAGCAGGCCCAAACCAGCCGCCTCGGTGTGTCAGAACAATCGAGTCGGCTGGATTGGGGTGGCTTCGCCACCCAGCGGGAGCAAGCTCCCTCGCCACAGGTTAAGCTCAACGATCTCTACAGCCCCGACACTCACCAGACCGAGGCCCCATGATCATTTCATCCGCATCCGACTACCGCGAGGCAGCACGTCGCAAACTCCCGCGTTTTCTGTTCGATTACATCGATGGCGGGGCGTATGCCGAGCATACGCTACGGGCCAACAGCGCCGACCTGGCGGGCATCAGCCTGCGTCAGCGGATTCTGAAAAACGTCGAAACCCTGAGCCTGGAAACCACCCTCTTCGATCAGCCCCTATCAATGCCCGTCATATTGGCGCCGGTCGGCCTGACGGGCATGTTCGCCCGCCGGGGTGAGGTGCAGGCGGTCAGAGCGGCGGAGAAAAAAGGTATTCCGCTGTGCCTTTCAACCGTATCGGTGTGTTCGATCGAGGAAGTCGTGGCGCAGAGCCAGCAAGCCATCTGGTTTCAGCTGTACGTGCTCAAAGACCGGGGCTTCATGAAAAACGCCCTGGAGCGAGCGAAGGCCGCCGGGGTGAAAAACCTGGTGTTTACTGTCGACATGCCGACCCCGGGCGCCCGCTACCGGGATGCGCATTCGGGCATGTCCGGGCCTTTTGCGTCATCGCGACGCATGCTTCAGGCCATGACACGCCCAGACTGGGCGTTCAACGTCGGGGTCATGGGCCGCCCGCACGACCTGGGCAACATCTCGAAGTACCTGGGCAAAGCCGTCACGCTTGAAGACTACATGGGCTGGCTGGCCAATAACTTCGACCCGTCGATCAGCTGGAGTGATCTGGAGTGGATTCGTGATTTCTGGAAAGGCCCGATGATCATCAAAGGCATCCTCGACCCGCAGGACGCCAGGGACGCGGTGAGCTTTGGCGCGGATGGCATCGTGGTGTCGAACCATGGGGGGCGACAGCTCGACGGCGTGCTTTCTACCGCCCAGGCATTGCCGCCGATCATGCAAGCGGTGGGCAATGACCTGACGGTGCTGGTCGACTCGGGTATTCGCTCGGGGCTCGATGTGGTGCGGATGCTGGCCATGGGCGCCAAAGGTGTATTGCTGGGGCGATCCATGGCTTATGCGCTGGCGGCCGATGGTCAACGCGGGGTGGAGAACATGCTGGATATTTTCGCCAAGGAAATGCGCGTGGCCATGACCCTGACCGGGGTCACTTCGATTGGGCAGATTGATGAATCGACGTTGGTGGGGGCTGTTCGCTGAAATGAAAACGCTCGGTTAATGTGGGCATTTGCTCACCTGATCACCTCTTCAGCCAATCAAAAACCTGTGGCGAGGGAGCTTGCTCCCGCTTGAGTGCGCAGCACTCACAAAAATCGGTAGGGTTGCCCCGTTTTTGGGGCCGCTACGCAGCCCAGCGGGAGCAAGCTCCCTCGCCGCAAAAGCAGGTAGGCCTGAAAAATCGCGCGTGAGTGAGCAGCATTGCCGTCAATGCCGAACCTCACTCAACGTCTTTGAGCACCTCAAACGTAACCTGATCGGGATAGAACGCCACATACCCGCGAATCTGATCGACCGACACTTTGGGGTCTTCATAGCGCCACACCGCGTTGGCGCCCTCATGCCCCGGGATTTGCAGGCTGTAATACGTGGCGTCGCCCTTGTACGGGCAATAGGTCGTGTGGTCGGTGCGGGCGAAATACTGTTCGTCGATGTCCTCCCAGGGCACGTAGTACACCGGAGGATAATTGGCCTCCAGCAGCACCCGTGCGCGCGAGGAAGCGGCCACTTGAATACCGTGAAATTTCACCAACAGACAGCCCGGCTGCATGGCGATGGTGATGACAGGACTGGGGCCGGTGCTTTTCATGGAATACGTGCCTCATGAAGGTGATGGACCTGTGGGAGCGTGCGGTACGGTGATCCGGCTTGCCCGCGATGGGTCGCGCAGCGGCCCCGAAACCTGAGACTGCGAATGTCAGGTATAACCCAAATTTCGTCAGCACGACGGCCCCGCAGCCGAACGGGCCGTTTTGACTGGCGCAAACAAACGCAACAGCTTTGCTGTACATCCATACAGATAATGATTGATCCCTTGCTCATCACCCGCCATTCTGTGCGCCTCTTGCACACTTGATGAACGATGGTGGTTATGCAGCTGTACCTCTGTGAAAAACCTTCCCAGGCCAAAGACATCGCGGCAGTGCTCGGCGCCAAGCGTCGGGGCGACGGTTGCTGGCTGGGAACGGACGTCACGGTGACCTGGTGCATCGGCCATCTGCTGGAAACCGCGCCGCCGGACGCCTACGACGCGCGCTACAAGCGTTGGGTGCTGGCGGATCTGCCGATCATTCCGGAAAAATGGAAGATGACGGTCAAACCGCGCACGGCCAGCCAGTACAAGGCCGTCAAACGCCTGCTCGGCGAGGCGGATGAACTGGTGATTGCCACTGACGCCGACCGTGAGGGCGAGATGATTGCCCGGGAACTGGTCGAGCATTGCCGCTATCGCGGGCCGATCCGGCGCCTGTGGCTGTCGGCACTGGACGATGCGTCGATACGCAAGGCGCTGGCGGCGCTCAAACCGGGAGCCGAAACTTTCAGCCTTTATCATTCGGCGCTGGGACGTTCCCGGGCCGACTGGTTGATCGGGATGAACATGAGCCGCTTGTTCACGTTGCTGGGGCGTCAGTCCGGTTATCAGGGCGTGTTGCCGGTGGGCCGGGTGCAGACACCGACCTTGCGGCTGGTGGTGGATCGTGACCGCAGCATTGCCGATTTCGTACCGGTGGCCTATTGGGCCATCGACGTGCAGCTGTTGCATGACGGCACGGCGTTCACCGCCCAGTGGCGCGCGGCATCCGACGTCTGTGACGATCAGGATCGTTGCCTGAATCAGGCGCTGGCCCAGCAAGCGGCTGCGGCCATCAGCAGCGCGGCGAGTGCCCGGGTGATCAAGTTGCGCACCGAGCGAATGCGTGAAGTCGCGCCGTTGCCGTTCGACCTGGGCACGTTGCAGGAAGTCTGTTCGAAGAAGCTCGGGCTCGGCGCCCAGGAAACCCTCGACATCGCTCAGGCGCTCTACGAAACCCACAAAGTCATCACCTACCCGCGCAGCGATTGCGGTTTCCTGCCGCTGAGCCAGCACAGTGAAGCCCCGGGCATTCTCGCCGCGCTCCGGCAGGCCGATCCGTCCCTGAACGCCTTGAACGATCACCTGGAGCCACAGCGCCGCTCACGGGCCTGGAACGACGCCAAGGTCACGGCTCACCACGGCATCATCCCGACGGCGGCGGCCAAGCATCTCGATCGACTGGTGGGCAAGCAACGGGCGGTCTACACCCTGATTCGCGCGCGCTATCTGGCGCAGTTCCTGCCCAACCATGAATACGATCGCACCCAGGCCGACTTCGACTGCGCCGGTGAAGCCTTGCGCGCCGTCGGCAAGCAGATCGTAGAGCCCGGCTGGAAACGCGCCCTGCCCGAGGCGCTCGCCCCGGCCAAGGGTCGCGAGGCACCCGCACCGCAAACACTCCCGGCATTGGCCGAAGGGCGTGACTGCGCGGTGGCCGACGTGAAGCTCAAGGACCTCTGGACGCAACCGCCCAAGCCATTCACCGAAGGCGACCTGATCAAAGCGATGAAGAACGTCGCCAAACTGGTGGAAGACCCGCTGCTCAAACAGAAGCTCAAGGACACCACCGGCATTGGCACCGAGGCGACACGCGCCTCGATCATCCAGGGCCTGCTCGACCGTGGTTACCTGATCAAGAACGGCAAGGCCCTGGCCGCGACCCCGGCGGCCTTCAGCCTGATCGATGCGGTGCCGCGCGCCATCGCCGACCCCGGCACCACGGCCATCTGGGAACAGGCGCTGGACATGGTGCAAAGCGGCGAGATGGGCCTGGAAGAATTCGTCACCAAACAGGCCGCGTGGATGAGCAAACAGGTCGCCCGTTGCGCCGGCCTGAGCCTCACCATCAGCGGACCGGCGAGCCCGGCCGGTCGTGGCGCCACTCCGTGGAAAAACAAACGAAAGCCCGCCAAGCGCAAGCCGTCGACAGGCGCCAAACGCGCGGCGAAACCGGCCAGTAAAGCTTGAGGGCACTTCGAACGGACCGTAATGGTCTAGTGTTCTTCAAGCCCGGCGATGGCCCCATTTTCTGAAACGGCATCGCAGCCTCGTTTCAATCGACAGCTGCTACAGGAATCTTGTTTATGATTATCGTGCACCACCTCAACAACTCCCGCTCCCAGCGGATTCTCTGGTTGCTGGAAGAACTGGCCATTCCTTATGAGCTGAAACGCTATCAGCGTGACCCGAAAACCAATCTGGCACCGCCGGAATTGAAAGCGATCAACGCCTTGGGCAAATCGCCGGTCATCGAAGATGGCGCGCAGAAATTGATCGAGTCCTCTGCGATCATCGATTACCTGATCCGTCGTCATGGCCAGGGGCGCCTGCAACCCGATCCGTCTACCCCCGCCTATGACGAATACGTCCAGTGGCTGCACTTCGCCGAAGGCTCGGCCATGCTGCCGCTGATGTTGAACCTGTACGTCGGGCGTCTGGGTGAAGCCGGTGCGCCACTGCATCCGCGCATCAACTCCGAAGTGGCCAACTACCTTGGCTACCTCGACACGGCCTTGAGCCAGTCCGATTATTTGCTGGGTGACGAATTCAGCGCCGCCGATATCCAGATGAGCTTTATCGGTGAGATTGCCCGCGCCCAAGGCAAGCTGGGCAACTACCCTCATGTAGCGGCCTGGGTTGATCGCTTCCAGGCACGTCCTGCTTACGCCGCGGCGTTGAAGACGGGTGGGACATACGACTTCGCTCCGCACTAAGTGATCCCGAAAGAGCCACGGACGGCCCTTCGATCTGGAGAAAACCCAGCATGCCCTCGATAGAACTGCATGCCGCACACCGCGACGAACTGGAAACGATTGAAAACCTGATGCAGTTCTACATGCATGACTTCAGCGAGTTTCTACCGCTGAAACTCGGCGAGCACGGTTTTTTCGACATCCGATCCAACCAAGATTACTGGCGCAAGCCTGGGACCCAGCCATTTCTGATCAAGGTGGACGGTGAACTCGCCGGTTTCGTGACCGTGGACGACGACACGCATATCGACGGCGCCGAGCAAAACATCGGCTACTTGTTTGTCAGCCGACGCTTTCGTGGCCAAGGTGTCGCGAAGTTTGTCGTGTCCACCCTCTTGAGCCGGATCCCCGGTCAATGGCAGATTTTCCACATCGACGCGAACGTGCCTGCACGGCACTTCTGGGCCAAGGTAATGCCCGAGATCGCAGGCGATGAGTTCACCCTGCATCAACGGTCGGTAGACGGTTATCCCTGCACCTTCTATCGCTTCCAACATCTGCTGCCATCGTCCTGACCCGGACGTTGCGTCGCTGCTTTTTAATTCCAAAGCGCTTTGTCCGACAATATGTAGTGACTAAAAATAATCACTACATAACGGTTGACGCCTCCGATTTGCCCTTGCATGATGCAGACATCTCCCCGATCGGGAGTACAGCAACATGTTTGAGCAAGCTCGTCTGACCGCCGAGCTGTTTTTCCCGGATACACGCTGCCCACAAGGCAGATTGAAGAAGCTGACCTGGCCCGAACGTCCAGTACAAGGACGAGAAGCGCTGGCGATCAATCCTCATGAAGCTTGTGGCCGACCCTCAAAAGTCGGCGGTGGCCTCCAGGTTTTCGCTGCTTCTCTTCGTTGTGACGCTATTGCGTAGCAGTTATTCAACGCGACTACATGCAACAGACGCGAGACCCCGTCGAATTGATGGCTGACCGCTGACGTCCTGGTTTCGGTGCCAGGGATCAACTAACCGATGGGCTACCTGTATTAGCGAATCAACTTTGAAAGATCACCAAATGGTCAAGGGGCATATTATGAATCTGAACAATCAACCTACTATCGATGAACTGGCTCGTATCTTCGCTGCGCAAAAAGACAGCCACGACAGCCACATTCTGTGGATCAGCAAATCGGGCCAGGTTCATATCGATTGCCTGTCGCCACACGCCCATGAAGCGGAGTTCGACCAGAACAACCAGAACCTGCTGGCCCGACTGAAGATGTACCGTCGCGGCCAAGGCTATGTCGGCAAGAAAGCCGCGGCCGACAAGGACTTCATCGGTAATGTTCTGCAAACGCTGAAACAGGCGTGGGCCTCGATGCAGAACCAGAACGAAGTTCGGGTGATTGACCGGTTCTACTGATATCCCCCCCGCTGCTCCTCTATAAAAAAGGCCCCGCTCGTATGATCGAGCGGGGCCTTTTTTTGTTTGTCTCGTGCGCGGCAAATACAGCTATCGTTAAGCGTACTCGCTGCTGTGCCCATGGAGACTTGCGATGAAAAATGCCCTGACAACCCTGCTGTTACTGACAATGGCAAATGTTGCCCACGCAGACAGTATCCCCAACCTTCCTTCATTTGATGTGATTTGCCCCGGCAATATTGCCGTCCATGCAGATCAGGAAGGTCCGGTAACAATCAATGACAAA
The DNA here is from genome assembly GCF_900106065.1 of Pseudomonas mandelii. Taxonomy (NCBI): domain Bacteria; kingdom Pseudomonadati; phylum Pseudomonadota; class Gammaproteobacteria; order Pseudomonadales; family Pseudomonadaceae; genus Pseudomonas; species Pseudomonas mandelii. The sequence continues at coordinate 6,453,818 of NZ_LT629796.1, forward strand.
GATGCCGTTACCAAAGCCATCAACGAGCGCAGTTTTGAAGCCAAGGGTTCGGGCGTCACGATCTCGATCGTTCTCGCCGATGACGACTCGGTGACCGTGAGCTCCACGGGCAAAGCCCCCAATGGCATCTGCCAATCACTGGACGACTGACTCCGTCGCCACCGCGCCCAACACCAGGTTCATAAAGGCCACCGACGCCGCGCTGTGATAATTATTTTTGCGCCGAAGTAGCGCCGCCCCGCGTGTAGGCGCGTCCCCCAGCAACGGAATTTTGCGCAGTGCCCGGTCCTGGGTGGCAATCGGTTCGGGAAGAATGGTGGCGATAGCCGTGTGCCGAATCACCTCCAGCAAGGTGCTCACCGAATTGACCTCAATCACCACCTTCGGCGTGATCTGCTCCTGCGCAAAATAGTCATCGATGCGGGTGCGGGTGACGAAGTCCGGGGCCAGCAGCGCAAAATCCAACTGCGCCACCTCTTCAGCGGACAACGCGGCTCGCCGTTCATATAGCGGGTGATCCCGTCCCACCATCACCCCGAGGGTTTCGGTAAACGCCGGGATCGATTCGATGTCGGCGTTTCTCACCTGAGTAAACGCGATGGCGATGTCCAGCGAGTCATCCACCAGCCCCGCCTCGATGTCGTCCATCGACAACTCGAAAATCTGCAGATGGATGTTCGGATACCGCGCCACGTAATCGCGCACCAACGGCCCCACCAGATACGCCATGAACGTCGGCGTCATCGCCAGGCGCAAGGTGCCGCGCGATAAATCCTTCACGTCATGCAGCGCCCGTTTGCCGGCTTCCAGTTCCACCAATACCCGACGTGCACACTCGATGTAGGCCTGCCCCGCATCGGTCGGCTTGACCGTGCGCGACGTTCGGTCGAACAGGCTCACGCCCAGGGTTTCTTCAAGCTGGCGGATTTGCTGGGACAGGGTCGGTTGTGAAACGTGCAGCGCCTCGGCGGCGCGGGTGAAGCCGCCGTGGTCGGCAACCGCCAGCAGGTAACGCAGATGTCGCAGCAGCATGGGGCTCACCATCTATAGGCAGTACTTATGCAACGCATTGTATATCGGTCTTGGACGCTATGGATCAATCGGCAGAAGATTGCTTCACACCCAAGCAACACAACCCCGATAGGAGAAACACCATGCAACAGTCCCACGCTTACAACGACACCAGTCTCGAGCTGACCGCCAAAATCCTCGACGCCAAAGCGCGCAAAAACCTGTCCTTCGCAGACATGGCCGAGGGCACCGGCCTGAGCCTGGCCTACGTCACCGCCGCCCTGCTCGGCCAACACCCGCTGCCAGAAAAAGCCGCCAAAGTGGTTGGCGAAAAACTGGACCTGGACGTCGACGCCGTGGCCCGCCTGCAAATCATCCCGCTGCGCGGCAGCCTCTCAGGCGTTCCAACCGACCCGACCATCTACCGTTTCCACGAGATGATCCAGATCTACGGCACCACGTTGAAAGCCCTGGTTCACGAACAATTCGGCGACGGCATCATCAGCGCGATCAACTTCAAGCTGGACATGAAGAAAGTCGAAGACCCGGAAGGCGGCCACCGCGCAGTCATCACCCTCGACGGCAAGTTCCTGCCCCTGCGTCCTTTCTAAGTTGACCGGCCCGCACTCCGGTGCGGGCCAGACCCAACACCCCAAACACTTTGTCAGCCACCACACTCGTCTGGAGGATGCCCCATGAAAAAAATGATGCTGGCTCTTTCGTTGATCGCGGGCGTATCGGCCCAGGTTCAAGCCCAGGACGCAGCCGTTGCCTATCAATACGGCATGAGCCTGGACATCGCCCACGTCGTGGCAATCACCCCGACCGCCGATGTCTGCGGCGTGGTCCCGGTGGAAATGACGTACCAGGATTCCAAAGGCACCACTCACATTCTGCAATTCAGCGAATTCGGAACCGGTTGCTCGAGCTGAGTAGCCCCTGTTCATCACTTATGAGGACGTCACCATGAAAGCGCTCATCGAAGGTTTTTTGAAGTTCCAGAACGAAGCGTTCCCGCAACGCACCGACCTGTTCAAACACCTGGCCACCACCCAGCATCCCGGCACGTTATTCATCACCTGTTCCGACAGCCGCGTGGTTCCCGAACTGCTGACCCAGCAAGAACCCGGAGAACTGTTTGTGATCCGCAACGCCGGCAACATCGTGCCCTCCTACAGCCCGCACCCGGGTGGTGTCTCGGCCACGGTCGAATATGCAGTCGCAGTGCTCGGCGTGACCGACATTGTCATCTGCGGCCACTCGGATTGCGGCGCCATGACCGCCATCGCCAAGTGCAAATGCATGGATCACCTGCCCGCCGTCAGTGGCTGGTTGCAACACGCTGAATCCGCCAAGGTCATCAACGAATCCCGCCCTCACGCCGATGACGCGGCGAAGGTGAGTTCGATGGTCCGGGAGAACGTCATCGCGCAACTGGCCAACATCCAGACGCATCCGAGCGTGCGCCTGGCCCAGGAAAAAGGTCAGTTGAATCTGCATGGCTGGGTCTACGACATCGAGACCGGTTCGATCGATGCCCTGGAGGCCGGCAGTCGCCGCTTTGTGTCACTGGCCGAACACCCGACCACGTGCGCCGTGCATGGCAAAGCCGTCGAAGCTGCTTGATGGGATGGGTGGCAGGACCTGGAAGGTCGAGCGCGGCGAATGCGCTCGACTGAAGCGGTTCCCTGGATGTACGAGGCAAATGAAGGGCGTGCCGGATCAAGGCACTTGCGGCGTTTCATACCACTGGCGAGACGGTGTTGGAAAACGCATTTTCTGACGGATATCCGCCGCATTTGCAGCACTGGTCAGTTGTTCCAGCAGCACGAAGGCGACTTCCGTTGCCGTGCCGGGGCCGCTTGACGTGATGATGCGGCCATCCACCACCACAGGCCAGTCGACGAAACGGGCACCGGTTTCAACCAGCTGGTTTTTGCGTTTGCCACCGACCTGGTGATAGGTCGTGGCATCTTTGTCTTTCAGCACCCCGGCAACGCCCAGGCACACCGACGACACGCAGACACTGGCGACGGTTTTACCGGCCGCGACAAAGTGCCGGATGACCGCCAGAAACGGCTCACTCAAGGCCTCTTCGTAGAAGCCCGAGGGTTCGAAACCACCGGGCAATGCCAACGCGTCGAAGCTGTCGAGATCAACCTCACTCAATAAATGAGCCGGATTGAACGATAACCCGAAGGTCGTCACGATATTCCGCCGGAGGCCGGCGTTGATCAATTCCACGGGTTGGTCGCCAAGCAGATTGGCCCAACCGAGCACATCGGTGAACGCCGCCATTTCCAGTGGCTCGACACCGTTGGCCAACAACATGAGGACACGTTTCATCGGGTACACCTCTCTGGGGAACAGCCAATCATCCGCCTTTGCTTCCCGCGAGAGAACACCCAAAAAACGCAATCCATTGTTGTTCGAGCTGAAATGCCCACACCAAGGCGCTCCCGGTTCACGGGAGCGCTGCACTCACAAGTTCGCCCTGATCAGTGATCGTCTTTTGCTGACGATGATGGCCGACGCTCGGCGGTTTCTTCGGCGTTGGGGGGAACCGGATTACTGCCTGGCGTGAACACGTGGGTCCGCAAATCCCTGGCATCGATTTCGACGACGCCCGGGACCGAACGGGCCAGAGCAACAGCCTGTTCACACTGTTTATGGGTGTTGACCCGACCGCTCAACGCCACCGTACCCGCAAGGGTTTTGACATGGATCTGCAGGCCGAGGCTGGGTTCTGCCAACGCCAGGGCCGACTTCACCCGGCCGGTGATCCATGTGTCGTGCACGACCGTTTCCAGATCGTGGGAGTAATGCCGAAAAGAATGAAGTTTCATGACGCAGCCCTCACTCAAGACACAGACGCAAACACACCTTAATTATAGTGCGATCGTTGCCTGTGCCAGGAATGTCAGCGTTTTACCGACAGATCGGTCTGGGTCATGCGACTGCGAATGGTGAACACCCCGTCTCCCGAAAGAATCGCACTGCGGGCAAACAGCCGACCGCTCTCCCAGTTCGAAAGCCCCAGTTCCGGCTTGTTCAGCGCATATTGGCCGTCGACCCAGCGGGTAATTCCGTTGCCCACAAACGGCGCGTTGACCGCGTTGTAGAAACGCTCATGCGCGGCCCCGTCTTCGCTGATCAGCGACACGGTGAACTGCGGGCTGTAGCGATTGAACAAGGCGATGGCGCTGTCCAGGTCATCGACGATCTTCAGGCTGACTTCAGGCGTCTCTTCCCATTCCCACTCGCGGCCCAACTGCTCCTCGGGCAACGGTTCGGCCAGTGCCTCGGTCTGGTAGCCTTCGGCGCGATACACCTCAACGCTGCCGGTTTGCCATTCAGTCGGCAACCACGACTCGCTGCCTTCAACGATATGCAGCTTGCAACCCTGGCCCCGGGCGGTGCCCGCCTGCTGTAGGGCGTCGAGAAACAACGGCACCAGCTCAGCGGCGCGGTCGCGCTGGATCAGGCAGACGTTCAAGGTGTTGCAGACTTTGCGGTCCAGTGAATTGCGTACCACGGCAGCAAAGCGCTGGGCATCAGCGTCTTTGTCAGCGATCAGCCAGGCGCCACCAGTGCCGTGCAGACTGACAGCGGTGCCGGCCTGTTGGGCGATGCTGCCCAGTTGGCTGACCGCCCGCCCCGAACCCCGGGCCACGGCCAGCGACAAACGACGGTCGGCGAACATCGCCCAACCGGCGGCGTGATTGACGCTTTCCACCAAGGACACCGCGCCGTTCGGCAAACCGGCGTCGCTGAGTGCCGGGTTCAATGCGTGAGTGACGATGGCCTGAGCGGTGCCCAACGCATCGCTGCCAATGCGCAGCACGGCGGTGTTGCCGGTGCGCAACACACCGGCGGCGTCGGCGAACACATTCGGCCGGCCTTCGAACACAAATGCGACGATGCCCAGCGGCGACACCACTTGCTCGACCGTCCAGCCGTCGTGCTCGACGCAACTGATGACCTTGCCGCGAGTCGCCGACGCATCGCGCCAGGCCCGCAGGCCGGCGATCATGTCGCGGCGCATGCGTTCATCGGCGAGCAGTCGCGTGGTGGAACGCCCGCGGGCCTTGGCGCGTTCGATGTCGGCCAGGTTGGCGGCTTCGATCAAGGCCCAGCACTCGGGGGTTTCCAGGCGTTGGGCAAACAGATCGAAGAACGCACTGATCGCCTGATCCGGGACGCTGGACAGCGCACTGAACGCCGCTTCGGCGCGCTCGATGGCGACGGCGGCCGCTTGCTGGTCAACCACCGGGATCAGCAACAACTCGCCACTGACCTGCTCGACCAGCAAATGGTCCCCGGGCTGAAAGCGCGCGGCCAGTTCGGGGCTGACGACAGTGACACGATTACCGGCAAAAGGGATCGGCGTGCCAGCGACTAGACGTTCGAGCGCAAGAGACATGAAGCGGTTTCACCATGCTGTGGGCGGCTGGAAAATGTATAGGAAAATCCAGGGAGCGTCATTAATCGCTCAGGCCCGAATGCCTCAGAACACCGACCAGCCAATCCGCTGGCTCAACAATTCCAGCGCCGCCATGCCGGCCAGCGAGTTGCCGGCGGCATTCAGTTCCGGTGACCAGACGCACACCGTGAACTGCCCCGGCACCACCGCGACGATTCCCCCGCCCACACCGCTTTTGCCCGGCAAGCCGACGCGGTAGGCGAAGTTGCCGGCTTCGTCGTACAGCCCGCTGGTGGCCATGATCGAGTTGACCTGCTGGGTCTGGCGCGCGGTAAGGATCTGTTCGCCGCTGTGTTTGCAGAACCCGTCGTTGGCCAGGAAGCAGAACGCCCGGGCGAGGTCCACGCAATTCATGCGCACCGCGCAATGGCTGAAGTAGCTGCGCAACACGGCCTCGACGTCGTTGTGAAAATTGCCGAACGACTGCATCAGGTAGGCCATGGCCGCGTTGCGCGCGCGGTGCTGGTATTCGGATTCGGCGACCTTGCCGTCCACCATCACCTGCGGATTGCCGGACAAGCGACGGACGAAGTCGCGCATCGACAACGCTGGCGCGGCAAAGCGTGACTGGTTGATGTCGCAGATCACCAGTGCACCGGCATTGATAAAGGGATTGCGCGGGCGGCCGCGCTCGAATTCCAGCTGCACCAGCGAGTTGAACGGCTGCCCGGAAGGCTCGTGACCGAGGCGTTCCCAGATCGCCTCGCCGGAGTGATCGATGGCCTGCACCAGGCTGAACACCTTGGAAATGCTCTGCACCGAAAACGGTGTATCGGCATCGCCCGCGCAATACAGCTCGCCATCGTTGCCATACACGGCAATGCCCAACTGATTGGCCGGCACCGTGCCGAGGGCGGGAATGTAGTCAGCCACCTTGCCCTGACCGATCAGCGGCCGGACGGCGTCAAGGATCTCGTTCAACAGCGCTTGCATGCCGGGTTCCGAAGTCTCGCCCCGTGGGATTGCGGGGACACGGAGGCTAGACGCTGTTGGTGAGCGCCGGATCACAGATGACCCGACCACAATCTCAACTTCACCCGTCCCCCTGTAGGAGCGAGCCTGCTCGCGATAGCTGCCCGTCAGTCAACATTGATGGTGTCTGACACACCGCTATCGCGAGCAGGCTCGCTCCCACAGGGGGGTTGCACAGGCTCAAGGTGTCGGGGCCGTGTATCGGAGTGTGTACAGACGCCCTTGCGACACACCCCATCCATAAAACCCCGCACCAAAGACACATCGCAGATACACCCGCTTGATGAACTGTGCGTGTCGATTGGCCAAGCCGATCAAAGCGCTCAACTCACTCAACGCTACGGAGTATCACCATGTTCAAGCTCTCGACTTCTTCCCTGACCCTCGGCCTGATCATCGCCGGTGGCCTGGCCCTGTCCAACGCGGCTTCGGCTTCCGAATCCGAAGCGTTCAGCATGAAACAACTGGCCCACGGCTACAGCCAAGCCCAGGCCGATACCGCGGAAAAACCGGCTGAAGGCAAATGTGGCGAAGGCAAGTGCGGCGCTGGCGAATAACCCTGTTTCGCGGGGCAACCGCTGCCCCGCCTTCCTGACTGAACGGAGATCACGCTCATGAACACCTCACTTTCATCGGCCGTGAAAGGCCTGCACCTAAACCTTGATCGTGCCGGCAGCTGGCTCGCGCCTTTGACGCTGCGGCTGTTCATTGCCTGGGAATTCTTCGAGTCGGGCCTGGAAAAATGGAACGGCGAGAACTGGTTCGCCGACATCCAGGACGCCTTCCCGTTTCCGTTCAACCATGTGCCCGCCACGCTGAACTGGGAACTGTCGATGTGGGCGGAGCTGATTTGCGCCCTGGCCATCCTGGTCGGCTTCGGAACGCGGGTGTCGGCCATCATTCTGATCGTCGTCACGATTGTCGCGACCGCTGCCGTTCACTGGCCGGCCGATTGGTCTACATTGAGTGAGCTTGCCCAGGGTTACGCCATCAGCAACAAGGGTCACGGCAACTTCAAGCTGCCGCTGATCTACCTCGCCGCCATGATGCCGTTGTTGCTCTCGGGTGCCGGCAAGCTCAGCCTGGATGCACTGTTGGCTCGATTCTTCTGGCGTCGCCATAACCGTTGACCGACCAGAGTCTCGGGCGCGTCCTCCACTCCCTTGAAAACGGAGCAATCGCCATGAGCCTCACTCTCTACGGTTTTGACGGCAGTACCTATGTGCGCACAGTGAAAATGCTGCTTGCTGAAAAAGACGCGGACTTCGACCAGGTGCAGGTCAATGTGATCAAAGGCGAGCCGCATCTGCCGGAACATTTGGTGCGGCACCCTTTCGGCAAGGTGCCCGTCATCGACCATGACGGCTTTCGGGTCATCGAAACCGGCGCGATCATCGCCTACCTGGACGAAGTCCTGCCCGGGCCGTCCATCACACCGGATAACGCCCACGACCGCGCTCGCACTCACATGGCCCAAGGCATCTACGATGCCTATGGCTATGGCAACCTGGTGCAAGTGTTCGGCTACCATCTTTTTCCTGACTTCATTGGCGGTCAGAATGAAGAGGCGCGCCGCAAAGGGATCGAACATTCGAAACGGGTGTTGCGCGAGCTGATGAAAATAAAAGGCACCGATCCATATATCGCCGGTCTTGAACCCAGTATCGGTGACTTTTACCTCGCACCGGGCTGCGCCTACATCGCGATGACGCCGGATGCGCCACAGGTGTTTTCGGTGGACGGTTTCGACGGATGGTGGAAACGTATGCAGTCTCTGCCAAGCTACAAGGCCACGCAGCCGAAATAAGCCTCAACCTCACTCACTTGCGTAGACAGGAGCCACCATGAGCGTAACCACCCAATGGATCGAGATCGACAGCGACGAAGGCACCTTCGGCGCTTACCTGGCGATTCCGCATACTCGCAAAGGTCCGGGGATCGTGCTGATCCAGGAGATCTTCGGCGTGAATGAACACATCCGCTCGGTCGCGGAGCAATACGCCGCCGATGGTTACCTGGTGATTGCGCCGGACCTGTTCTGGCGCAACGGCCACCGTATCGAACTGGGTTACGACGAAGCGGGCTGGAAACGCGCCGTCGAGCTGATGAACGCCACCGACATCGATAAGGCGCAGGACGACATCAAACTGGCCATCGAAGCGCTCGATGCGCAACCGGGCCTGGACGGCGGCATCGCTTCCATCGGTTATTGCTTCGGCGGCTTGCTGTCCTACCTCACCGCCACTAACGGCCTGGTGGATGTGGCCATCGCCTACTACGGTGGCGGCATCCAGAACCATCTGGACCGCGCCGATGAAATCGAGGTGCCGTTGCTGATGCACTTCGGTGAACAGGACAGCCACATTCCCCTGGAAGCGGTGGAGAAAATCGCCGAGCGTTTCGACAACAACGACAACGTGGAAATCGTCGTGTACCCGGAGGCCGAGCATGGCTTCAACTGCTCGCATCGCGACAGTTACAACCAGCGTGCAGCGGCTGAGGCCCATGGCAATACGTTGATCTTTCTGGGGCAGGAGCTGTAAAGACAAGATGAGAAAAAAAGGGACTTCCATTGCTTCGTGGAAGTCCCTTTTTTGTTTGCCACTGTGATGGCCTCTTCGCGGGCAAGCCTTGCTCCTACAGTTCATGCGCCCATTTTGATATGGCGCATGATCTGTACGCGAAGGGGGCGGCGCGGTCTCAAGCCAATCAGCGGCTGATCTCTTCCACAGCATCGATCACTGGCACCTGCGGATGAGCACCGCGCTCATGCATAGGGGTCGTCGGCGTGCGGTCGATCAGCAGGCTGAGTAACTCCGGGCGGCTATAGTGGCCGCGCGAATCCATCATGCGTTTGCGCTTGTCGATAAGGCCCATGTCGAGGTCGACGATCACTTCTCCCTCGCCTTCCTGCAGCGAGCCAAGCACCACACCATCCGGGCTGATGATTGCCGTGAAGCAACCACCGGAAATCGGGCCGATAGGGCAACCGGTGTCGGCCATGATTTGTGCCTGTTGCTCAGGGTTGAGCCAAGCTGTGGAGTTCACCACAAAGCACGCCGATTCGAGGGCATGCTGGCGAATGTTGACTTCCATTTGCGAGGCAAACAGCGGACCGGCAAACGACCCCGGGTACATCGAGGCATGAATCTGTTCGCCATCGGCCATCAAGGCGTAACGGGCAAGCGGGTTGTAATGTTCCCAGCACGCCAGTTGGCCGATGCGCCCTACCACGCTGTCGACAGCGCGCAGCCCGGAGCCATCGCCCATGCCCCAGATCATCCGCTCGTGATAAGTCGGGGAAATCTTGCGCCGGTGCTGGATCAGCGTGCCATCGGCATCGAACAGCAACTGCGCGTTGTACAGCGTGCCGCCGTCACGTTCGTTGACGCCGATGGACACGACCATGCCGGCCTGTTTGGCAGCGGCGCCGATGGCATCGGTGGCATCCGAAGGGACCGTAACGGCCTGATCCAGCAGCTTGAGGTGCTCGGTTCCCATTTCGAACGGCGCCTGCACGAAAGAAAAGTACGGGTAGTACGGCACGATGGTTTCCGGGAACACGGCGAACTGAACGCCTTGGTCACCGAGTTCAAGAATCTTCTGCACGACTTTATTGACGGTGCCTTCACGGCTGTAGAGCACTGGGCTGATTTGTACGGCGGCAGCTTTGACGAGGGTCATGGTGGTGATCTCACTGAGGGAAACGGCTTCAACGAGATCTAGATTACGACAGTCATATTTTGTCTTAAATGTCGAATACACCACCTTTCAGGACACGATCCGATTGGCGCGCTGGATCACTTGCGGCGGTTGCCCGAACGCCCGGATAAACGCCCGACGCATACGCTCGCGATCACCAAAACCGGTGTCGCTGGCCACCACATCGATGGAGTGCCGACCGGTTTCCATCATCAGCCGGGCGGCTTCCACCCGCAGGTTTTCGATGGCTTTGGCCGGGGATTGACCGGTTTCGGCATGGAAAACCCGGCTGAACTGCCGTGGGCTGAGATTGGCTGCGCTGGCCAGCTCTTCGACCGACAGCGTTGATTTGAGGTTGTGTTTGGCATAGGTCAACGCGGCCTGGATGCGATCGGTCTTGGGCTCGAGTTCGAGCATCACCGAAAACTGCGACTGCCCTCCCGCACGACGGTGATAAACCACCAATTGCCGGGCCACCACACGTGCGACCTGGGCGCCCAGATCCTTTTCCACCAGCGCCAGTGCCAGGTCCACGCAAGCGCTCATGCCAGCGGCGGTCCAGATATTGCCGTCATTGATGAAGATGCGGTCTTCTTCGACCTTCACTTTCGGGTACGCCCGCTGCAAGGCCGATGCATGACACCAGTGAGTCGTGGCCCGCCGACCATCCAGTAAACCCGCCTCCGCCAGCACAATCGCGCCGGTGCAGATCGAGCCCAGGCGTCGGGTGGTCAGGCTGGCGTTGCGCAAAAACTTAACCATGCCCGGTGATGTCGGCCGGATCAGGTTGTCCCCCATCACCAGCAGCGTATCGAAGGAACGCTCGTCAAACGCGCGGGTTTCCACGCCAAAACCGGCCGACGTCATTACAGGGCCGCCCTGCTCCGACAGCAGCGCAATGCTGTACACCGGCTCGTCGGCCGCCATATTGGCCAACTCGAAGGAAGCGCACATGGCCAGGCCCAGCACCTGGAAACCGGGGTAAACGATGAGTCCGATGTTGTGCATGGCGGCTGTCCGATTACGTGGCATGACGTGTTTCAAGCCATCGTAGTAGAACCCTGCCTCCTTCGAAATGGAACCAGTCGTTGGTCAAATAAGGATATGGCCTGGACCTACTTCGCCGAACCATCATGCGGTTTATAAAACCGGAACATCCCGATTTCAGCGGTTTTGATGTACTCCTTGGCCCAGTCCGGTTTCACCGTGCGGTCATGAAAATACATCGCGCCACCGGTGCGATCCGGGAGCTGCTTGTTCAGCGCCTTGCGCGCGATTTCCTTGGCCAGGGCATATTGCGTCTCTTCCTGGACGGTGTCCGGGCGCCCGTCGCACCACCACGAGAACTGGCAGCTCTTGGTCTCTGAACCTTGCTTGACCACCGCGCACACGGTGTCGGGGAAACCAGCGTGGCCGAGGCGGTTCATGACCACGTTGGCGACGGCGGCCATGTCGTCGGTGTCCTTGCCTTTGGCCTCCCAGTAGATGGAGCGGGCCATGCAGGTTATTGCATCGTCCAGCGGAGACTTGCCGGCGGGATCGACGGCCTGGACTTCGGATTGGGTGATCGCCTCGGATTTAGGCACCGGTACATCGGCGCTCTTGTCCGCGGCTTTTTGCTCAAGCACCTGAGCCTTGTCTTCAGCCACTTCTTTTTTTTGCTGCTGGTCGTCGGCAATAACCTGGCCTGCGACAAGGGTAACCACGAGGAACGCAACGGACCATTTGAAGGACATGATGGAGACACTCTGTTTGGCGTCGAGGGAAGCGCCCGTTTGGCGACTTGGCTTCAGTGTAGTAGCCAAATCATGTCAACCGCCGGACAACAAAGCGCAAAAAGGCATTGCGCGGCATGGGGTGGAATCGCGCATCATGGGCGCAGTCAATTCAAGGGAGATTTCCATGCGCGTCCTGTCATCCGCTCTGCGTTTTGCCGTGTTGCCACTGGGGTTGGTGTTCGCCGCCACTGCTGTGGCCAGCGAAGAAACGCAATTGGTCGAGTCGATCAACGTTTACCGCAGCCAGGTACAGCGTTGCGCCGGTCAGGCGTCATCGGTGTTGCCGCCGCTGACGAGCGATTCGCGCCTGAACCTGTCACCCAGCGGAGCTGTCGACTTGCAGCAGGCCATGGCTCAAGCGTCGTACCCGATGACCAACGTGCAAGCGATTATGTTGTCCGGACCGCGTGATGCACAGTCCGCCATGACGGCGATCAAGGAGAGCTTCTGCCAGGTCGTGCTGAACCCGCAATTCATCGACGTCGGTGTCAGCCACCAGGGTCGCGACTGGCGCATTGTGCTCGCGCGACCGCAATTGACCGCGCGCATGGGTGACGCCGCGGCTGAGGGCCAGAAGTTGCTGGGCTTGCTCAATACCGCCCGCGCCCAACCGCGCCAGTGCGGCGGCCAACCGTTTGCCGCGACCACGCCGCTGGCCTGGAATGCGACGTTGGCGGCCGCGGCCGAAGCGCATACCCGGGCCATGGCGAATAACAATTTCTTCGACCACAAGGACCAGGACGGTCGCACACCGGGGGATCGCGCTGAACTGGCGGGATACACCTATCAGGAAATCGGCGAGAACATTGCTGCCGGGCAAGACACCCCGCGCAAGGTCGTCGATGGCTGGCTGGCCAGCCCCGGGCATTGCGCCAACCTGATGAACCCACAGTTCCGCGAACTGGGCGCGGCCTATGCGGTTGATCCTAAGAGTGACGCCGGGATTTACTGGACAGCCATGTTTGGTACGCAATAAAGGCGATGGTCAGAGCGGTGGTTCACCGCTCTTACAACGTGTGCTGGCGGTTACCGATGTCTTTGGCTTTTTCAACTGCCCAGGCCAAAGCGTCCTCCATGTCCAACAGATGCGGACGCGGGTCATTGTCCTCTTTTATGACCGAGCCATCCGGCCGGTAAACACCGATGAACATCTTCAGGGAGCCGTCCCTCAATATCTCGGCTTTCACGTCGATCCTGCATCCGTTGGATAGCGTTTCCTTGTGTTCCTCATGGCGTTCAGTCATCGCTGTCTCCCTCTCGTGGTGAATGGATCGGGCCAGAGCATTGGACGCGCAAGCCCTGGATCGGGGCTCGCGCCGTCATTCTTTCTGAGCGTAGTAGAAGATCGGCCGGGTCAGGACTGGACACTGATACAAGGTATTAACGCCGACAAACCTCACAGGACAGCGGCGTAATGCCACCTATACTCCATGCCACCAACCCCGTCCGGGGCCTGCACTACCAACAATAAAAAGCAGAGGTGGAACATGGTCTGGCAGCAAATCTACGATCCCTTTGGTAACCCGGTGCTTTCAACCATCATGGCGGCAGTGCCGGTGGTGGTGATGCTGGCATCCCTGGCGTTTTTCCATATCAAGGCGCATCTGGCAGCCTTGCTGGCCCTTGGCTCGGCGCTGTTGATTGCCATTTTTGCCTTCGGCATGCCCGCGGACATGGCCGGCTCGGCGGCACTCTACGGCGCCGCCAACGGCCTGCTGCCGATTGGCTGGATTGTCCTCAACATCATCTTCCTGCACCGGCTGACCACCGAAAACGGCTCGTTCAAAGTGCTGCAGGATTCCCTTGCGCGCATCACCGACGATCGACGCCTGCAACTGCTGCTGATCGCCTTCTGCTTCGGCGCCTTCTTTGAAGGGGCTGCCGGGTTCGGCACGCCGGTGGCGGTGACCGGGGCGATTCTGATCGGCTTGGGCTTCTCGCCGCTGGCCGCCTCAGGCCTGGCGCTGATCGCCAACACCGCGCCCGTGGCGTTTGGTGCACTGGGCACGCCCATCATCACCTTGGCCAAGGTCACCGGCCTGGATGAAATGGAGCTGTCGATGATGGTCGGCCGGCAGTTGCCGTTCTTCTCGGTGCTCGTGCCGTTCTGGTTGATCTGGGCCTTTGCCGGCTGGCGCAAAATGCTGGAAATCTGGCCGGCCATTCTGGTAGCCGGGGTCAGTTTCGCTGTGCCGCAGTTTCTGGTGTCCAACTACCACGGGCCGATGCTGGTGGACGTGATCGCCGCGCTGATATCCATGGCCTGCCTGACCGGTTTCCTCAAGGTCTGGAAACCGGCCACGATCCACACCTCGGCGGCCCTGTCCGGGCGCGTCGACAACTCGAAGATCGACGAGGAGCATCAGCAAAAACCCGAGGCCAGCGGGACCTTCGCCAGCGATGCCAAACCGGCGGTGATGCGCGCCTGGATGCCGTGGATCATCCTCACCGTGTTTGTGTTCGCCTGGGGCACCCAGGGCTTCAAGAACATGTTCGATACCCGTCCGGCAATCGATCCGGCCACCAATTCGGCCAAGCTCGACCCTCAGGGCAAACCGGTGCGCGAAGCCAACCCGATCTTCGCCCCGATCGTGACCTTCACCACCATTCACCAGCAAATCGAAAAGGTGCCGCCCGTGGTGCCCGCGGCAAAAACCGAGGAAGCGGTCTACAAATTCACCTGGTTCACCAGCACCGGCAGCGGCATCCTCCTGGCGGCCATCGTCGGCGGCCTGCTGATGGGTTATTCCATCCCGCAACTGGCCCGCCAATACCTGCGAACGCTGTGGGTGGTGCGTTACTCACTCATCACCATCGTGGCCATGCTTGCGCTCGGTTTCCTCACGCGCTACTCGGGCCTCGACGCCACCATGGGCCTGGCCTTCGCCGCGACCGGCATCTTCTACCCCATGTTCGGCACCCTCCTGGGCTGGCTCGGCGTGGCGTTGACCGGCTCCGACACCGCCTCCAACGTGCTGTTCGGCGGCTTGCAACGAGTGACCGCCGAGCAACTGGGCATCAGCCCGGTGCTGATGGCCGCAGCCAACAGTTCCGGTGGGGTCATGGGCAAAATGGTCGACGCCCAGTCGATCGTGGTCGCGTCCACGGCGACTCGCTGGTACGGGCATGAAGGGGAGATTCTGCGATATGTGTTCTTCCACTCGATTGTGCTGGCGATCTTGGTCGGTGGGTTGGTGACGTTGCAGGCTTATGTGGCGCCGTTCAGCAGTATGGTGGTGGGCGGACACTAGACGTCAAAAGGTCCCAGACCCGGGCGAGTCGCCCGGGTCAGGGCTTGAAAACGCGCGGATCAAGTCAGACGGCCGCCCGACATCAACCCCTCGGTCAGCAACGACACCAACGGCTGCACCAGATGCTGAGTCCGAACATCATCACCAATCACCGCCACCTCGGTGCTGGGTAAAGTCGGCAACTTCTGCGACGGTTCCAGTATGCGCATCCCTTCCTGCAAAAATGACGTTCCCAACGCCGTAATCCCCAACCCGCCCGCAACCGCCGCCTGCACCCCCATCAAATTGCTGGCCAGGCACGCGGATGCCCATTCCCGCCCGACCGTGGCCAGGGCTTCGATCATGATGGCGCGGTACGCACAGGGCGGCCGCATCATCACCAACCGCACCGGTTTCGACGATTCGATTTGGTAATCCTTCGCGGCAATCCACACCAGCGGCTCACGCCAGATGACTCGGCCTCGCGTAGTGCCGGAGCTGAATTTTCGCTTGGAAATAACCACGTCCAGTAGCCCGGCTTCGTAGTCGGTGAGCAGGTCGTCGCTCAAGCCTGTGGTGAGTTCGAGTTGAATGTCTGGATACAACTGGGTGAAGCGCGACAGCAGCTTGGGCAGCTGGGTCGGCACGAGGTTTTCCGAGATCCCCAGGCGCAGCAGGGTGACGGTCGCCGGCGCCTTGATATCCCGCATGAAGGTGTCGAAATGCACCATCATTCGGCGTGCGCCTGCCAGCAGTCGCTCGCCGTCCGAGGTCAGGGTCAGGGCGCGGCTGGTGCGTTCGAAGACACGAAAACCAAGCACCTCCTCCAGCCGGATGATCTTCTGGCTCACTGCCGATTGCGACCGCGCGATCACCTCGGCAGCAGCAGTGAAACTGCCGGTCTCCGCCACGGCGATAAACGCCCGAAGCAGGTCGATCTCAAGGTCGCTGGCGTGCATGATGGATTCGCCTTTCTACTGGATGCCATTAAATTTATGCGTTTGTGTTCTAGATAGCAATTGCCGAACATCGTACTCAATCCAATACGAGGCGTTCGAAAATGGCAGTCAATAAAGCAGTAGATATTGTTGAAAGTTTCTGGCGCGAAGTCTGGCAAGCCAAGAACCCGCAAGCCGCAGCGCGCTTTGTAGCCGAAGACTTTGTGATCACGTCTGGCGGGATGGATATCGTCGGCCGCGATGCCTTTATTCAATGGATCGGTGTCTTTCTGTCGAAGATCGAAGACTTCGAATTCAGCAGTATCGAGACGTTTCAGAACGCCGAAGGCACTCGCGTTGCTTCCCGCTGGAAACTGGCCGGAAAGAACCAGGGCTTTATTGGTGGCCGCACGTGTAACAGCCCCTTTGAAATGCTCGGCACTGCGGTCTGGGAAGTTCGACCGGACGGCCTGCTGGCGCACAACTGGGTCGAGCGTAATGCGCTGGAAGTTCATCGCGATTTGATCGGGCTCTGAGTAGCCAAGTTGAAGTGCAACATGAAACCCGCAACTTTTTTCATATTGCTTCTGCAGATCCTGACTCCCCCACACGGTGCGCGTCCACCTGAAATTGTGATGGATGTCAGAAGTCTTCTGCAAGGGTCGGCGTTGCAGTATCCGCCGACCTATATGAAGTAACCGGAGACACACCATGAATACTCGTACTTTGTTCGCCAGTGCTGCTGTTGCCCTGGTAGTACTCACCCATAACGCGTTTGCAGACACGCCCAATGTACCCGCCAAGCCTTATCGCTATGGCATGCCGATCCACGTGGCGAAAGTCATTTCCCTTGAGGAGCCTCGTTCCGCCGATTGCGAAGTGGTCAGCGCCAAACTCACTTATCTGGACACCTCCGGAAATGTCGAGGCCTTTACCTACTTCAAAATGGCCCAGGCCTGTGAAGAGCAAAACTGAATGGGGGGCTGTACAACAAAAGCCGGATTGAACGGAAAGCCAATTGACCCGCTGTTGCATTGCATCAGCGGATCTTTTTTTACGACGAATTAATGAAGATCAGGCGCCGGCCACCAACACCTGCAACAAGCCACCCGCACCACCGCCAGCTCTGGACTGGGTCAACAGCAACAAACAATACGCGGCGATGATGCAGCTTGGTGGTGATCAAATAGTCATATGAGTTATCGTACTAACAGGTCATGATCAGGTCGTGTCCATACGGTTCCATCCTCCCTAAAAAAGTCGTCCAATAGAACCCCGACATTAACTTGCTTAATCTCCCAATATTCAAACTCCCTCAGCTCTCCCTTCCAGTGCATAACCACTTTAGTAGCAGTAGCAGATTTAAAACTGCCCTTATGGCTAGTAGGTGTTTGAACATCGATAGGGGTGTCGACGGTAATATTAGTGAACGAATCTTGTGAGTATGGCATTTCAATAGCTCCATCTATTCATAGAGGCTTCATCCTAAATCGACAACTGTTCAATATCACCTGTAAGAAATGACAGTTGTTTATAACTTTTCGACGTAACACCATTGAAATTATATTAGAAGCAGTCGCGACGCACTCTTCTGAGAAACGAGTTAAGTATGCCTAGCTAATAGCTTGAACGCTTCAACTTCCCCCCCCAATCACCAACCACTCCATCGACTACCCATTCCTGGTTGGCAGCATAACCGCTTTCTCACAACGCGCCCCTGTAGGAGCAAAACTTACTTGCGAAGGACGATAACGCGGCGTCCAGACTAATCACATCACGTACAAGCCCAAACGCCAGACAGCTAGCAGAAACACCAAGCACCGAGAAACCTGTGGTGAGAGAGGTTGCTCCCGCTAGACCGCGCAACGGCCCCAAAAAGGCACCGCTGCACAGCCCAACGTCCGCTACTTACTCACAGAAGACAGCACCTACTTAGGCAGATCGATCTTATCCAACACCCGATTCGCCGTGATCTCCGCCACCATGATGCTGTTGGAAATGCCCAGCAAAGCGTAGCGCGATTCCCCCTCTAAATGATCCACCAACTGATGGACCATCACGTCAACCGACGCCAGTATCTCGACCAAATAAACCGCCAGGGTTTCGACCGTAGTCTCAGGGTCTACGGAAAACAGGGTGCTGCGTGTTCGCGGGGTGGCTTTGATGTCGGCGTTCGATGGAAAGTGGTAATCGAGAGCCCGCTCGGCGGCCTCATTGAGCTTCTTTGAATCGGGTTCGTATGGGGAGGCCGGATCGGTGTCAGGCGGATTTGGTGAAGGCTTTATCATTTGCTGAGTGTCCTAATGGTGTGCCATCCCTCCTGCTGCTAAACGAAGAGGGTGGCAACTGCACGCAGGTTAGCAGACCGGGACACTCAGCAATCCGGCGCGCCCAAGGGCGCCCTACGTACAGCTACCATTAAGTACAGGCAATGAAATACCTGCATAACAGATGCACGTTCAGCCGAGATATCCCGGGCTGCTAAACCCGATCACTGATGGGCAGTGACACGAATCAAGTTACCGAGTGACCCCAAGGCGCACAAGCCGGCGGATTCTGGCGCAGCCGTAGGCAACGGCGCAAGGTTTTGTAGCTTTCAGGACGTAACCTTTGGAGGTTTTAAACAAAAAATCTGCGGCGATGTTTATTGACGTGGCGCGTGCTTCCCACACCAGACGAAACCTCGATAATCGACGAAGCATTTGAGCTGCCGAGTTCGAAAAATCATGTAAGCCAAAACGCGATCTGTAGCAGCTGGCGGGGGGATCAGGCGGCCTTATCTGCCAGGCCAGTACGGACCTTCACCGCCGAAGATTGCCCCGCACCGAACACCAACCCCGAAGCAAACACCACCCCAAGAATCACGCCGCCCGCCCCCAGCAACTGCCACACATTGGGCAGCACACCGAGTATCGAGGACACCAGCATGGTGAACACAGGCGCCAGGTTGAAGAAGATCGACGTGCGCGCCGCACCGATCGCATGAATGCCTTTGAACCACAGCAAGTAGGCAATCAACGAACCACAGACCGCCAAGTAGAAAACCGCTCCATGCACAGACAGCGAAGCCGTACTGATCGAGGCCATCGGGCTTTCATAGATGAAGCCCAACACGATCAGGCCAATGACACCGAACAGCATCGAAAACTTGGTGGTTTCCAGCGGTGTCGAGTCTTTGACGAAGCGTCGGGTGCCGACCATGTTGGCTGCCCAGGCGATGCTGCCGGCCAGAATGATCGCGTCGCCGGTCGCCACTTTCAGCCCGAGCAGCACCTGGATATCCCCGCGCGTGATCACCAGTCCCACGCCCAGCAATCCCAGCACCAGCCCGATGGCGCGGCCGCGATCAATGCGTTCGCCTTCCAGCAGCACCGCGAAGATCATGGTCCACAGCGGCGTGGTCGCCAGGATCAGCGCGCCGTTGATGGGCGTGGTGGTTTGCAGGCCGAAGAAGGTCGCGAGGTTGAACGCGGTAAAGCCCAGCAGGCCCAGACCGATAAACGCGGCAAGATTGTTTTTCAGCGTGGTGAGGCGCAACTTGCCCGCCAGGCCGAAAATCAGCAACAGCAACAGGGTAGAAATGGCAAAGCGCTCAATGGACGCGCTGATCGGTGCCATGCTCTTGATGATATAGGCACCGGCATTGAAGTTGGTGCCCCAGAAAAACGTGGCGCCGACGATGCCGGCATACGCGAGAGGCGTTGATTTGGACATGGCTGTTTCCTCGTCAAGTCGTGCGATGAACACGCCGCACACGGCGCGCTTCAGACCTGCTTGTCAGGTGTAGAAGAATTCTTGCAGGCTTGGCGATGGGGCAAAATTCCCCATTTATTCACCCTTCATGTGAGAAAACGCCCATGTTCGATTGGGAGGATCTTCGCTACTTCATCGTCTTCGCTCACGAGCAGTCGTTGTCGGCGGCGGCGCGCAAGCTCAAGGTCGACCACGCCACCGTGGCGCGACGCATCAGCGCGCTGGAGAGTTCGCTGAACCTCAAGCTGGTGGACCGGCGCCCTCGTTCCTATGTCATCACCGAGGACGGCGAGCGAATTGCCCAGCTCGGGCAGCGCATGGAAAGCGAGTCCTTCGCGGTGCAACGCTCGGCGCTCGCCGGGCAGGAAAGCTTTACCGGCGAAGTCACCGTCAGTGCCCCGCCCGCCCTGGCCTGCGCGTTGATAGCGCCGCGAATCAAGGCGTTGCGCACCCTGCATCCGCAACTGTCTGTGCAGTTGATCGGCAGTCTGGACAGCGCTTCGTTGTCGCGGCGCGAAGCCGATATTGCCGTGCGCCTGAGCCGCCCCAAGGAGCCGGACCTGGTGGCGCGCAAGGTGGCGACGGTGCAGTTCAACCTGTACGGCTCGGCAGATTACTTGTCCAAGACCGCCCCGGAAGATCTGGCGTTCATCGCTTACGACCAGACCATGGAGCAAACCCCGCAACAGATCTGGCTCAAGCAACAAGCGGGGGATCGGCCGATCCTGCTGCGCAGCAATGATCTCAACATCCAGGCAACCATTGCCCAGGCAGGCGCCGGCGTTGCGGCACTGCCGTACTTCCTTGGCGAGCACTACGGATTGCAAGCGATGGAGACCGTGGGCGCGGGGCTGGCGCGTGAAGTGTGGCTGGTGGTCCACAGCGACATCCGGCACACCCCGTCGGTGCAGGCGGTGATGAGTTTTCTGGCGTCCTGTTTCGAAAACTGAGTCAGTGCGCCAAACGCTGCTTTACTGATTCAGATCCTGAACCAACGGGAAGTGCCCCCATGGAACGTCTCACCGCCAAAGACTTCGCCCCGGAACTGCTGGAGCTCTACGACTACTACGCCCACGGCAAGATCAACCGGCGCGAGTTTCTTGATCGAGCAGCGCTGTTCACCCTGGGCGGTTTGACAGCCAGCGCCCTCCTCGCCTCCCTGAGCCCGAACTACGCGCTCGCCGAGCAGGTTGAATTCACCGACCCGGACATCCTCCCCGAGTACATTTCCTATCCATCACCCAAGGGCCACGGCAATGTCCGCGGCTATCTGGTGCGCCCGGCCAAAGCCACCGGCAAGGTGCCGGCGGTGTTGGTCGTGCATGAAAACCGTGGGCTCAACCCTTACATCGAGGACGTCGCCCGGCGCGTTGCCAAAGCGGGGTTTATTGCCCTCGCACCCGATGGCCTGAGTTCGGTGGGCGGCTATCCGGGCAACGATGAAAAAGGCAAGGAGTTACAAGCGACTGTCGATCCGGAAAAGCTGATGAATGACTTTTTCGCCGCCATTGACTGGTTGATGAAAAATGACAAGACCACGGGGAAGGTCGGCATCACCGGGTTCTGCTATGGCGGTGGCGTCTCCAATGCGGCGGCGGTGGCCTACCCGGAACTGGCGGCGGCCGTGCCCTTTTATGGCCGTCAGCCAAAGGCTGAGGATGTGCCGAAAATCAAGGCGCCGCTGCTGTTGCATTACGGCGAACTGGACAAGGGCATCAATGAAGGATGGCCGGCGTATGAGAAAGCATTGAAAGCGTCGGGCAAAACTTACGAGGCATTCATTTACGCAGGCTGCAATCACGGTTTTCATAACGATTCCACGCCTCGCTACGATGAAGCCGCTGCGAAGCTCGCGTGGGACAGGACCGTGGCCTGGTTCAACAAATACCTGGTTTAGGCTGCTGTTTGCAGGTGTGGGCTACACCGTTATCAATTGCTTCGATCTTTTAAATCATGAAGCCGAATTTCTTATTTTTAAGCGGCGAGTTCAGGATGGCGCCACTTCTGATCATTCGGGCGAAAGCTTCATGAACATCAATTTTGCGTTTGCGTGCTTGATCGTGGTGTCGTTTGCGATTGCCCTGGGGCATGGCTGACCGCTCAGGCGTGCGCTTGCACCACTTCGATTCCCAGCTTGCGATAGTCGTCGATGTCGCCTGACGCCACGTGACGCTCGGTAATCAGGGTGTGCAAACGTGAGCACGGCACGACGATGTACGGTTCCACCGCGCCCAATTTGTCCGCCGTGGTGACGGCGATCACTTGAGAGGCACTGTCAAACAGCGCCTGCTTCACTGGCACCTCATCAAAATGCAGCGAGCTGATGCCGACCTCCGGATGAATCGCACAAACCCCGGTAAACAGCACGTCAGCCTTGATGCCTTGCAACAAGCGCACGGTCTCGTGACCGCTGACCGACATCGTCGCCAGGTTAAGTTGCCCACCCGCCAGAATCACCTTGATGCCTGGGTATTCCGCGAGGGTAATCGCGGTTAACGGCGATGTGGTGATGGCAGTGATGGAAATAGTCGAAGGCAAGGACCGGGCGATCTGCAGCGTGGTACTCCCCGAATCGAACATCACGATCTGACCATCCCGGACGTGTCGCGCGGCGAGTTGCGCGAGGTGCACTTTCACCTCGTCGGTTTCACCTACCCGAGTAAGGAAATCCTTGCCCGTATCCTTGGGCCGAGGCAGCGCGCCACCGTGCACGCGTTGCACCAGGCCGGCGCTGTGCAGCTCCGACAGGTCGCGGCGAATGGTGTCTTCCGAAACGGCGAAATGCTGGCTCAATTCAGAGGCCATGACCTTGCCGTCGCGCTCGAGGATCAGGAGGATTTTTTGCCGGCGCACGGAAGGAAGCTCGGTGGCCGAATGCTGATCTTGCATGTTTATGCCTGAGTTTGCGTGTTTGTGCGAGATTAGCCAAACCGTTGCGTAAACACAATCGCGGTTTTGTTTTCTGGCAAACTCCCCGGCGTCTCCCCCAGAGCAGTCAGCCCATGCCCTTCGCCCTTGTCTCAAACGGTTCACTCCTCACGCCTGAGCAGCCCGACGTAACCGTGCCTTGGTGGAGTTTCACCAAGACAGTTCTCGCCGCCGCAGCGTTGTCGCTGGTGCGTGATGGATTGATCGGTCTGGATGAGGGAGTGCCTGAAGGCCCGTTCACGTTGCGTCAACTGCTGCGGCATGAAGCCGGATTGGCGGATTACAGTGAACTCGCCGATTACCACACCGCCGTGGCGCGCAATGAAACATCTTGGTCAGCCGCTGAAATGCTGCAGCGTCTTGATGCGACCAGGTTACGTTATGCACCCGGAGACGGCTGGCGATACTCGAACGTCGGCTACTTGTTCATCGCCAGGCTCATTGCGCGCGTCACCGGGCTGAGACTTGAAGAAGCGCTGACGCAACGCGTGTTTACCCCGCTCGGTTTATCGCGCATCCGCCTCGCGACGACCCGCGCCGATCTGGCGTACGTCAACATGGGAGCGGCTTCGACTTACGACCCGGGCTGGGTTTATCACGGTTTGCTGGTCGGCCCGCTTGTTGAAGCGGCCCTGTGTCTGGATCGTCTATTGGACGGGCATCTGTTGCCGCAATCACTGCTGCGGGAGATGCAAACGGTACGCACGCTGGGCGGACCGATCGCTGGGCGTCCCTGGGTTGCTCCGGGATACGGCCTCGGTCTGATGCAGGGCATGGTGGAAAGTGGCCTGACCTTGAGTGGTCACACGGGAGTCGGACCGGGCAGCATCATTGCGGTTTACCGCTGCATTGATGGAAACAGCACGGCGAGTTGCGCGGTTTTTGATGAAAGCGGCAACGAAGGGGCTGTGGAGGCCGAGGTCGTGCGCCACCTGATATGCGCGGCACTTGAATAAACCTGAAAATCATCTGACCGCCCATCCTCAAAAAAGGAGCGTTGAGACCTCGATGCGTTGAACTCACCAATATCCTGTGGCGAGGGAGCTTGCTCCCGCTGGGGTGCGAAGCGGCCCCAAAATCCGCAACCCGGATCATTCAGATAAACCGCGTGCACTGGATTTACGACGGCTGCGCAGCCGAACGGGAGCAAGCTCCCTTGCCACAGGTACAGAAGCGGTCACATCTCAATGTGTGGCATTCACAAGTAAGTTATTGATCACGTTGAATGTGCATCAGTAACTGGCGACTTGCGCCCCATTACCAGACGTCACCAACGCCTTCAACGACGCATCAAACTGCTTCAACGCATTCACCTGCACCGCATTTTGCTGGTCGATTTGCGCAGCAATTTCCGGGGCAGCTTTGCCATGCACCCACACCGAAGGCATCTGCTGCTCACGTGAGCCTTCAGCCTTGCCGATGTATTGCAGGTTCGAGTCGTAGAACTTGGCGAGGAATCGCGCTTCAACCTGGTTGTTGCGCTTGGACACCAGACGGTTGTAGGTGTCGAGCATCACCACCACATCGGGATGGGCTTGTACCAGGGCGTCGAGATTGTCGTAGACGGTCACCGAAGCAAATTGTTTTTGCAGCGACCCCATCAGCCAGTTGATCGCCCGCTTAGGATCGGAGCTGTTGACGAAGGCGCTGCTGATGCGCGAATCCAGCGCCGGGTTCTTCGCACCATTCAGCGCGACCGAATGGTACTGCTCAAGGTATTCGATCGTGTTGAGGGTGTTTTCGCTGTAGAGCACGCCCACCGACTGAGTGGGTTGCAAGCTCGCGGGGCTGTCGCCCATCGGCAGGAAATGGCAGGACGGATCTGCCGCGTAGGCCGGCACGGTGGCGGCAACACTGCCGGTCAATACGGCGACAAGGGCCAGCAAGGTAGAGATTCTCATCGCGCAGGTTCCTTCAGAGGCGACTTTGGTATGACGCTATCCTCCTCTCATGACAAAAAAACAGAACTTGCATTCCTTGATGGTGATTATTGATTAAACGAATGGTTGCGTACCGAGGCGTCAGGCGTGACTCCGTGGGGTGAGAAGTGACGTCGAGTGGATATCTGCGTGAAGCCGATTATGCTTCAAGAAACCTTGCAGCGATGCGAGGCGGTCAACCTGTGTGCATGCTTCGTGCAATCCGTAATCCGACGACATCAGCCCAAGGGCCTGGGTGCGGCAAAGAGGTTACAAGGTACTCCGGCCTATAACAAGAACGACGGAGAAGACTCATGGCCGCAATCGACAACATCTCCACGGGCAGCGCGCCCCAACGCGGTATAACCAAGGAGGAGCGCAAGGTCATTTTTGCCTCGTCCCTGGGCACCGTGTTCGAGTGGTACGACTTCTACCTTTACGGCTCCCTGGCCGCGATCATCGCCAAGCATTTTTTTGCCGGGGTCAATGAGACAACGTCCTTCATCTTCGCGCTGCTCGCGTTCGCTGCGGGTTTCGCGGTGCGTCCCTTCGGTGCCATCGTGTTCGGGCGCCTGGGTGACATGATCGGACGCAAGCACACGTTCCTCATCACCATTGTGATCATGGGTGTCTCCACCGCCGTCGTCGGTTTTCTACCCGGCTACGCGACCATTGGCGTGGCGGCCCCGATCATCCTGATCACCTTGCGCCTGTTGCAAGGCCTGGCGCTGGGCGGTGAGTACGGTGGCGCGGCGACCTACGTCGCGGAGCATGCGCCGAAAGGCAAACGCGGTTATTTCACCTCATGGATTCAAACCACCGCGACCCTGGGCCTGTTCCTTTCGCTGCTGGTGATCCTTGCTTGCCGGACGATCCTGGGCAACGAAGCTTTCGAGGCCTGGGGCTGGCGGATTCCGTTTCTGCTGTCGATCCTGCTGCTGATTGTGTCGGTGTACATCCGCTTGCAGCTCAGCGAATCACCGGTATTCGTGAAAATGAAGGCAGAGGGCAAGTCTTCCAAGGCGCCGCTGACCGAATCCTTCGCCCGCTGGGACAACCTCAAGATCGTGATCATGGCCCTGCTCGGCGGCACCGCCGGCCAGGCGGTCGTCTGGTATACCGGGCAGTTCTATGCGCTGTTCTTCCTGCTGCAGACGCTGAAGATCGAGCCGCAGACCGCCAACCTGCTGATTGCCGGCTCGCTGCTGATTGGCACGCCGTTCTTCGTCATCTTCGGCAGCCTGTCCGACCGTATCGGCCGCAAAGGCATCATCATGGCCGGCTGCATCCTCGCAGCATTGACCTACTTCCCGATCTTCCATGCGTTGACTCAGTACGGAAACCCCGACGTGTTCGTCGCGCAGGAGAAGAACCCGGTCACGGTGATCGCCGATCCCGACCAGTGCTCGTTCCAGTTCGACCCGGTGGGCAAGGCCAAATTCACCAGTTCCTGCGACCTCGCCAAGACCGTGCTGGCGAAACGGGCCATTCCCTACAAGAACGAAAAGGCTGAACCGGGCACGGTCGCGCAGGTGCGCATCGGCGACAAAGTGCTTCAGAGTTTCGAGGGCACCGGCATGCCGGCCGCCGACTTCAAGGCCAAGAACGACGCGTTCACCGCCACTCTCGGCACCGCCCTCAAAGAAGCCGGTTACCCCGAGAAAGCCGACCCGGCCAAGACCAACTACCCGATGGTGCTGTTGCTTCTGACCATCCTCGTGATCTACGTGACCATGGTCTACGGTCCGATTGCCGCCTGGCTGGTGGAACTGTTCCCGGCGCGCATCCGCTACACCTCGATGTCGCTGCCCTACCACATCGGCAACGGCTGGTTCGGCGGCTTCCTGCCGACGGTGGCGTTCGCCATGGTCGCGGCCACGGGTGATATCTACTACGGCCTCTGGTACCCGATTGTCATCGCCGTGATGACCGCCGTCCTGGGCATATTCTTCATGCCGGAAACCAAGGATCGGGAGATTCATCACACATAAAAACGGACACCTGCCCTCTCGTGAGCGAGAGGGCAGCCCTTTTAACTGCGCGCTGAAGGATTAAATGCCGTCGCGGCTCAAAAACGAATTGAACCCCACGCCTCATCGTGTTTTCGAAACTCCATAAGCGCCGATCTTTGATCACGAGCAGCGCCATTGGAGAGGAATTCCCGATGAACCGTAGACTGCTGTTTCTGCTCGCCAGCCTGAGCCCCACGCTGGTATTCGCTGAAGGCTGTGACGTCCTGACCCGATCCCAAAGCCCATCCGTTCCGGTGGTCGAGTCCCATAGTTGCTATGAGTACGAAGGCATGCCGGTAAATGCCATCGATTGGTCATGCAGCAACGAGAGCAAGGACATGCTCACCAGCACCAAGAAAAAAGTCGACCAGTGCGACGATCATTATCAGGCCTCCTGCATCGCGACCCTGACCCAGGAATCCCTGGCCAACCCTCACTCCACCAGCAAGGACAAGAACAGCAAGTCGCTGAACATCCCCGACAACGCTCAGGTCACCACGTATTACTACGGTGCGGAACACTTGGCCCAATCGAAGACTGATTGCGAATCGGGCGGTGGACACTGGAAAACGAAATGATGCCACTGGCTGATACGTCGCCGTTACATCGCGCGATTCGCTGTATCCGCGGTGTTACCTTACCGACCGTGTTGTCACTTCTGCGGTGCCCGGCGGGCCAATAGAGTATTGGCTTCGGTGTGTTGGCCGGGTCGAGAACGTCTTGACCCGACTGTCCGCCGATCCCCCCATCACGGAAGAGGTGACACCATGAGTTTCGTAACCGTTGAAAAAAACCAGAGCAGCGCCCCGTCGGAAGCTGATATGAAAAAGGCCATGACTGAATCTGGCGGCGAACCCGGGGAAGTCACCGGGACCAACGCGGCCCGGAAGCTGACTTACACCGGCACGGTCAATCACACCGTATATGAGAACAAGCTGATCGAGATTGCCAAGGGCAAACGAACCAGCTGGAACTTCGTCTGGGCCGACGCGAAGGTGAGTAGCCCGACTGCATGAAGCCACGGTGGGGCGGTCGCACGGCCGCTCCGCTGTTTCAACTCACAGATTCCCTTGATACAACCCGGTTACGCAGGCTGTTACCTTGCTGGTTTAACCGCCCTCCCCGCTGTAACGCCAAGACACTTCGCCGCCCTGAATCCTGCGCCTACTGTGAAGCCGTCAATGTGTTTAGAGGGTGCTGCCCGATCACTTGTCGGATTCGCTGCCCGCTGCCCATTGATTGCCCAACACAACCAAGGAAGAGGAAAGCCATGAGTAAGTCGAGCGCTGTAAGCAAGCAAGCTCTGCAACTTCACAATGATGTGCAAGAGGCCCTCAAGTCGTTCCAGAGCATTGCCCCCACGGCTCTGAAAACGTCGGACTACTGCAAGGTGTTGACGTCAACCCTGGCAGCCACGCAAAAGTCCGTCACGATCGAGATCGCAGCCGATGACCTGACCCTTCTCAAGCAGTCAGGCTACAAGCTGTGCTTCGCCAAGAAAGTCGGCAACGAAGCCTATAACGTTGTCTGGCAGTCCTATGACAAGTACCTGAGCAACAACGGCTTCAGCTGGACCCCGCAATACCAACTGTTCGGGTCCAATACTTTTCAGGCTGACGTGACGGTGAAGGTGTCGACCAACATCGTCACGATCGGCCTGGGGCAACAATCGATACTCAGCCCGGAAGGCTTGCTGGGCCAGGCGGTAACCGGCGGCCCAGACATATCCATTACCCTGGATAACGAATACGGTCCGATCCACCCCGGCATCAACCAGTTGTCAGTCGGCATCGACGGCACGCAGGTCAGCACGCCGATCTACGTCGCCACCAACCAGGTGGTCACCGGCAATATCGTTTTGACCCCTGTCGAGGCCATTCTCGTGTGGTTCGAACAGAACGTGCAGACCAGCACCATGTTCAGCACGTCGCGGTCCAAGGCCATCGAAATCGACCTGACTGTCGCTAACGCAGCAACCCGTCTCTACGAAGGCGGTGCATGGAAAACCGTGTAATCGTCGCACCGGGGGCAACCTCGCGGTTGCCCCTTCCTCTCAAGAAACATCACCGCTTCCCCGGGCGAAATAGCCCGTCAACGACCGACAGATGGACTCCGCCAGATCTTCCTGGGTCGCGATGCCGTAAGGTTGATTGCGATCGAACTGCTCGGACCAGCGGATCCGCCCCTGTGCGACATCAATCAGGCGCACCGATGCCCGGACTCGGCTCGGTTCCACCCGCACGCTGCCCTCAAGGGAATAGTTACCGCGCCCGGCACGCACAACGTCCAGTGCCTTGACACTGGAGCGTGACACTTTCATCAACACGTGGTTGCCATGGCTTTGCGTCTGCTCGAACGACTCGAAAAGCCGGCAGCTCAATTCTTCAGACAAGCCCTTGGTGAAGTCATCGCCGTCACGGGTGATGCAGGTAAACGGCTGAATCTGCAAAACAGGATGGCGCATCGAGATGGTTTTGGGTCTGATCCGCTGGTAAGCCAGCCGATAACAACCGGCCGGAATGCTCAGGCGTATCGGGTCTTGCTGCCCCAGGGTGGCGTAATGGATCGCGAGTTTGCGCCGCAACCGGCCCACCTGCACGCGCACCACCGGATCGTCTCCGGTGCAGTAAACAGCCGGGTCACGGCGAAACACGGCGATGCCGATGGCATGCTCGGTGAGTGGGATAGTGGAAAACTGAAGATCGTGATCGACCAGGAAACGCAGCAAGCTTCCCATGCGCCTGGACTTGGCAAACACCGGACTGGCCAGCAACAGCGCCAGCACCCGCTCTATCTCTTCGTGATCGAGTGGCTCGGGAACGCCCTCGGCACTTGAATGGCCTACGTGCTTGATTACCATTGCCTGCCTCCGTGCAGGTTACCGACAATCGCTCGCCACCCCTGTAGAAGTGGATATTGATACTGAAGTCGTACTCCATGGCCACGCTCAACGCCCGATCCCGTAAAGGCTCGGACGCTGCAACGTCGAAGCTTAGCAGTGGTTACGCAATGGCGAAGATATTGTGCTGATCGCGGCGTTTGCCCGGGTAATCAGCAGCAACGCGTGGTGCATTGCTTGCCGCCGTAGCGGGCTTCCTGACGCTCGCGAAGAAACGCCGAATGGCTCATCACCGGTTCTTCGGGGTGTTTGAGCGCCATCTGGGCGACATAGTTGTCGTAATCGGGGACGCCGACCATCAAACGCGCGCTCTGGCTGAGGAAGCGGGCGGCTTGCTGCAGTTTACGGATCATGGCAACGCTCTCATTGTGAGGGGGGACAGGGCCATGAAAGCGCACTTTTGTATCTGGAATGTGTCGACGCTCGACCGGACGTAAATCAGTACCTGTAGGAGCCAGGCTTGCCGGCGAAGGCGCTCTCAAGTACGCCTTCGCCGGCAAGCCTGGCTCCTACAGGTTCCGGCTCTGATCCGTAGTCTTGTGCCGCTTCTGCCCCTGTACCAAAACCACCCCTCGTCCAACAATGAGCGAAACACGGCCACAGTTTGTTAATATCCACGCGCTTTTTTCGTCTGACTCATCAGGCGCTACAGATTTCCCGTCGCAACACAGGAATGCTTTTCCATGAGTACGTTGTTTACCCGCCGCACGGTCCTGCGCGGTATGGGCTTGTTGAGTCTTGGCCTGCTCGCCGGCTGCGATGACAGCTCCAGGCTGTCTTTCAAGTACGGCAAGGACCTCAGCGACAAGATCATGGGGCGTACCTTCAAGCTCAAAGACGCCCAGGGCGAAACGAAGATGCTCACCAGTTATCGCGGCCTGATGCCGATGGTGTTCTTCGGTTTCACCCAATGCCCGGCGGTCTGCCCCACGACCCTGGCCCGCGCGGCACAGGCCAAGAAACTGATGGGCCGAGACGGCGAGAAGCTGCAGGTGATCTTCATCACCCTCGACCCGGAACGCGACACGCCGCAAATGCTCGACGCCTACGTCAAGACGTTCGACCCGAGCTTCGAGGCGCTGCACGGCACGCTGGAAGAAACCGCCGCCACCGCCAAGGAGTTCGGCGTGTTCTTCGAAAAGATCCCGAGCGGTTCGACCTACACCCTTTCCCACACCGCGACCAGCTACGTCTTCGACTCCCGGGGCAACTTGCGCCTGGGGCTGTCCGCGTCCCTTACGGCTCAAGAGTGCGCAGAAGACCTGCTCACCGTCATGGAAGTCTGCTGATGAATTCGATCCACGCCAACACCGCTTTCTCGCGACGCGTCAAACAACTGGTCCTGGGGTGCGCCCTGATCGGCATGGCCTGGCAGGTATCGGCGCAAACCAGAGTGGACGACGCCTGGGTCCGCGCGACCGTTGCCGGCCAGCCATCGACCGGCGCCTTCATGACCCTGCAAGCCGACAGCGACAGCAAGCTGCTCAGCGTGCAATCGCCTGTCGCCAAAACCGTACAGATTCACCAATCCAGCATGAAAGATGATGTGATGAGCATGCGTCAGGTCGAGTCTGTCGAGCTGCCGGCCGGCAAGCCGGTGAGCTTTGATCCCCACGGCTATCACGTGATGCTGATGGACCTGACGGCGCAGGTGAAGGAAGGCGATAAAGTCCCGCTGATCCTGACCGTGGAAAACGCCAAGGGCGACAAAGAGACGATTAAAGTGGAAGCCGAGGCCCGGGCACTCGGCATGGCTGATCACAGCAAGATGCATTAACGGTCGGGGTTTCTCAGGGCGAGCGGCTCCTATTTGACGAGTCGCTTCTCCTTGGATGGCCGGTAGCCGAAATACGAGCTGTAGCACTTGCTGAAATGGCTCGGCGACACAAAGCCACATGCCACCAGCACGTCCACCTGGGACAGCTCCGTATGCTGGAGCAGCCGTCGCGCTTCGGTAATTCGCAGTTCCATGTAATACCGTTGCGGTGTCGTGCCCAGTTGCTCCTTGAACAACCGTTCGAGCTGTCGACGAGAACGACCCGCGTAGACCGCGAGTTGCTCCAGCTCCAGCGGCTCTTCGAGGTTGGCGTCCATCAGCTTCACCACCTCGCGCAATGGCGCGCTCACACAGACATTTTCCGTAGGCTTGATGCGCCGGTAGCGCGACTCCTCGAACGCCAGGATGTCCTCGATCCCCTCGACAAGCGCTTTGCCGTAAAGGCCTTTGATCCAGTCCAGCGCCATGTGGAAGGCCCCGGACGGGCTCGAAGCCGTCAGCCGGTCTCGATCAATGATGTAGGGCTCGCTGCTGACCTGCGTGGCCTTGCAGAAATCCGCCAGCGCCGGGCGATGCTCCGGGTGAATCGCGCAACGGTAACCGTCCAGCAGACCGGCCTTCCCCAAAAACCATGCACCATTCCACAGCCCGGCCAGGCTGACGCCCTGGTCCGACGCCGTGCGCAACAGACTGATCAAGCCTTCGCTGGCCTTGAGTTCTGTCCGGTAGCCACCGCAGATCACCAGCAGGTCCAGCGCTTTGACCGCTGCGCAATCGATACGGGCATCGGGCCGAATGACCAGGCCCAGATCGCTGACGACCTCGCCATCGTTCAAACCAAAGGTGCGAGAAGAGAACGAGTCGGGTCGTAGCAGATTGGCCGTGACGACCGTATCCAGCGCCTGGGTGAACGCCGGCAGCGAGAAATGTTCGAGCAGCAGAAAGCCTGCGCGGACCGTTTGCCGGGTCCCATCAGGGTGTTCATTGAGATAGCGAAGGTTTTTGCCCTTCATGCCTCCGCTGAATTGGCGTCGTTCGATCAATGCTCGATCCACTCCATTACATTACCCAACCGGTTGTATGGTGCGCTGATAAAGCGCCATGTTAACCCGTGGCGCCTCTTCGGCGTATCCACCCGAGCGCCAGAAGGCGCTCTGCCTCAGTTATTTATACTCAAATGCCAGCTTAATAATATTTTACCGATACCAGGGTCATCCCTAGTCTTGAGCCCAAGAAATGGCGGGTCGTTCGCGACCTCACTCCAACTTCGAAGGGTATTGAGATGACCACCGAAAAAATAAAAACAGATACGCTGATTGTTGGCGCCGGTCAGGCTGGCGTGGCCATGAGTGAACACTTGAGCAAACTCGGGGTGCCGCACCTGGTGCTGGAGCGCAGCCGCATTGCCGAGCGTTGGCGCACCGGGCGCTGGGATTCGCTGGTGGCCAATGGTCCGGCGTGGCATGACCGGTTCCCGGGTCTTGATTTCGACGACCTCAGCCCCGACGAATTTGCCCCGAAAGAACGCGTCGCCGATTACTTCGAAGCCTACGCCAGGAAATTCAACGCGCCGATCCGCACCGGCGTCGACGTGCTGAAAGTCGAGCGCAATGTCGGTCGCCCGGGCTTCACCATTGAAACCTCTGAAGGTGTGATCGAGGCCAACCGCGTGGTGGCGGCCACCGGGCCTTTCCAGCGGCCGGTCATTCCGCCGATTGCGCCGAAAGATCAGCCTTTCATGCAGATCCACTCGGCCGACTACCGCAACCCGGCGCAACTGCCTGAAGGCGCGGTGCTGGTGGTCGGCGCGGGTTCGTCCGGCGTGCAGATTGCCGATGAATTGCAGCGTGCGGGGAAGAAGGTTTACCTCTCCGTCGGCGCCCACGACCGCCCTCCTCGCGCTTACCGCAACCGTGATTTCTGCTGGTGGCTGGGTGTGCTGGGCGAGTGGGATCAAGCGGCGATGAAACCGGGACGGGAGCACGTGACCATCGCGGTCAGCGGTGCCCATGGCGGGCGCACGGTGGACTTTCGTGGACTCGCCCATCGCGGCATGACGCTGGTGGGTCTGACTCAATCGTTCAACGGTAGCGTAGCGACGTTCCAGCCAAACCTGGCCGACAACCTGGCCCGTGGCGATGAGAACTATCTGGCGCTGCTAAATGCCGCCGATGCCTACATCGAACGCAATGGCCTGGACTTGCCGGAAGAACCGCAAGCCCGCCACGTGTTCCCGGATCCCGAATGCGTGACCCACCCGATTCTTGAACTCGACCTGACCAGGGCCGGCGTGACTTCGATCATCTGGGCCACCGGCTTTGCCACGGATTACAGCTGGCTCAAGGTCAATGCCTTCGACGACAACGGCAAGCCCCAGCATCAGCGCGGTGTGTCGAGCGAGGCTGGCGTGTATTTCCTCGGCCTGCCGTGGCAGTCCCGTCGCGGCTCGTCGTTCATCTGGGGTGTCTGGCATGACGCCAAGTACGTGGCAGATCACATCGCCATCCAGCGCTCTTACCTCGACTACCACGATGCGGCGCAACGCGAGGCTGAACAAGCCCCGGCCGTCCTCAAAACCACGGTCAGTGCCTAAGCCTTTTTCTGTCAGGAGCTAAAAATGTCCACGCCAACCCATACCCGTATTCGCATGTTCAACACCAAGGAAACCTACCCGAACCAGAGCCTGGACAATGACCTGTGCCAGGCGGTCCGGGCAGGCAATACCGTTTATGTTCGCGGCCAGGTCGGGACGGATTTCGAGGGCCGGCTGGTGGGTCTGGGTGACCCGCGTGCGCAGGCCGAGCAGGCCATGCGCAACGTCAAGCAGTTGCTGGAAGAGGCAGGCAGCGACCTCAGCCACATTGTGAAAACCACGACTTATCTGATTGACCCGCGGTATCGCGAGCCGGTGTATCAGGAAGTGGGCAAGTGGCTCAAAGGCGTGTTTCCGATTTCGACCGGGCTGGTGGTGTCGGCGCTGGGGCAGCCGCAGTGGCTGATGGAGATTGATGTGATTGCGGTGATTCCTGAGTAAGCCGTTAGACCGAGTCGCGGCCTTCGCGAGCAGGCTCGCTCCCACAGGGAAATCTTCAGTGGCCGCGGATTTGTGTACGACACAGATCCAACTGTGGGAGCGAGCCTGCTCGCGAAGAGGCCCGCACAACACCTATTTCTCCAAGGCAAACCAAGGAGCTAAACCGGCTCTTCGCATTTAAGGGTGTAGAAAAAATCTGACCGGCTGGAAAAGGAGTCGAGGATCTTAGAAAATGTAAGCTCTCACACCAACAAAAACTAAGCCCCCGACGTGAACAATCTTACCTTTTCTAGCCCTGATCTTTCCAGCTTTTGCCAACTGAATAACCTCGGCCTGACTGCCACTGGACAACATCTTTGTGCAGAGCGCGCCGTCATCGAATGTCGTTTAACCAAAGCACCCGAGCCATGCCCCAAGTGCGGGGCTGCTGGTGTTTCACGCGGTACTGTCGATAGGCATCTTGCTCACACACCTTACGGACAACGACCAACCAGATTGCTGCTGCGTATCCGTCGCTGGCGTTGTGCTTGCGGCTGTTTCTGGCATGAAGATACAAACAGTGCAGCACCTCCACGTTCAAAGCTTTCATATGGGGCGATACGCTGGGCATTAGCTGCCATCGTGCTGGATCATCTGTCGGTATCTCGTGTTGCGAGCCAGCTTGATGTTGCATGGCACACCGCTAATAATGCCATTATCAACGAAGGACGGCGCCTGCTTTTTAATGACTCGACACGTTTTGACGGTGTGACCGTGCTGGGCGTGGATGAGCATGTTTGGCGACATACACGCTGTGGTGACAAGTACGTCACCATCGTGGTTGACCTTACGCCCGTGCGTAACAAAAACGGGCCGGCCCGCTTGCTCGATGTGCTGGAAGGCCGCTCCAAACAAGCCTTTAAGCAATGGCTACAGAGTCGCCCCAAATCGTGGCGTGACCAGATCGAAAGCATTGCCATGGACGGTTTTACGGGGTTTAAATCTGCAGCGCAAGAAGCCCTGCCTCAAGCCCAAACCGTGCTGGATCCTTTCCATGTCGTGCGCTGGGCAAGCAACATGCTGGATGAATGCCGCCGGCGTGTGCAACACGACATCCTGGGCCGCAGAGGGCGTAAAAATGACCCGCTCTACAAAAGCCGTCGAACGCTACTGACTCGGATCAGCTACCTGTCTGACGCCAACAAAAAGCAACTGTTCCAGCTGTTTGCAGATGAGCACCACCTCGAAGTGGATTGCACCTGGAGCATGTACCAACGGGTGGTCAGCGCCTACAACGAGCCGGATCGAAAACGTGGTAAAAAACTCATGGAAGAGGTCATAAATATCATTACAGCCAGCGACTTGCCCAAAGCGCTCATCGAGGTGAAAGGCTTGGGGGAAACGCTGAAAAAATACGCTGAGAGCATCCTTGCCTACTTCGACCGGCCAGGAACCAGCAACGGTCCAACAGAAGCTATCAACGGGCGACTTGAGCACTTACGAGGTACCGCCTTGGGCTTTAGAAATTTAACCAATTACATAGCCAGGTGCTTGCTGAAGTCAGGAGGGTTTAGAAATCAGCTACACCCTTAAATGCGAAGAGCCGCTAAACCCATGACCTTCTCCATCGCCGCACGATGCCCCGAAACCGGTCAGTTCGGCATTGCGATCAGTTCCTCCAGCATCGCCGTCGGCGCCCGTTGCCCCTGGCTGTTACCGGGTGTCGGCGCCGTCTCCACACAAAACATCACCTTGCCGTCGTTAGGCCCGGAAGTGCTCGCGCTGATGGAACAAGGCCTGGCGCCGGCCGAGGCGCTGGACAAAGTCCTGACCCGCAACGGCTACAGCCAATACCGCCAGATTACCGCCATCGACCACCTCGGCCAGACCGCGCATTTCAGCGGCGCGCAAACCCTGGGCAACCACAACGCCGTGTCCGGTGAACAATGCGTCGCCGCCGGCAACATGCTTGCCGACCGTTCGGTCATTGAGGCCATGGTCCAAGCGTTCGAACACGGCGAAGGACAACTCGCCGACCGCTTGCTCGCTGCCATGAAAGCGGCCATCGCCGCCGGTGGCGAAGCCGGGCCGGTGCATTCGGCGGCGATGGTGGTGGTCGGCGAACTGACCTGGCCGATCATCAACCTGCGGGTCGATTGGGCGGACGAAAATCCCATCGGTCAGCTGGAAAAACTTTGGGACGCTTATCGCCCGCAAGTTCAGGACTACATCGACCGCGCCCTCGCTCCCGACAAGTCCCCCGGCTACGGCGTCGCCGGAGACGACC
Source organism: Pseudomonas mandelii (assembly GCF_900106065.1). Classification (NCBI taxonomy): domain Bacteria; kingdom Pseudomonadati; phylum Pseudomonadota; class Gammaproteobacteria; order Pseudomonadales; family Pseudomonadaceae; genus Pseudomonas; species Pseudomonas mandelii. The sequence goes on from NZ_LT629796.1 coordinate 6,490,520, forward strand.
GATGAACAGCAGCCGTGATTTGCTGGAAACCCTGGTGGCGTTCGACACCACCAGCCGCGAATCCAACCTGCACCTGATCGAGTTCATCCGCGACTACCTCGAGGGTTTCGATGTGCCTTGCGAGCTGATCTACAACGAGCAGCGCAGCAAGGCCAATCTGTTCGCGACCATTGGCCCGGCGGATCGGCCGGGCATCGTGCTGTCGGGGCACTCCGACGTGGTGCCCGTCGACGGCCAGCCGTGGACTGTTGCGCCGTTTGAACTCACCGAGCGCGACGGCAAACTGTTCGGGCGCGGCACGGCGGACATGAAAGGCTACATCGCTTGTGTACTGGCCCTCGTTCCGTCGCTGGTGAACGCCCGGTTGCGGCTGCCGGTGCACATCGCGCTTTCATACGATGAAGAGGTCGGCTGCCTCGGCGTACGTTCGTTGCTGGCGGAGTTGGAACAGCGCCCAGTCAAACCGATGCTGTGCATTATCGGCGAGCCGACCGAGCTCAAGCCGGTGCTCGGGCATAAAGGCAAACTGGCGATGCGCTGCGATGTCCACGGTGAAGCGTGCCACTCCGCCTACGCGCCGCTGGGGGTCAATGCCATCGAATACGCCGCCGAACTGATTGGTGAGCTGGGGCGGATCGGCAACCGACTCAAAGCCCCCGAGCATCACGATGCGCGGTTCGATCCGCCGTTCAGCACTGTGCAAACCGGGGTGATTTGCGGTGGCAAGGCCTTGAACATCGTCCCCGCCGATTGCCGCTTCGACTTCGAAATCCGCGCGTTGCCCTCGTATGATCCGAGTGAAGTTGCACAGGCGTTGAAGGCCTTTGCCGAGCAACAGGTGTTGCCGCGCATGCGTGCCGTGAGTGAACAGAGCGAGATTCGATTCAGCCAGTTGTCGGCGTATCCGGGATTGGCGACTGATGCACACAGCGAAGCGGCCGAGTTGATCGCCAGTTTCTGCGGCTCCCGAGCGTTCGGCACCGTGGCCTTCGGCACCGAGGGCGGCCTGTTCGATGCCGCCGGCATTCCCACCGTCGTCTGCGGCCCCGGCAGCATGGACCAGGGCCATAAACCCGACGAATTCGTCAGCCTCGAACAACTCATTGCCTGCGACGCCATGTTGCAACGGATGCTGCTATCGATCACTGAATAACAAAGATTCCGAACACCCAAAAAATCCCTGTGGGAGCTAGCCCGCCAGCGATAGCGATCTGACAGCCAAATCAATGTTGACTGTCAAATCGCTATCGCTGGCGGGCTAGCTCCCACAGGGTTTTGCGGTGACCAAACGACCTACTTTTTTTAACGTCTATACCCACAATCTTACTAATTTATCTATCCGCCCCCACCGCACATCATCACTCCAACAAGAAAAGCGTCGCCCCCGTGCGGCGCTCACCGAAGTACGTCCACGTACTCAAATTGCCTTGGAGTCCGTCATGGTTACCACCGCAACAACCGCCGCCCCGCTCATCGAAAAACACACCATCGGCTACGTGCCGCCCGAAGATCGCCACGGCAAGACCCGTGACCTGTTCACCCTCTGGTTCGGCGGCAACATCGCCCCGCTGCCCATCGTCACCGGCGCCCTCGGCGTGCAGATGTTCCACCTCAACCTGGTGTGGGGCATCGTCGCCATCCTCGTTGGCCACCTGGTCGGCGGCGTGCTGATGGCGCTGCACTCGGCGCAAGGCCCGCAGATGGGCATTCCGCAAATGATCCAGAGCCGCGCCCAGTTCGGCTCCCTCGGCGCCCTGCTGGTGGTGCTGATCGCCGGCATCATGTACATCGGCTTCTTCGCTTCCAACATCGTTCTTGCCGGCAAATCCCTGCACGGCGTGGTGGACAGCGTGCCGGTGCCGGTCGGCATCATCATCGGCGCCCTCGGCTCCGGCATCATCGGCATCATCGGCTACCGGTTCATCCACGTACTCAACCGCATCGGCACCTGGGTGCTGGGCGCCGGCATCGTGCTTGGTTTCGGCTACATCTTCACCCACGTGCAGACCGCCGATTTCCTCACCCGTGGCAGCTTCAACATCTCCGGCTGGCTGGCCACCGTCTCCCTCGCCGCGCTCTGGCAAATCGCCTTTGCCCCCTACGTCTCCGACTACTCGCGCTACCTGCCGGCGAGCGTGCCGGTGGCTGCTACGTTCTGGACCACGTACCTGGGCACCGTCCTCGGTTCCAGCCTCTCGTTCATCTTCGGCGCCGTCGCCGTCCTCGCCACGCCCGTGGGCATGGACACCATGGACGCGGTCAAACTCGCCACCGGCTCCATCGGCCCGTTGATGCTCGTGCTGTTCTTGCTCAGCGTCATCAGCCACAACGCCCTCAACCTCTACGGCGCTGTGCTGTCGGTAATCACCCTGGTGCAAACCTTCGCCTACCGCTGGATCCCGACCGCCAAAAGCCGCGCCGTCCTCTCCGTCATCATCCTTGCCGCCTGCTGCTTCGCCGCCGTCGGCGCCTCCGCCAACTTCATCGGGCACTTCGTCGATATGGTGCTGGTGCTGCTCGTGGTACTGGTGCCGTGGACCGCGATCAACCTGATCGATTTCTACGCGATTCACAAAGGTCAGTACGACATCGATTCGATCTTCAAGGTCGATGGCGGGATCTATGGACGCTACAACCCGCAAGCGTTGCTGGCGTATGCGATCGGGATCGCGGTGCAGATTCCGTTCATGAACACGCCGCTGTACGTCGGGCCAATCTCCGAACACATCAACGGCGCTGACCTGTCCTGGCTGGTCGGCCTGCTCATCACCTCGCCGCTCTACTACTGGCTGGCCAACCGCGACAGCGCCTACAAGCGCCGCCTCTCCACCGGAAAACTCGCCAACTCGATCTAATGAACCCCCGCAATCCCTACAGGAGCGAGCCTGCTCGCGATGAGGCCCTGACAGTCAAAGCAGATTTGACTGACAGATCACCCTCGCGAGCAACCCAGCACAAGCCTCCACCAAAATTTAATGAACCCTGCCCACCACGGCTCACCTAACAGAAGGACTATCTGGAGGGTGACTCATGCAAATCGAAACAATCTGGATCGTGCTGACAGCCGTTCTGTTGCTGGTCGAGCTATGGGCAATCAACCGAGTGCGCAAAGCCGAAGGCAAATCGACCAACAAACTCATGTGGATCGTGGTGATCGTGTTTGTGCCGCTGATTGGGGTGGTGGCGTGGGCATTGGCTGGACCGAAACACACCGACCACAACCCGCATTCGCCGCAGGCCAGGCAATGAAGTCGGGAGGGTTCGCGATAACCCGCTTCTGATCGACAGGGGCGGGCCCACGGACGGCCGCTCGCCATACCCGGTAACTCACACTGACAACACTGAGACGCACGTACTTGACGCCTCACGCCATTAAGTGGGAAAACGTACACGGCCCAAATGGAAGCGTTGGCGCACTTCAAGAATCAAGGAAGACTCATGAAAACCCTGGTGTGTTTGCTGATCGCCACCGGCGTCGGCACCGTGTTGCAATACGCCGGTATCCCCCACGGCCTGTTGTTGGGCTCGATACTCGCGAGCGCGTTGATCGCCAGCAATCTGCGATTTTCCCCCACCCTGCCCTTCGGCCTTGGCTATGTGCAAATCGTGCTGGGGATTGCGACCGGCCTGATGTTTACCTCGTGGGACAATCACACCGTGGCGGCCATGTTGCCCAGCCTCGGCTTCATGCTGCTGTGCCTGATGGTCCAGAGTTCCGTGGCCGGTTTCTGGTTGTTCAGAGTCTCGGGCTGGAACCTCAAGGACTCGCTGTTATCCGTGTACCCCGGCGCACTCGCCGCCGTCTTCGACTTGATCGAGTCTGAACGCGCGTCCAGCAAAGTGATCGTCGTGCATCTGGTCCGCCTGTTGTCGATCACCTTGCTGGTCAGTTTTTGCATTCCCGGACATGTCGACGTGGCGCTGGCCCAGAGCAGCCCGCTGGACGTGAGTACGGCGCTGACCCTGCTGTCGCTGATCGCCTTGTGCCTGCTGCTCGGCCGCGTGCTGTTGAGCGTCGGCGTGCCAGCGCCGTTCATGCTCACCGCCATCGTGCTCACCGCCGCCTGCATCAAGCTGGGCTACCTCCAGACATTCCACCTGCCGCAGTGGAGCGTCGACTCCGCCTCCGTGCTGATCGGCGTGCTGATTGGCTCGAAATTCAAGGACATCAGCTTCGCCGAGCTGGTACGCCATGGCCGCGCCGGGCTGCTCGCCGTCGGCCTGATGTTGCTGATCGCCGCCGCGTTTGCCGGTGTAGCCGGGCGGCTGCTGGGCAGCGATCCGCTGTCGTTGTGGCTGGCGTACATGCCGGGTGCCATTGAAACCATTGCCATCGTCGCGTTCAGTGGCGGGCTGAACGTGGTGTTCATCCTGACGCATCATTTGGTGCGGATGGTCGTGCTGCACTTTGCCCCGGCGCTGATTGTGCAGGCGCGGCGCTGGCGGGCGGAGTGATTGCCGAACACAAATCGCAAACACCTCCCGATGTGGAGGCGTTTTGCTTTGTGCTGCCGGGAGGAAAGGACTAAACGGGAGAGATCGTGGCCAGGGCACCAATCAAAATGGTTAACACCAGAAATCCACCGAGGAAAATTGCCATCTTGCCCATGGGGCCTCCTACATTATGAGTTTACGGTGCAGTGACTGCGCGACTGCGGACCGTGCTGTCATTGTGAGCGTGAGGGTGGGTGCATGACAGAGGCAGATGGCGAAGGAAAATACGGATCAGATGCTGGACGTGTAGCCGCTGCCGAGCAGCGCGAGGCCTGTGGGAACGAGCTTGCTCGCGATGGCGGATTTACATTCAAAAGAAATGTTGGCTGATCCACTGCCATCGCGAGCAGGCTCACTCCTACAGGGAGCGGCGGCGATAACAATACCTGTGGGGCGACCCCATCCAATGTGGGAGCGAGCCTGCTCGCGATTGCGGATTTGCATTCAACAGAAATGTTGGCTGATCCACCGCCATCGCGAGCAGGCTCACTCCTACAGGGGGCAGCGGCGATAACAATACCTGTGGGACTACACCATCCAATGTGGGAGCGAGCCTGCTCGCGATAGCGGATTTACATTCAACAGAAATGTTGGCTGATCCACCGCCATCGCGAGCAGGCTCACTCCTACAGGGGGCAGCGGCGATAACAATACCTGTGGGACTACACCATCCAATGTGGGAGCGAGCCTGCTCGCGATAGCGGATTTACATTCAACAGAAATGTTGGCTGATCCACCGCCATCGCGAGCAGGCTCACTCCTACAGGGGGCAGCGGCGATAACAATACCTGTGGGACGACCCCATCCAATGTGGGAGCGAGCCTGCTCGCGATAGCGGATCTACATTCAACAGAAATGTTGGCTGATCCACTGCCATCGTGCGCAGGCTCACTCCTACAGGGAGCGGCGGCGATAACAATACCTGTGGGACGATCCCATCCAATGTGGGAGCGAGCCTGCTCGCGATAGCGGATTTGCATTCAATAGAAATGTTGGCTGATCCACTGCCATCGCGAGCAGGCTCACTCCTACAGGGAGCAGCGGCGATAACAATACCTGTGGGACGGCACCATCCAATGTGGGAGCGAGCCTGCTCGCGATAGCGGATTTACATTCAACAGAAATGTTGGCTGACCCACCGCCATCGCGAGCAGGCTCACTCCTACAGGGAGCAGCGGCGATAACAATACCTGTGGGACGACACCATCCAATGTGGGAGCGCGCTTGCTCGCGATAGCGGATTTACATTCAACAGAAATGTTGGCTGATCCACTGCCATCGCGAGCAGGCTCACTCCTACAGGGAGCGGCGGCGATAACAATACCTGAGGGACGACCCCATCCAATGTGGGAGCGAGCCTGCTCGCGATAGCGGATTTACATTCAACAGAAATGTTGGCTGACCCACCGCCATCGCGAGCAGGCTCACTCCTACATGGAGCAGCGGCGATAACAATACCTGTGGGACGACACCATCCAATGTGGGAGCGAGCCTGCTCGCGATAGCGGATTTACATTCAAAAGAAATGTTGGCTGATCCACTGCCATCGCGAGCAGGCTCACTCCTACAGGGAGCAGTGGCGATAACAATACCTGTGGGACGACCTCATCCAATGCTGCGCTGCGCGGCGATAGACAGCGTCGGCATTGCGCAAATGCCGATGTCGCTGGTGCACGACTTTATCGAGCGCGGGCAGCTGGTGGTGGTGTTGCCTGATTGGGCACCGCGGACCGAGATGATTTATGCGGTGTTTGCGAGCAGGCAAGGGATGCTGCCGTCGATGCGGATGTTGATTGATTTTATGGTGGAGCAATTCAGGTTGCTGGATGATCCGGCGCGAGGGATGCGCGGGAGTCCGTTGGTTTGATAAGGCCAAATGCTGGACCTTGCAGGTGAGGTGCCAGACGCCCGCTTTTCCACTGCTATGCTGAAAGCATCAGTTTCTGCGGTCGAGACGAGTAGCATGGCAGCACAAGGCAAGCATTCCTCGTTCACGCCCAAGGCTATGGCCTTCCTGGCTGGCATTTTCGTTGTCGCTTGGGTGGCCATAACGTCGCTCGAAACTTATTTCGACCTGACATTGTTGGCCGATACCACGAGCTGGCTGCTACGTTTGGGCGAGTGGCTTTTGCTGGAAACGCCAATGCCGAATTGGTCGTTGCTGATGATTATCGCGATTTTCATCAGCACGCTGTCTCTAGCGATTTACTACGTCCGCATCCCTGATGGAACTGACGGCGAGTTACACGAGATAGAGCGAAAAGTTTACAAAAATAACAACCCTCAGTTTCCAAGGTTGACCGATAACCAAACGCTGTTGATGGAAGTTTTAGCCTATCATGCGAACTTCAGAAAAGTTGCAAACTTGAACTCGGTTTGCAAACTTGTCTCCCTCAGCACGGTAGAAGTTGAAGCCGGCCTAAAGCAACTCCAGGCTAAACGTCTGGTGACGCAAAAAGTGACCCGAGGTACGTTTGGCGCCACCATTTTTGAACTGACCTTGGCAGGTAAGGATTATGCGTTGGAGCGATTTGACCTTACGTAACAGTGATGTCTAAGGCGGCGAAAGAAACCGCGCAATATTCGCCATCGCACGCGTTATGTAAATGTCTCCCCCACTGGGGCAACGTACTGAAGCGCGGCAAGCTCCACGTAACTCGACTCCCCTCCTCCAGTCGCACCCGACAACCAACCCCATACGAAGGTCAGCGTGGTACGTCCTGCGCGATCCACGCCGACCGTGCCACGAGACCAGCCGGCAAGAATCTCGCCATCCGTGGTCAAACACTGATAAAGAAGCTCAATAGTATCGGGGCCTGTCACGCGCCCAACCTGATTACCGATACGGATACGCCCGCCTTGGTAAGTACCCGAAATGGCATCCTCCTCGACATGGTAAAGAAATACTGTGCCTGTACCGGATAGCCCGTGGGAGTTTTCCGCTACCGTGAATCGGCGACCGTTCAAACGCTCACTGACTTGAGAAAAGGGAGTTTCCATAAGTGCTGCGTCCTTTAGTGAAGATGTTCCATTCAATCCTTCAACTGCCCTACCCCATGCTCATTACCAGCTACCTGTGAGTGCTCCCGAGAAAGGCGCTAGATTGGCCGAGTTTCGCGAGTCCACAACAACGAAGTCATCGTCATTGGCGTGCATCTTGTGAAATCTCAGTGGGATAAATTGATCCTGGCGAGGAGACAAGGGTGAAGGCGATCTAGCCCCATCAGCATGACTCAAGCAAGATAAGACGAGCATTGCCATCGATATCAAGCCCCGAAAAGTTCGGGGCTTGATAGGGTCAGACGACATCAGGACTTACGTCCTCCACCTCCGCTCATCCCATCATCATTGCGCCCCGTTCCAGACGACTTGTCACGGTCATCGGCGAAATTGCCACCGCGTCCGCTTCCTTGCCCGCCGCTGGACGATTGATCAGCCTTGTTGGACTGTTGTCCGCCGGAAGCCTGGCCGCCTTTTTGGCCTGGCTTGGACATGTTTTCCTTATCGTCGGCAAATTCCCCTCCGCGATTTGTACCCTGCCCACCTCCGGACATGCTGTCTTTATCGCGCGAGGGCTGTCCGCCAGAAGCTTGACCTCCCTTTTGACCCGCTTCAGACGCGCGTTGTGGATCGTTGGCAAAGTTGCCGCCAGACGCTTCTCCGCCTTTCTTTCCGGCTTCTGAAGCCTTGTCAGGATCATTGGAAAAATTGCCTGGATTGTTATTTCCTGTATTGGCCATTTTGTTCACCTCTACATCGTTGGCACGAGCATGGGCCCGTACAATTCGGAGGATGCAGAAAACGGAAAGTTTGAACGGAAATACGGGGCTCGCGACGAGCGGATTCGGGCGTTTGGTTCCATTGGAAACGGCGACCAGTCGACTGACGGCTGTCCCATTCATCGGTGTCACCTTACGACGGTTTTTCGCCCTGAATAAGCGATGTTTACTAGACTCAATAGCGCTTGGAAGCCCTCCCCCGCATCGCACCCAGGAGGTAAATCAATGACTGAACACATCGTGCATTTTCATTGCCAGATCGACCAGGCAACGACCGAGCGCTTCAGGGATTGCTGCCTTGAAGCCATCGACCAGGGTGCCACCTCCCTTCTCCTGAACCTGTCCACTTGCGGGGGCAGCACCAATTTTGGCTTCACGCTCTACACGTTCCTGAAGTCCTTGCCCGTACCGCTTTGCGCAATCAACGCCGGCAATATCGAATCGATGGGCATCATCATGTTTCTGGCGGCAGGCCGGCGCATCACATCCCCTCACGCACGCTTTCTGATTCATCCGATGAACTGGTACTTCAGCCAAAAATCCGTCGACCATCAACGACTGCGAGAATACCTGTCCAGCCTCGACAATGACCTTGCGCGCTACGTGCAAATCTTCATGCTCGAAACCGCTGACGCAGCGACCAAACTCGATATTTTTCATTGCTTGTCTGCGGAGGAAAAGGTCATCGCCGCCCATGAATCGCTGGCTTATGGTATTGCTCATGAGATGAAGCAGATGGTGTTTGCTGATAACGTCAAACACTGGAAGGTCAGTGGTGGATGATTGATCTTAGTCTTGGCGCCAAAATCCGAGTTCCGCACGCCCAGAACATGGCGGTTCTCTGCAAAACCGCCTACGCTTCTTGCATGAATCCAAGTCCGTTGCTGAGTGATCAGTATTGGGCTGGAGCGATCTGATTGCCTTTGACCGCCCGTTCCTTGCCAATCCGGACCTGCACGCGCATATCGCCAACAACTCGCCTCTCAATCCGGTCGACCCGCGGTTCACGTTCTTCCATTGAGGAAGATGATTATGTATCGGCCAAGCACGGTTCCTTATCAGGAGCATCGAGGGTTCAGCCGAACCTTCACTCCGGGTCATTTGAGCCTGGGATTGTTCTTTCCTTTGGAGGCCTTCGATGGGGACACTCCGAGCATGCTCAACCAGGTCGAATTGGCCAAGCGAGCAGAGGCACTGGGCTTCTCCGCGCTCTGGTTTCGCGACGTGCCTCTTCGGGACCCTGGTTTCGGCGATGTTGGCCAAGTCTTCGACCCATGGGTTTACCTGGGCTATATGGCCGCTCATACGTCGGAGATAGCGCTAGGCACCGCATCCATCGCCATCCCTTTACACCATCCTCTGCACACGGCCAAGGCATCAGCCAGCGTCGATCAGTTGAGCGCAGGTCGATTGATTCTTGGGGTAGCCTCCGGCGATCGCCCAGTGGAGTTTTCGGCCTTTGACGTCGATCCCGAAAGGCGCGGAGAAATCTTTCGAGAGCACTACGAAGTGATTCGCCGAGCCCACAGCACAAGCTTTGAACCCATCCGCTGGAGCGGTGGTGAGCTGCTGGGCGCAGACCTCATTCCGAAACCCACAACCCAGGTCATTCCAATGCTCGTGACCGGGCATAGCCGCCAGTCACTGGATTGGATCGCGCGCGAAAGCGTCGGATGGATCAACTATCCGCGCGCGCCGAAAATGCAGCGACTGATCGTGGAAGATTGGCGACTGGAAGTCATGAAGCAATGTGGTTCCATCTATAAGCCCTTCACTCAGTCGCTTTACATCGACCTCAGTGAGAACCCGTCCACGCCACCCACTCACATTCATTTGGGGTTCAGGCTTGGACGCGTCCACCTCCGGGCTTTGCTGGAGGCGCTTGAGGAAATCGGGGTGGACCACGTTATCCTGAATCTCAAGTACGGAAAGCGCCCTGCTGCGCAAGTCATTGAGGAGCTGGGCGCTCACCTCGTTCCGCAATTCGGAGTAAAGCCGCGCCCTGGAGCAAATTGATACGCCGGCCGCGTCCACGCCCGGCCGAGGTGGTGCGGTTCAGCAGGTTGAATGATCAAGCCGATACCTGCTCAAGGAATATCAGTTGCAACGGCTCTTTCAGCAGGTCATCTGCCGTCGCGGCAAAGCGCTGAAAGTAAGGCATCGAAAAATGCGCATCCAGCGCCGCCTGATCCCTGAAAGCCTCGCGCATGTAGAACGTGCCCTGCTCATCACGCAACTCGAACAACACATAGTCGAGATTGCCCGGCTCTGCTCGGGTCGGCTCTACCAGCGCCAGCAGTTCTTGTTTCAATGCCAGCTCTTTGCCTGCCTTGGCCTTGAGTACGGCAATCGATACCAACACGTTACTGGACGAATTCATCGTCAACGCTCCAACATTAAAAAAATGGCAAGTGATGCCGCAGGCGGTTCAGCGGGCCCGCAAGCGACCCGCCTTAAGTGAAATCAGAAACCTTCGAGAACGATCTTGCCCCGGGCCTTGCCGCTCTCGACTAGCGCATGGGCACGACGCATGTTTGCCGCATTGATCGCACCGAAGTGCTCGCCCACAGTGGTTTGCAGAACACCTTGGTCAATCAGAGCGCTGACCCGATTGAGCAGGTGATGCTGGTTGATCATGTCCGGGGTTTCGTACAGCGAGCGGGTGAACATCAGCTCCCAATGCAACGACAGCGACTTACGCTTGAGCGGCATCACGTCGAGGCTTTCGGGATCGTCAATCACACTCAGGCGCCCTTGCGGCTTGAGCACGTCAATCAGTTGTGCAAAGTGCTGTTCGGTGTGAGTCAGGCTGGCGACATAGTCGATCTCCGCCACGCCGAGCGCTTGCAACTGTGCGAGCAGTGGCTGGCTGTGATCAATCACGTGATGCGCGCCCAACTGCCGCACCCAATCAGCGGTTTCCTGGCGTGAGGCGGTACCGATGACGGTAAGGCGGGTCAACTGTCGGGCCAGTTGCACCAGCATCGAACCGACGCCGCCAGCCGCTCCAGTGATCAACAGGCACTTGCCCTCCCCCGAACCCTCGACGACACCGAGCCGGTCAAACAACAATTCCCAGGCAGTGATTGAGGTCAACGGCAACGCGGCCGCATCGGCTGCACTCAATGAACGAGGCTTGTGCCCGACGATCCGCTCATCGACCAAATGGAATTCGCTGTAGCTGCCGGTGCGGGCAATCGAGCCTGCATAGAACACTTCATCACCCGGCTGAAACAGCGTCACCTCAGAGCCGACCTCGCGGACAATGCCTGTGGCATCCCAGCCGAGGATTTTCGGTTCTTTTGTGAAAGTTCCGGCGCGCACCTTGGTATCGACCGGATTCACTGATACCGCGCGAACTTCGACCAGCAGATCCCGTGGGCCAGGCCTGGGCACCGGGAGGCTGATGTCGATCAATGCGTGTGGATTGTCGATGGGCAAAGCATGTTCGGTAAAGGTGATGGCTTTCATGGACACTCGCTGTCTGAAGGGTTGATGCGCTCACTTGTAGCCATCTTCGACTTCCCATGTACAAAGAAAAACAAGCAGAATGCGCCAACACTTTCACTGCAGGAGTGAAAATGATCCGCATCGATGATCTTGGTTTATTTATCCGCAGTGCCGCGCTGGGCAGTTTCACCGCAGCGGCGCTGGAGGCTGACCTGCTGCCTGGTCAGGTCGCGGCCGCCATCAAACGTCTGGAACGCGAACTGGACGTGCGCCTGTTCGCCCGTACCACTCGCAGCCTGCGATTGACTGCCGAGGGCGAGCAATATCTGCCCACCGCCCACTCAGTGCTTGAGACCCTGAAGCAAGGCGAGGAAAACCTGCGTGGTGAGAACGCCACGCTGCGGGGCGTACTGCAAGTGACAGCGCCATCCGATCTGGGGCGCAACATACTGCTGCCGTGGTTGACGCTGTTCCGCCGTCAGCATCCGGAATTGACGTTGCGTTTTTTCCTGTCGGACCAGATGGCCAATCTGTTTCGCGACCCGGTGGACGTGGCGATTCGATACGGCCCGAATGAAGACGCCAACTACGTGGCACTGCCGCTTGCACCGTGGAACCAGCGGGTGTTGGTTGCCTCGCCGGAGTATGTGCAACGCTGCGGTTCTCCCCAAACACCGGATGACTTGAGCAAGCATGCCTGCCTGCTCTATCTGCAAAATGGCCGGGTCTACGACAAGTGGAACCTGGGCGGACAAACCGTGCAGGTTTCGGGGCCACTGTTCAGCGATGACGCCGATGTCGTGCGGCGCTGGTCATTGGAAGGTGAAGGTATCGCCTACAAATCCTGGCTGGATGTCAGTGCCGATATCGCCGCTGAGCGCCTGCTTGTGCTGCTACCGGATTATCCTGGCGAAGCTTCGCCGTTGAGTCTGGTGTGCCCGCATCGCAAGCAGATCAGCCCTGCGGTTTCTCAGCTTTATACGTGGTTGAGTGGTCAGTTTTCTGCGCTGAAGCGCAGTTGAGCCGACACTGTGACTGATGCTCACCGAGCCTCCCGCGCCTCCCGCGCCTCAGGGTTCGGCGGCTCGATGCGCTCAATATTTCCCAGCACCAACGCTCGCCCGGCAAACAGCCCGCCCGATGTTTCCAAGGCAAAACGTTCGGCATCGCGTTTGCGCACTTCGTCGATCACCGCGTCGGCTTCGTGCTCCGACGCCCCCAGAGTCACCACGGCCTGACGGCCGAGCAGCAGGGCGGCCTCAAAGGTTTCCCGCACTATGTAGTCGGCGTCGTGTTTGACCAATTCCAGCGCATGTTCGCGGTCAAAAGCGCGTACCACCAATTTCACCTGCGGGCAGAAGTGCCGCGTACTTTCGACAATGCGAGTCGCGGCTTTTTTATCGTCCACACAAACAATGATGGCGCGAGCGTGATGGGCGCCAGCGGCGTGCAATATTTCATGGCGGGCGCCATCGCCGTAATAGACCTTGAAACCATAGGGTGTCACGGCGCGGATGACCTCTGGATTTATATCGATGATGGAAATTTTCGCTCCCTGAGCGAGCGGCGCTTGGCAGGCAATCTGCCCCACACGGCCAAAACCGATGATGAGTACATTGCAGCGCAGATTCTGTGCGGCTTCCACACCGTCCAGGGAAACGGTCCGCGCGCGAGCAAACCGTTTGTACAACAATAAAGTCACCGGCGTTATGACCATGGAGAGCACCACAATAGCCGTCATATTGGCGTTGACTTCAGGACTGATGACCCTGAGTTTGAGCGCTTGGGCAAACAGCACAAAAGCAAATTCGCCCCCCTGCGCCATCAGCAAGGCGCGATCCAGCGCGTCGTCATGACCGCTTTTCGCGAGGCGCGCGACCGCATAAATACACAGCGCCTTGACCACCATCAGCGCCAGCACGCCGGAGATGATGAGCTTCCAGGCCTCGGCCACCAATTGCAGATCCAGCGACATGCCGACGCCGAGGAAAAACAGCCCCAGCAGCAGGCCGCGAAACGGCTCGATGTCGGCCTCCAACTGGTGGCGGAAAGTGGATTCGGACAGCAACACACCGGCCGCGAAAGCCCCCATCGCCATTGAAAGACCGCCGAGTTCCATCAGCAACGCTGCGCCCAACACAACCAGCAGCGCAGCGGCAGTCATTACCTCGCGCGCTTTGACTTGGGCCAATACCCGAAACAGGGGATTGAGCAGCCACAACCCGATGGCCACCAATGCACCCAAGGACAGCGCTGCGATACCTATGCGTTGCCAAAGTGGAGACGTGGGTCCATTCGCCAACTCCGTGGGCGCCAGAAATGCCACCACCGCCAGCAAAGGGGCTATCAACAGGTCTTCAAACAGCAAAATGGACACGACGTGCTGCCCTCTCGGCTCGGTAATGTCACCGCGTTCCGAGAGAACTTGCATAACCAGAGCCGTGGAGGTGAGTACAAAACCCGCTGCGCAGACAAATGACACCTGCCAAGAGAATCCGAAAGCCATGCCGACAAAAGTGAGCAGACATGCACTGACCACCACCTGCAGGCTGCCCAACCCAAAGATCTGCCTACGCAGGTCCCATAGGTGAGAGGGTTTCATCTCCAGGCCAATCACAAAAAGAAACATGACCACGCCCAACTCGGCCACCTCAAGGATGGTGTGGGGGTCATTGAAAAGTTGCAGTCCGAAGGGGCCAATGATCAGGCCCGCCGCCAGGTAACCGACCACTGAGCCGAGCCCGATGCGTTTGAACAGCGGCACTACCAGCACGGCGGCGGCAAGCAAAATGACGACGCCCAATAATTGTTCTGCATTGCCTTCAACGGCCATAGCATTGACCCTCATCCCACATCAGGACCGGTAATGCGTCCACGGCCAGGCGTGTTGAGCAGAGCTTTCAAGCTGAGCGCTCAGTTCCGCAAATTCTTCAGGACTAAGCACCAGATCCGGAGCGTTCACCAAGAATTGTAGCTATTCATCCTTATCACTTTCTCGTAAGTCATCCTTATCACGCTCTCGTAAGAGCCAGCAGACGATGCCGAGTACCAGGGTGGCAAATCCTAGTGCGGCAATGGTGAGCGCAGGAGTAGCGGCAGAATCGAGAATAACGAACTTCCGGCTGAGCGCCAGCAGGGCGATCAACAGCACTGTGCGAACCTGAACGATGCTGTTGCGTCTTAAGGCGGGGCGCACAATCGAATGCTTGAACTCCAGGGCTATCAGCACGGTGAAGATTGAGCCAAAGAGGGCCTGGAAAACATCGTGGTCCAGAGGATCAATCGCACCACTGATCAACAACGGCACGACCCTGCGACAGAGCTGCAGTAGCGCCATCATAATCACAGACGCGATGATGAGACTGAGCGCAAGAACAACCAATTGTTCGAAACGTTCGTAAGCACTCATCAGCGCCCACTGAAGTCTGAAATTTTTCAGCGTCGAGTTGCGCTCACGCCTTTCAGAATCAGGCTTTGACACGATAACCCTCCACACTTGCGTCTTCAGTCTGCCGGGCCCGTCCAAGCATGAGGCTAAGTCCCAGTCTCCGCGGCAGGTGTCAGATCATCCGATTGGCCAGGTGGACTACCCTTTTCGGAAGTCTTTGACGCATCCACCTCGACCTTTTTGAAGACCACTTCGCCACGCTCTTTGTCGTAACCCAACTCGACACTGTCGCCGGCTTTCAGCTTGCCAGCGAGCATTTCCTTCGCAAGCCGCGTTTCGACGGTCTGGCGAATCTGACGTTTCAACTCGCGCGCGCCAAACTCTGGCTGATAACCAACGTCCGCCAGATGATCAATGAGTGAGCCATCAACTTTCACTGTAATGTTCTGTGCAGCTGCGGTTCGAATGACCCGATCAAGCTGAATGTTCACAATCGATCGGATGTTGTCACGGGTAAGGGCATGAAACACGATGATGTCATCAATACGGTTCAGGAATTCGGGACGAAAATGCCCTTTCAAGACTCCCATCAATTCATTACGTAACGCTTTTTCCGTAAGGCGTTCATCTTCAGGGCGCTCGAGATTCTCCATGATGATGGGAGAGCCCAGGTTACTGGTGGCAATGATGATCGTATTGCTGAAGTCCACAACACGTCCCTTGCCGTCCGTGAGACGCCCATCGTCGAATACCTGAAGCAATACGTTGCTCACATCGGGATGCGCCTTCTCGATCTCGTCGAGCAGAATCACACTGTAGGGCTTGCGGCGGACACGCTCTGTCAACTGACCGCCCTCGTCGTATCCCACATAACCGGGTGGCGCACCGATCAAACGAGCAACCGCATGCCGCTCCATGTACTCCGACATATCAATACGAATGATCGATTGCTCGTCACCAAACACCGTTTCCGCCAACGCTTTGGCAAGTTCAGTTTTGCCAACGCCCGTAGGGCCAAGAAAGAGGAACGTGGCAATAGGTCTGTTGGCTTGGCCAAGTCCGGCTCGAGACAAACGAACGGCATCGCTGACCGCGAGAACAGCATCTTCCTGCCCGACCAGCCGATCACGCAACGTCTCTTCCATATTCAACAATTTTTGACGCTCTTCTTGCGTAAGCTCGGTCACAGGAATACCGGTGAGACGGGACAGCACCTCGGCAATTGACTCCAGGGTCACCTCAAGGGTTTCGGAACCTGTCTTGCGCTCCCAGGCTTCTGTTTCCTCTCCCAGTTGCGCTTGTTTTTGACCAATGCGTTCTTCGAAGCCTTTGGATTCATCAAAACGTTTACGGGAGGATGCATAATCCTGTTCACGTTTAAGTTGCGTGATTTCCGCTTCCAGCTCCTGAATGCCAGCCGGCCTCGAGGAGGAACTGATTCGAACGCGGGCGGCTGCCTGATCGATCAGGTCAATGGCTTTATCCGGCAAAAAGCGCGAGGTGATGTAACGATCCGACAGCTCTGCTGCCGCCACAAATGCTTCATCGGCGAATGTGACCTGATGGTGAGCCTCAAGCTTATCGCGCAGCCCACGCAGGATAATGATGGTCTGTTCGACGGTGGGCTCGGCTATCAGCACAGGCTGAAAACGTCGTTCAAGCGCTGCGTCTTTTTCGATGTGCTTTTGATACTCATTGAGTGTCGTCGCACCGATCAAACTAAGCTCCCCGCGTGCCAATGCGGGTTTAAGTACGTTGGCAATATCCAGGCCGCCCTCCTCACCACCCTGCCCCGCGCCAACGATCGTATGCAACTCGTCGATGAACAGAATAAGCTCCGAGCTTTTTGCGGCGACTTCATCAAGCAGTTGCTTGGCTCGCTCCTCGAATTCACCACGATATTTAGAGCCCGCAACCATTGAGTTCAGATTGATTTCAACCAGCCGTCTGCCACGCAGAATCTCAGGGACATCGCCCTTTACTATTCGTTGTGCAAGCCCTTCAACGATGGCTGTTTTACCGACGCCAGGTTCGCCGATAAGAACCGGATTGTTCTTTCTGCGCCGCGCCAGCACCTCGATGGTATTTTCGATTTCCTGCGCGCGCCCCAGTACGGGATCCAGTTTGCCCTCACGAGCCAGTGACGTCAGGTCGCGACCGAACTTGTCGAGTGTCGGTGTTCCCGTCGGGGTGTCGACTCGCCCATCCTCAGCCCCCTTACCCACCACCTTGACCACCTTCTGCCGCAAGGCTTCAGGCGTTACGCCGTATTTTTTAAGCAATGTCCCGGCGATACTTTCTGGTACAGAGGCAAGCCCGATCAACAAATGCTCTGGGCCAACGTACGAATGTCCTAAATCACGAGATGCCTGGAACGCAAAATTGAAAACTTTCTTTAACCGTGGCGAAATGCTCATCTGGTCCACCGGGGCCTGGGCCTCCGCTGTGCCCCTCTGAGCATGTTGATCGATGTAGCCTTTGATCTCGTCCGGAGAAAGCTTCAGCTCCTTAAGCAACGCCGTACCCACATCGGTATCCGCAAGCACATACAACAAATGCTCAGTATCGAGCTCGCTACGGTTGAGCTCATGGGCTTTCTCACCCGCGCGTTGCAGGATTTCCAGCGTCTGGGAACTGAATGCATCGGTTGCATCGACAGATTCTCGAGGCACTTGCGCAGAGAGCCTGAAGTCATCACCCGCTTGATCCTTTGCTCCGCCCATGCTGTCGAAAAAGCGGGACACACCCCCGCCCAGTAGAGAGTCGAATGGATTCAACATGCTTTGATGGCGTAAGAGTTGACGGTAATCGTGGTCGCAAATGGACATTGTCCTGGCTTGGCCATTTTGCGATACGGTCACTCGCGCTACAGCGGGTCTCGCATTACATATTTCACAGAGAGTAGCCATGATGAGTTGTCTCCAAAGATGGATAACACGGACTCATTCGGATGGATCTACGTCCCCGTAAACGATGCTCAAGACATAGGGGCATGAGATCCGCAATACGCTGAGATTGCTCAGGAAGACGATTACGTTGGAGGGAATGGCAGTCTCGGCAGACTACGCCATCCAATAACGATAGTCGGATCTCATCAAAACACGCTATGGGCGACCCAGGATACCGACGAACGACGTCTGATAAATTTGTGCTCAAAAATACCGCCAGTCGTAAACCACCAACTCATCAGCAAATGAGGCTATGGAATCACCAGCGTGATCGAGCAACGCTTCGATGTCGGAATTCGCAGGGGCGAATCGATCAGCAAGGACATGATTGCGGTTCGCACCAAAACCATCGGATAAAAAAGCCGCCGAAAATGACAGCAAAAGAACGAGCGCGCGAGGTCTTGCCGGCATTGGAGGAAACGGAGAACGCGTTCAGCGATTACGGCAAGCGCCAACAACGACTATAGTCAATGGTGCGTCAGAGCGAATCCAGCCTTTCCGCTGCCAACCTGGCCTCAATCCAATACCGCGAAGGCACGGCGGATCTCCTCGTGCTTCTTGATGCGGATAGTGAACGTCTCGCAACCGAAGACACTTAGGCTCAGGCCTCGAACGAGGTGTATCGAGGCATCGTCGCCATTTATAAATCACTTGGCGGTGGATGGAGTTATCCCCCCGGGCAAGTCGTATCCCGCTGAGCAGACCCCAACCGCCCATCTATAAGGGCTCAAGCCATGCACACTTCAGAATTGGATGATGCGAAAGAAACGAATGGCGACCTGGTTCAGGGGCCGCTGCCGGCCGGCACTGTCGCGCCCGACTTCACTCTGTACGCAACCCCTGATCAGCAGTTGTCCCTACGCGAGCTAAAGGGAAATCCCGTGATACTGGCGTTTTATCCCGCAGACTGGACTTCGGTTTGTGGCGACCAACTGACCTTGTACAACCAGTTGCTACCCACATTCAGAGAATACGGTGCGACGCTACTGGGTATCTCGGTTGACAGCGCTTGGTGTCATCAGGCCTTTTCCAAAGATCGGAATTTTCACTTCAGCCTGCTGGCCGATTTCGAGCCCAAAGGGGCTGTGGCGCGACAGTATGGAGCGTACGACTCCCACCTGGGAGTTTGTAAGCGGGCGCTGTTCGTGATTGACAAGGAGGGAGTGATCGCCTGGAGCTACATCTCACCAATGGCAATCAATCCGGGGGCGGACGGCATTCTGGATGCGCTGGATGCTCTGGCGAATTCATCACAAAGCACGCCAACCTAAAATTAACAGGTGATCCCATGGCCACTCTCAAAGTCCCGGTAAGTGCCAGCGACCATCGCCAGGGAAGTGCGCATGCCAAGGTCACACTGGTGGAATTTGGCGACTATCAATGTCCCTATTGCGCTGAAGCGTATTGGATAGTCAAGAATCTGCAACAGCATTTTCGCGATGATTTGCTGTTCGTGTTCCGTAATTTTCCACTGACCACTGCTCACCCGCATGCGATGGCTGCAGCTGTCACCGCTGAGTTTGCCGGGAGTCGAGGATTCTTCTGGGAGGCGCACGACGAATTGTATGAAAATCAGGATCGATTGGGCCTGCCGCTGTTTCGGGCCATCGCTCTAAAACATGGCCTCTCCGACGAAGAACTCTATCTTGCCATGCAAGACGGTACCTACGTACCCAAAATAAAATCCGATTTTAATGGCGGCGTACGGAGCGGCGTGAATGGCACCCCAGCGTTTTACATTGACGGGCTTCGCTATGACGGGGCTCCAGAGTTCACCGAGATGAGTCAGATGATTGAGCTTTCGTTAGTGAGTTGACGAAATCGCTAGATAGTGAAATCGCTTGGCATCACCCACACCGTAGCCGAGGGCGAACGTGCCCCATTGCGCACGCGCACCAGGTGTGCATTCGATAATATTTCAATACGGGAGATTGAGGAATCCACGGTGCTGCCAACGATAAGCATCGCTCGTAAAGCAGCGGCACGAAAATATCAGCCCAGCGAACCGAGGACATAAAAAATGGCGATGTTAATTTTTGACAGCTCGGAAGATTCCATAGTCGAGGCGCGTGTCCTGGTCGAGGCGCTGAATGAATGGTTGGCGGAACAGCAGCCCAGTTGCCCGCTAAGGTCCGCCCGTGCGCAATGTTGCTATCGGCCCGATGGCACGCTGGATTCCGTATTGACCGTACTAACAGACGTGGTGGTGGACTAGGTCAGGTGTTGCACTCAGTTTTTGCGACCGCCCCCCAAGGTTGACGCCTATGCCCGTCCACCCGTTCGCTTATCCGTTAGTTTCCTTCTACATTAAAGAGGTACACACGGAGCCAGCAGCGAATGAAATCTTTGAAGTATTATGAAAAAAATCGACACGCCCCATGGTTAGAGTTGTTTTTTGACCTGATTTTTGTTGTTGCAATTGGCAAGGTTACGCATACTCTTGGACATCTTCATCACGGCCATTTTGAACAGGAGCAATTATGGACATTTTTACTGCTTTTTGTTCCATTATGGTGGATCTGGTCCAGCCACACGATTTACTCAAATAGGTTTGATACAGACAGTAACCTTCACCGCTTGGCAACATTATTTTTAATGTTGCTGCTCATTGTGCTGTCTGCACGGATTGGGGAAGAATTGGAAGTAAACTATGCGCTTGTTATTGCCTGCTATTTTGGTATACGTGCCATCATCAGTATTATGTACATTTCGTCCATAAATAAATTCGATCACCGTAGCGAATTCTCCTCCAGGCTTGGCTTCGCCCTGTTAGTTAGCGCAGTTGTTAGTCTTTCATCCATTCTTTTTGACCCACCTATGCGTTACCTTGTCGCTTACATTGGGATTTTTCTTGACATTCTGCTCCCTTTGTTTTCTTGGGGTAAGCTAAAGCCATTGCCTGCACATACAGAACACTTGGTTGAACGACTAGGTTTACTCACCCTCATCTTATTGGGCGAGTCGGTAATTAGCCTTTCTGGAGGGTTATCTGACATTCAATGGGATCGTTATAATGTGATGGCGGCAATCACCGGATTTATCATGATTTGCAGTATCTGGTGGATCTATTTTGATAGCTTTTACCTACTGAGCAAAAATGAAAGTAGTATGAGTGGACACTCCTTAATCTACTCGCACCTTTTTCTATTTATGGGACTAGCACTCCTCGCAAATTTGATCAGACATGCGATCTTGAATGACATTGCGATGCGCGATTTCCAGATTACGTCAATCATCGGCATGGCTTTATTTTTCTTAGGCAAGCAATATGGCTACTTCATAGCGGTACCTAAAATAAGAAAATACATACTACAAAACACCTTGATCGTGTTTTCTCTAGGTGGGTTGGTTATATTCCTACCCCGCGTCGAGTACATATTGGTCGGCCTGACAGCAACCATGATCTGCTATGTTTTCCTAAATTTCAGGTATCGTTGAATCTTTATAATTAAGCCATATCACGGGTGAATCAGCTATCCGCGCGCACCAAAGACTCAGCAGCTGATTGTCGAGGACTGGCGCACTGCGGATCGTGCCGAATGTGGTTAGCTGTTCAAGCCCTTCACCCAGTCGCTATACATCCCTACCAACGAGAAGCGGGTGGTCGCCTGGTAAAGCACGGGGGGGGAAACACCGCGCGGCGGGAGGCCCGCGCCAAGCGGCAAAAACCTAATCAAAGAAGGCCAGGGTGCGAACTTCGATACTCTCGCGCGGCGGGGCTCCCGGCGGCGTATTGGGGTCTTTGAAGGCGGTATGGGGCGTGAAGCGGGCACGGCCGTCGTGACGTGAGTCATACCCCTTGATCAGCAAGACTTCGTCACGGCGCATGTCCGGAAAATAGTACCAGCGCTGTTGCGGATTGTAGGCCAGGTGGTAGATCTCACCGATACGATCCGGATAGACCAAGTCGGTGGCCAGCAGGTCATTGGAGTCAAGCGTCGAGGCGTCCAGCACGGCCAGCGGCGAGCGCTTGACGGGCCCGCTCATCGGGCGCCAGAGGTTAATCTGGGCCACCGACACCAGTGCGGCGGCCTGATCCAGGCCCAGCACGTCGCGAATACGCTCAGGACCCGAGCGCTCGGTGTAGTCATTATGCACACGGCTGGCTGGGCCGCGAATATCCCGCCCCTCGGCGTCGCTGCGCCTGGTGTGGTCGAAGATGACGACCCGGCTCGCGCCCGTCAGCTCCTTGATCAAGGCCTTGACCTCGTCATAGTAGACGCTTTCCACCAAGGCATCGTCGTAGAGGTCGTCGACCACCGTATCCCGCCGATGGAGCTCAAACCCCTGCTTGTCCAGAGACAGGCTGCCTGCCAACGGACGACCGTTGTGTATCGTGACCTCGCGCTCCTCCTGCTCGGCAAAGTAGTGCGGTTCACTGTCACCGGTCAGAGCCTCGGTATGCACATAGGGCTTCGCATCGTGCTTGACCAGGTAGGTGAGTTTTGTGATGACGCTAGCGGGCATATCAGTTGTGTGCTTCAAGTAACACCTCCCGGTCTGCTGACCGCTTCCGGCGTGGTGTCACCGTGGCGGATCTGTAACTTGTACGTAGACACCTTCCAGCTCAATCGTATGCCTTCGAATGGACACTATCAAATGCAGCCCGAGGTGCATGGCACCCGACCGGTAGAAAAGGACCACTCTTACCTCGGCATCGACGACCAGCTTGACCATGACTGGCGTGTCGCACTCCGGGTCTGCGCCGATCATGAGCATCCGATATCCCGGCCCGCCCGTTACAATCGTTTGTCTGCCATAACGGGTTCGGACGTTGGTTAAATCAAAGTTCCCGTACCACTATCTAGAGAAGCGGAATGCTATAACTCACAAAAATACGATTCTGATCTACGTTACGAGATGCTTCGCTGTTGGACTTGCCGTTACGCCAGCCGAACCCGACGCCTTTTAGCGCTCCCGACTGAAGGACGTAGTCCAGGCTAATGTCTCTTTCCCATTCCTTTTGGTTGGTGCCTGACGTCGTTTTAATGTTACCGCCAGAGAGGTACATGACCGAGCCTTTTAGGCCAGGGACACCCAGAGCGGCGAAGTCGTAAGCATACTGACCGAAAGCTGTGCGCTCGCCTGCGCGGGTGAAGGTTTGGATCAGGCGGTCTGTATACAGATACAGGCTTGCTCCACCGGCGCCCTTGTCTACCAGGCTACCCTGACTGAGTTGAGTGAAGTTGCTGCCATCCGACACACTTTGGTACCCCGCAGTAATCGCGTGGCCACCCAGTGTGTAAATCAACGCGGCACTCCAGGTACGGTTGTCGATTTCTCCATCACCGTGTTTGGTGTAGCCACTAACTCTGTAGCCTGACGTACCGGAGCTATTTGCACCTGACGAGTCAGTTTTGAAGTAGCGCAGGTCGGTTTTTAGGGACTGATTGTCCGAGATGGCAAGGGTGTGAATCAATCCCAAAAAATGCTGCGTATAGTAGTTATCGAGGCCGGCGTAGTAGTACTGAGCTGTCAGATCCTTGGTGACTTTCCAATCGCCCCCGGCGAAGTCAAACTGATTGCTTTCACGCGTACCACCAGTAACGGCCAGCCCCGTCTGATCGCTCGAACCACGTCCTATTGCATGTTCGATCCGACCTCCAGTCAAGGTCAGGCTATTGAGCTCGCTCGAGGTGATTTGAACGCCCTCGAAGGTTTGCGGAAGCACGCGCCCATCGTTGGCGACCAGAATTGGGAGTTTCGGAATCAAGGTGCCGTAGCGAAGTTCAGTTTTCGACATTTTGACTTTTCCGGTCAGCCCCAGCCTGCTCCACTCGTCGACGGCACGGTTGTCACTGTCAGAAGGCATCATGCTGCTGCCGACATGCCGTCCTTTGCCGCTGTCCAGGGTAACCCCCAGCAACCCCAAGCCATCGACACCAAAGCCAACCATGCCATCGGTATAGCCCGATTTGAAGTCCAACATGAAACCCTGCGCCCATTCTTCGGTTTTGGAAGGTGCGGCGACGCCATCGCGGTTGTCGTTATTGAAGTAGAAGTTTCTCATTCCCAAGGTGGCTTTGCTATCACTCAGGAAGTCCGCATGCACCTGGGCACTCAGGGTAATACTAAGAAACACCGAACTTGCAGTTATTGTTTTTCCACTCATTTATATAGCGCTCCATTTGTTATTTTAAAGTAATAGAAGCAACGCAAGATTTTCAGGTGCGCGTTTTTTTATTATTCTTAACATCCTGCTGAAAACGAGAAATCGACGATGCCTCGCCCCTCCTGCATCAAGTTAATATTGTTAATGCAAGTTCCAAAGTCGCTCATCGCACCTGTTTCTGTTATGCAACGCGATAGCGATAGAGCGGATTGTGTGAGAAAGGCGCAGGGAGTGCCTTGCCTAGGGAAATGGAGTTCTGCGTTGCAGTCTGAAAATTTATCTTATCGTCTGAATTTCAGGATTGGGGCCGGACCCAATTGTCGGTCGAGTACCCAAAGGCTCAGCGGGCTGACCTGACGACTGTCCTCTATAGCAACCCGCGGCGCGCCGATCACGACGCCCAAGGCCCAGACTGCGGTGTAATCATCTGCGACAGGTACCGAGACGGACGACGAACATGGCGGTTCCCCGCAATGCCGCCTACGCTTGTTGGATGGTCCCCATGCTTTTGCTCAGGCGATGTATCGGGTTGGAACGATCTGATTTATTTTGACCGCCCGCTCAATGCCAATCCGGACCTGCCCGCGCGTATCGCCAGCAACTGGCCCCTCACTCCGGTCGACCCGACCAGCATGTACGGCGCAACGGGCAAAGATTGCACCCACTACCCCACCTGTCGTTCCCAAGCGACCGATGCCGCAGCACCTCTGGAAACAGGGGCGCTGTTCACGTTCTCCCCATTGAGGAAGATTAGTATGTATCGGCCGAGCACGATTCCTTATCAGGAGCATCGAGGGTTCAGCCGAACCTTCACTCCGGGTCATTTGAGCCTGGGATTGTTCTTTCCTTTGGAGGCCTTCGATGGGGACACTCCGAGCATGCTCAACCAGGTCGCATTGGCCAAACGAGCCGAGGAGCTGGGCTTTTGCGCGCTCTGGTTTCGCGATGTGCCTCTTCGCGACCCTGGCTTCGGCGATGTCGGCCAAGTCTTCGACCCTTGGGTTTACCTGGGCTATATAGCCGCTCATACGTCAGAGATAACGCTTGGCACCGCATCCATTGCCATCCCTTTACACCATCCACTGCACACGGCCAAGGCGTCAGCCAGCATCGATCAGTTGAGCGCAGGTCGCTTGATTCTGGGGGTAGCTTCCGGCGATCGCCCTGTGGAATTTTCGGCTTTTGGCGTCGATGCCGAAAGGCGCGGAGACATCTTTCGAGAGTACTACGAGGTGATTCGCAGAGCCCACAGCACCAGCTTTGAACCCATCCGCTGGAGCGGTGGTGAGCTGCGGGGCGCAGACCTCATTCCGAAACCCACAACCCAAGTGATTCCAATGCTCGTAACCGGGCATAGCCGCCAGTCACTGGATTGGATAGCGCGCGAAAGCACCGGATGGATCAACTATCCACGCCAACCGAACATGCAGCGACTGATCGTGGAAGATTGGCGGCTGGAGGTCATGAAGCAATGTGGTTCCGTCTATAAGCCCTTCGCTCAGTCGCTATACATCGACCTCGCTGAGAACCCGTCAACGCCGCCCACTCGTATTCATTTGGGGTTCAGGCTTGGACGCGACCACCTCCGGGGTTTGCTGGAGGTGCTTCAGGAAATCGGGGTGGACCACGTTATCCTGAATCTCAAATACAGTAAGCGCCCTGCTGCGCAAGTTATTGAGGAGCTGGGCACTCACATCGTTCCGCAATTCGGAGTACAGCCTCGTTCCGAAGCGAACTGAAACCAATACGTTACTGGACGGATTCATCGTCAACTCTGCGACATAAAAAATGGCAGTGATGCCGCAGGCGGTTCAGAGGCCCGCAAGCGAGCCCGCCCGAGGAGTGAAGTCAGAAACCTTCTAGAACGATCTTGCCCCGGGCCTTGCCGCTCTCGACCAGCGCATGGGCACGACGCATGTTGGCCGCATTAATCGCACCGAAGTGCTCGCCCACAGTGGTCTGCAGAACACCTTGGTCAATCAGAGCGCTGACGTGCTGCCCTCTCGGCTCGGTAATGTCACCGCGTTCCGAGAGAACTTGCATAACCAGGGCCGTGGAGGTGAGTACAAAACCCGCTGCGCAGACAAATGACACCTGCCAAGGGAATCCAAAAGCCATGCCGACAAAAGTGAGCAGAACAGCACAGACCACCACCTGCAGGCTGCCCAGCCCAAAGATCTGCCGACGCAGATCCCATAGGTGCGAGGGTTTCATCTCCAGTCCAATCACAAAAAGAAACATCGCCACACCCAGCTCGGCCACCTCAATGATGGTGTGGGGGTTATTGATCAGTTGCAGTCCGAAGGGGCCAATGATCAGCCCCGCCGCCAGGTAACCGACCACTGAGCCGAGCCCGATGCGTTTGAGCAGCGGCACTGCCACCACGGCGGCGGCAAGCAAAGTGACGACAGCAAATAATTGTCCGACGTTGCCTTCAGCGGCCATAGCATTGACCCTCATCCCACATCAGGACCGGTAATGCTTCCACGGCCAGGCGTGTTGAGCAGAGCTTTCAAGCTGAGCGCTCAGTTCCGCAAACTCTTCAGGACTAAGCACAGCATCTGGAGCGTTCTCCAAGAACTCTCTGCGGTAGGAATGGCACCTGAAGTGTAGTGCAGCACACCGGCATCGTTTGAAAGGGTGACAAAAAATTCAGTTGCTTCTCCCCGTCCTTACCGTAAAGGGCCGGCTAACAATCCTTTCATTTATACCGAGCGCGCAGGCTTGGCTTGAATCTTTGGCCAGGTACTTTGGCCACGATATTAACCTTAAATATAAGTGTTTTAATTGGCCCTCATCAAATCCATCTGATACGGCTTTTTTTTGATCACCTGAGCCTTTTTCGTCAACCAACAGTCTATAAAGTGCATGCCCGATGTTCTTTAAAACAACAAAAAGCAGCCAACTCGTTTTGGCGCTTGGGCACACTGACGCGCTCAAGAATCTAGACCATCCCAGGATCAAAAATAGAACCCTGTTTTATCAGAACAAACGGGACAAATAACAATTCATTTGATTTGGTGATGGTGTCGTGCGAAAGCTTGGCTTGGGCTTCCTAGTAACTGGCGTTTTTGGGCAACTATCAGCACTACTATGGACCTACACGTCCACAGGACAAACTTGTCAAAATAACGTCGACAATTCATACATCCAGCAAAAAGTGACAAAGTTCGAACAACTATTCGATGACACCGCAAATAAAGTTGCGGCAGAGCTCAGTGCAAAAGATTCCGACGGGCTCGCGCACCTTGCGAAAAACGAATTCCGCATACCCGACTCAACGGAGGCTGAGGCCGTACAGTTTTTGATGGAAAAGCCAGATGAAACTACAGTACTTACGCTGCCTTCATTGCCCACACAGGCACACAAATGGACAATTATTCTAAGCGGTCTGATTGCTTTCACCGGCCTGCTCTTGGCACTCTTCGCTCGTAAAAAAACCATTCATACGCAATGGCACGTCTTTCGTACCATTCCAGGCTCGCTAATCACGCCGGAACGCCCGTGCTTGACATGCGGCGGCTATATTCTCCACCCTAAAAAAGAAGCTTCAAGCACGCCTTCATCCGGCGTTTGGGTGGTCGAAATTGCATTGAACACACCCAGTCGCCATCGCGCAGTAAAAGCCATTCAACAGTTGGAGTTGCCGGTAGCGCGTAAAGAAAACAACTTTGTCGTCATCGGCCCGTATAAACAAAAGCAGGACGCGGCTCGCGTCGTGAAAGAGTTGAGTGAACGTCATGGCGTTCGAGGATGGATGATGGCAGGAAATTGACACAGTCCGATTTATCGCTGGGCCGACCTCGAACAACCAGCTACTTATTGCATTCCACAAGAGAGCATTCATGATCGCAAAAGAACTTAGAGCCGAACTCGCCCTGAAAAAGTTTCTGGACGCCAACTTATGGATCCAACTTGAACTCAGCGAGCTGAACTACAGCCTCGCTGAAAACTGTGGGCTCTCGCCGGAAGAATATCGCCTTAAATTTCTGAAAGAAGCATTTGAAGCAGAAGCCGACGCGCACGGCTGCGATTGCTGGGACTTCATCCTGCAGTGGGTGGCCGAAACCAAGGAAGAACTTGAGTTGATGCGCGAAGAACGCATGAAAGAGATTTATGGCTCTTCGCATTTAAGGGTGTAGAAAAAATCTGACCGGCTGGAAAAGGAGTCGAGGATCTTAGAAAATGTAAGCTCTCACACCAACAAAAACTAAGCCCCCGACGTGAACAATCTTACCTTTTCTAGCCCTGATCTTTCCAGCTTTTGCCAACTGAATAACCTCGGCCTGACTGCCACTGGACAACATCTTTGTGCAGAGCGCGCCGTCATCGAATGTCGTTTAACCAAAGCACCCGAGCCATGCCCCAAGTGCGGGGCTGCTGGTGTTTCACGCGGTACTGTCGATAGGCATCTTGCTCACACACCTTACGGACAACGACCAACCAGATTGCTGCTGCGTATCCGTCGCTGGCGTTGTGCTTGCGGCTGTTTCTGGCATGAAGATACAAACAGTGCAGCACCTCCACGTTCAAAGCTTTCATATGGGGCGATACGCTGGGCATTAGCTGCCATCGTGCTGGATCATCTGTCGGTATCTCGTGTTGCGAGCCAGCTTGATGTTGCATGGCACACCGCTAATAATGCCATTATCAACGAAGGACGGCGCCTGCTTTTTAATGACTCGACACGTTTTGACGGTGTGACCGTGCTGGGCGTGGATGAGCATGTTTGGCGACATACACGCTGTGGTGACAAGTACGTCACCATCGTGGTTGACCTTACGCCCGTGCGTAACAAAAACGGGCCGGCCCGCTTGCTCGATGTGCTGGAAGGCCGCTCCAAACAAGCCTTTAAGCAATGGCTACAGAGTCGCCCCAAATCGTGGCGTGACCAGATCGAAAGCATTGCCATGGACGGTTTTACGGGGTTTAAATCTGCAGCGCAAGAAGCCCTGCCTCAAGCCCAAACCGTGCTGGATCCTTTCCATGTCGTGCGCTGGGCAAGCAACATGCTGGATGAATGCCGCCGGCGTGTGCAACACGACATCCTGGGCCGCAGAGGGCGTAAAAATGACCCGCTCTACAAAAGCCGTCGAACGCTACTGACTCGGATCAGCTACCTGTCTGACGCCAACAAAAAGCAACTGTTCCAGCTGTTTGCAGATGAGCACCACCTCGAAGTGGATTGCACCTGGAGCATGTACCAACGGGTGGTCAGCGCCTACAACGAGCCGGATCGAAAACGTGGTAAAAAACTCATGGAAGAGGTCATAAATATCATTACAGCCAGCGACTTGCCCAAAGCGCTCATCGAGGTGAAAGGCTTGGGGGAAACGCTGAAAAAATACGCTGAGAGCATCCTTGCCTACTTCGACCGGCCAGGAACCAGCAACGGTCCAACAGAAGCTATCAACGGGCGACTTGAGCACTTACGAGGTACCGCCTTGGGCTTTAGAAATTTAACCAATTACATAGCCAGGTGCTTGCTGAAGTCAGGAGGGTTTAGAAATCAGCTACACCCTTAAATGCGAAGAGCCAGATTTATGACTTTCTGGACAATTAACAAGTGTTACAACTTACGTAGTCTATAAAAGCCGTCAGCTTCAAGATGAAAGACTAACTTCATCGGCGGGAGTATTGCCCAACACCCCCGCCTTCGTCTCTATTTAAACCGTCGCATAACAATCCACTACACGCCGATACTGGCTGGGAGAAGCTCCGATGTGCTGGCGGAAAAACCGTGTGAAATGACCTTGCTCGGAGAACCCGAGGTTCTCCGACAACAGGCCCAACGTTCCACTGCGCTCACGCTCCAGCCAGGTAAAAGCCCGGCGCATGCGCGCGTCGTTCAGCAGCAAGGTCGGGGTCATGCCGGTATCTTTCTTGAACAGCGCAAAGAAGTGCGCCCGAGACAGTCCACAAGCCCGCGCGGCGTTGTCGATCGGGGTCGGATCATCGAGGTGCTCAAGCAACCAGGCGGTGCCACGGCGCACGCGCGCGTCCCGGAACTCACCTGAGTTCGGCGCACCCAGTAGCGACAAATGCCGCCAGCTGGAAAAGTCCTCGATCAGCTCGATCAGGAAGTCGAACAGCATGAATTCCATGCGCTCTTTCGGCACGATCCCGCAGCCATGCGCTTCGGCGACCAGGATGTCGGCCAAGGTGCGATTACGACTCGACAGCTCGATGCACGACTGGGCAAAAAAGTCCGGCCGACCGCTGAGCGCCAGCGACTGCTGGGCAGTGGCCAGCCAGGCGGGCTCGATGTAGAGCGCCAGGATCAGGGTGGCGCCGGCATCCGGCTGCGGATCGTAGAAATGCGGCTCCCAGGCGTTGACCAGCACCGCCGTGCGATCGCTGAGCGGAACCCGCCGACCGTTAACGTTGAAGTAAGTGTCCTCGCCGGACACTTTGACCAGCACATGGCATTCGGAATGGGTATGGGTGACCAGCGAACGATCCATGTTCAGCAAGGCGACCCGGCCAAACCTGCCGTGGAAAACCCGTTGAGCAATCGACATCAGATTCCTCCGCTCGCTTGAAGCGATATCGTTATCGGCCTCAATGCATATCATCGGGGCGTCTATCTATTTCTCAAGCCCGTCGATCGGTCCATGGTTCAGCAACACTTGGCTGGCCACTATCGCGCGCGAATGACTGAGCGTCTACCTCGACTTTCGCAGCCCCCACGTTCGTCGGAAAAGCCGTTTTACAAGGCATGGCGCTCTTTCCCGTGATAAACGCGCAGGATATCGGCCACCACCGCCAGAGCGATTTCCGCCGGGGCCTTGCTGCCCAGATCGAGGCCGATGGGCATGTGTAAACGGGCGATCTGTTCATCCGTCAGACCACCGATGCGTTTCAGCCGCTCGGCACGCTTGGCCGACGTTGCCTGAGAGCCCATGGCGCCGATGTAAAACGCCGGGGTGTGCACCGCTTCCATCAGCGCCAGATCATCGATTCGCGGATCGTGAGTCAACGCCACCACCGCGGTCGCTGCGTGGCAACCTCGGGCGGCAATGAACATCGAGGGCAACACGCGTTGCATCTCCACGCCTTCGAGATGTACATGCAGCATCTCTTCCCGGGGGTCGCAGGCGATGACTTCGCAGCCGATGGCGCGGGCAAAACTGGCGCAAAATTCGGCGACCGGCGAGAGCCCCGCCAGAATCAGTCGTAACGCCGGGCCAACGCTGATACGCACCTTTTCGTCGACGACTTGCACCCGCTCGCTGCCGTGTCCGATGTCCGGGTCCAGGCGCAAGGCACCACTGCTCAGGTCGACGTGACGCAGCAGACGACGCTGACCCAGCAGCGCTGCTTGCAGACTCTCCAGGTGGGCGATCCATTCGAGACTGGCAGCGCGGTGCTCGACCAGCACGATCAGCACGCCGCCACAGGGCAATCGTAGACGGTGGCGTTGCTCGACGCTGTCGCCATAACTGACGATCTGCGCCGGTTCGCGTAATTCACCGCGCGTCAGGCTTTCGAGAAACTCCTCCTCGACGCAGCCACCCGACAGCGAGCCGACGTGTTCGCCTGTGCCATTGGTCACCAGCATCGCACCCGGCGCACGCGGCGCCGAGCCATAGGTGGAGAGCACTGTGCACAGCCACTGGGCCTGCCCTTCGCGAGCCCATTGCAGTGCCTGGTCGATCACCTGAACATCGAGATGACGCATGTTTTCTGTACCTCAAGCAAAGCGTGGTGCTGCATGCAGGGTTACGTTTACGGTAACCTGCGAGCAACCTTGTTCAATCGTTGATTCAACATGTCGCCACAACAATTTCTGCAACTTGGGCCGCTGCGCCTGGAATATCGCCAAATTCCTGCGGCTGACCCATCGCGACCGACGCTTGTGCTGTTGCACGAAGGCCTCGGCAGCGCCGATCAATGGAAAGACTTCCCCCAGCGCCTAGCCCAGGCCAGCGGTTACGGTGTAGTCACTTACAGCCGTCAGGGTTATGGGCAATCGAGCCCGGTAACCCTGCCGCGTCCGCTGAACTACCTGAGCAGCGACGGCCCTCGGGAACTGCGGCAATTGCTTGATGCCTTGCAACTGCCGCAAGTGGTCTTGCTCGGTCACAGTGACGGCGCATCCATCGTCCTTGCCTATGCCGCCACCAACGATCCACGCGTGTTGGGCAGCATCGCACTGGCGCCTCACGTGATTGTCGAGGTCGAGAGCCTCGATGGCATTCGCCATACCACCGAGGCCTGGCATCAGGGCGAATTGCGCGAGCGCCTGGCACGCCATCATGGGACCAATGTCGACGGCGCTTTCCACGGCTGGAGCGACAGCTGGCTACACCCCGACTTTTCCCTGGACGATCTCGAAGCGCAGTTGGCTTGTATCGAAAGGCCG
This sequence comes from Pseudomonas mandelii, assembly GCF_900106065.1. Taxonomy (NCBI): domain Bacteria; kingdom Pseudomonadati; phylum Pseudomonadota; class Gammaproteobacteria; order Pseudomonadales; family Pseudomonadaceae; genus Pseudomonas; species Pseudomonas mandelii. The sequence goes on from NZ_LT629796.1 coordinate 6,523,056, forward strand.
CTGCTGGTCATTCAGGGTCGCGACGACCACTACGCCACGCCCGAGCAACTGGTGGTCATCCAGCGACAGGTCGCTGGACCGTGCCGCTGTGTGCTGCTGGATAACTGTCGGCACTTTCCCCAGACCGAAGCGCCCGAGCGGACTTTGCAGCTGATCGGCGAATTCCTGGAGCACCTCCCCGCCGTTATTTGAATTTGCCTTGGGTTTCTGGAATCACCACGCTGCCGATCAGGTAGATCACCGACAGACCGACGGCGAACATCGCCAGCACCATGGGGATCTGCGCCGGGCTGCCGCTGACCAGGGACACAAAGGTCGGCATGGTTCCGCCGAGGGCGAAACCGATGTTCCAGGACAATCCGGTGCCGCTGGCTCGCAGCTCGGTGGCAAAGCGTTCGTTGAGAAAGATCAGAATCGGCGCGATGATCGCCCCGCCCATGAAGCCTATGCCCATGCAATACAGCGCAGTGCGGGTCAGCGAACCCGGGTCGGCTACCCCAAGGAACATCATCGGCAGGCCCACCAGGTTGATCACACCCAGCAGCATGAAGGTCTTCTTGCGACCGATCAGGTCACTCAGGTAACCGAAGGCCAGTGCTCCGACAATGGTTGCCACCGACCCATACATGAGTAGCTGCGAAGTCTGCGTATGAGGCACTTTGGCGACCACATTGAGCAATGTCGGCAGATACCCGCAGGCCAGGTAATACGTGGCACCGCCGCCGAATGTAATCAGCAGATTGACCAGCATCACGGCGCGGTACTCGCGACCGAACAGACGCTTGAGTGGCGACACGACCACTACCGCCGGCCCCTTGGTTTTGCGGGCTTGTTGCAGTTGCCGCCAGACCGGGCTTTCATCCAGGTAACGGAACATCACCAGTCCGAAAAATGTGCTGAGCAGGCCGCAGAAGAACATGAAGCGCCAGCCCCAGACGTCAAATTCCTCCCCGGGAAAGATCTCAGACAACACCAGATAAGTGAATGACGCCAACAGCGCGCCCATGCCGGCACCAGCGCCACCGATCAACCCGGACATCAAGCCGCGATAGCGCGGCGAGATGGATTCGGTGCCGATGGTGTGAGTGGAGGCAACGATGCCGCCCACGAAAATGCCCTGAATCACCCGCAAGACCAAAAACAGTATCGGGGCCAATATGCCGACCTGATGAATGGTCGGCAACGCGCCAAACAGTGCCGTTGAAATACCGACGCCGACCATCGACACCATCAACGCACGCTTGCGGCCGTGTTTGTCGGCATACGCGCCGAAGATCGCCGAGCCCAGCGGACGCACCAGCAACGCCACGGCGAACGAGGCATATACCGCGGCCAGCGACAATGTCGGGGTGTCCGAGGGGAAGAACAGGCGGCCGATAATCGGTGCCACATAAAGCAGAATGAACAGGTCAAACAAATCCAGCGCCCAGCCGAATGTCGAGGCAAATGCCGCGAGCAAGGCCTTGCCCGGTGGAATCTGTGGTGTATCGCTAGCGGCGCTGGAGGGTGATGCAGTTATTGTTGTTGTCGTAGTCATGGTTGCCTCACACAAACGGTGATCGAACGTTCTGCATCCCGGTGCACGGGTTGCGAGTAATCAGCAGGTCAGCGGTGAAAGCTTGATGTGCCCTTTCAGTTGCATTGAAGGGGCGGCAGGCCCTGCTCCGTAAGGCGTACGCTGTTACCAACATACTCCCGGGCCCGCTCGCCAGTACGATTTACTCGCCGATAAACACGGCCGTACGCTTGCTGTGAAACGCTTCAACGCCTTCCTTGAAGTCCTTGGAGCTACGCAGACGGCTATAGCAGTGACCTTCCATTTCGATCGCGACGGTCAGCGGCGCATCTTCGTTGTCGTTGATCAGTTTTTTCGCCGTGCGCTGAGCCAACGGCGAGAAGCGCCGCAGTTCATCGACCAACGCGTCGACGGTGCTTTCCAGTTCGGTATCCGGCACGACCTCGGTTGCGATACCCCAGGCGTAGGCCTGGTCGCCGGTGATGCGTTTGGCGCGCATTACCATGTGTTTGGTGCGGGTGATGCCGATGATTTTCTGCAGGCGCGCAGAGCCACCCGAGCCCGGGATCTGACCGAGGTTCTGCTCAGGCAAGGCGTAGCGAGTGGTTTGCGAAGCAATGCGGAAATCGCAGGCCAGGGACAGTTCGAAACCGACGCCGAAGGTGTAACCCCGGTTGGCCACGATCACCGGTTTTTCGCAACGTGCCGGTGCCGCGACGTTCCAGGCCAGTTTCGAAACGTGCTCTGGCGACGCTTCGAGGAAGCCCTTGATGTCGCCACCGCTGGAGAAGTGTTCGCCCACCGAGCGCAGCACGATGACGCGCACGCCTTTGTGTGCATCGAGGGCTTCGAAGACCTGGCGCAGTTCATCACGCTGCCCCATGGAAATGACGTTCAACGGTGCGCGGTTGAGGATGATGTCGGCGCGCTCGCGGGACACATCGACTTCAACCTGGAAGCCATCGAACTGAGTGTCGAGAAATTGCTGGATCGCTTGCTGTTGCATGAGAGTGTCCTCTGGATGATTAGCTGATGGCCTTCAAGGCCTGTTCCTGAAATTGAGCCAGCAGCACGCGCCGCAGCACCTTGCCCACTGGAGATTTGGGAATCTGATCGATGAACTGATAACGCCGTGGCCGCTTGAATTTGGCCAGGCCCGAAGCAATGCAATGGGCATCGAGGTCGCTTTCCGATACCTCGGCGCGCAGCTTGATAAACGCGGCAATGATCTTGCCCCACTGCTCGTCGGGCAGACCGACCACCACCACTTCTTCCACTGCTGGGTGCAGAGAGAGCATGTTTTCGATTTCTGCCGGGCTGACGTTTTCGCCGCCGGTGATGATCAAGTCATCGACACGACCGGTGACGAACAGATCGCCCTCCAGATCGAAGTAGCCGATGTCACCCGTGAAATACCATCCATCACGCAACGCCTTGGCGGTCGCTTCGGGGCGGTTCAGGTAGCCTTCGAACGCCTCGTCACTCGCCAGGTCGGCGATGATCTGGCCCTCCTCCAATGGGTTGACCTGTACGTCCACCGTTTCGGCATCGATCGGCACCACGCGCACGCGCTGGTTCATTGCACTGCGCCCTGACGAACCGGGTTTGCGGCTGGCTTGCTGGTCGATGGTGAAGGTGTAGATCTCCGAGCTGCCGTAATGATTGACGAACAATTGCGGCTGGAACGCCTGCTCGACGCGACGCATCAAACCGTCGCTCATCGGTGCACCGGCAAAGCCGATTTTCTCCACACTGGCTACACGCTCTCGGGCAAAGGCCGGGTGTTCGATGAGCATGTGGTAGAGCGTCGGCACCAGGTACAGGTTGCTGACCTTTTCCCGCTCGATGGCTTGCAGCGTGGCTTCCACGTCAAACTTCGGCACACAGACGAAATGTCCGTCGATCAGCGCCATGGACAACAACGAACGAACGCCCATGGTGTGGTAAAGCGGCATGACGCCCAGCGTGCACTCGCCCTGGCGGTAAAGGTTTTGCGCTACGTGGGCAACCGCCGCGGCGCGTTCGCTACGGTGCCGACGGGGCACGCCCTTGGGCTTGCTGGTGGTTCCGGAGGTGTACAGCAGCAGTGAAAAGTCTTCGGCGTCGGCACGCAAAATGATGCCGGAGGGGGTCTGCGAACACAGTTCCTCGAAACTCATGTCGGTGTTGGCGGCACGCAGACCGGTGGCGATCCGTGGCAGCCTTGTGGCGGCGCTGCAACCGGCCACGGCGGTCACGGTCGCGTCGTCGTAAGCCACTGCACGGATTTGCGCGTCTTCGATGCAGTAGCCCAGTTCCTCGGCAGTCGAACGCCAGTTCAACGGGGTCATGACGATGCCCGCAAACTGACAGGCCCAATGCAGGGTTGCCATCTGCCAGCGGTTTTGCATCACTACCAGCAGTCGGTCACCGCGTTGCAGCCCAAGGCATTGCAAGCCCCAGGCGGCGCTCTGGATATCGACGAACCAGTCTTCATAGGTTTTCTTCAACGCACCGTCACTGACCGCCACGGCATGCGGTCGGCGTTCAACGGCAGCGAGGAAACTGCGTCCGAGATCGAACATTATTGTTTTACCCCTTTGTTCGTTTGGCGCTGGGCAGCGACTTCAAGCACGGCCTGGACGATGCCGGTGTACCCCGTGCAGCGACATAGGTGCCCCGAAAGCATGTCGCGTACCTGGGTCTCGTCCGGGTTGGGTACCCGCTCGAGAAAATCCACGCAGGACATGAGAATGCCCGCAGTGCAAAAGCCGCACTGCAAGGCGTGATGACGGCGAAAGGCTTGTTGCAGGTCGCTCAGAGTGTCGTCGTCAGCCAGGGACTCGACGGTCTCGATTCGCCGCTCGTGCCCCTGTACCGCGAGCATCAGGCAGGAACGCATGGCGACTCCGTCCACCAGCACCGTGCAGGCACCGCAGACACCGTGTTCGCATCCGACATGGACACCGGTGGCACCGAGGTCGTGGCGCAGGAAGTCACAGAGTTGGGTCCGCGGTTCAGCCAGCGCTTCGCGGGCGCGGCCATTGAGTTCCAGGCGAATCGGAAAGGTTTGGTCGGCAGTTACACGCATATTCAGACTCCTTCGATCAGCTGATGACCCAGCTCGCGAATCAGTTGGCGGCGATAGGCAGCGCTGGCCTGCACATCGTCTTGTGCGTCGAGCGACCAGGCGGTTTGATTGAGCGCGTCCGGCAGCCCCGCACCGCGAGGCAGACTGCGACGTTGCGGACGGTCAGCGACCCCGCCGATGCCGAGTTCGACCTGGTCCGCGCCGATGGCCGCGGCCAGGGAGACAATTGCGAAGTCGCCGTGGCGCATGGCGATTTCGCGGAAGCGATAGGTGATGCCTTCACGTTTGAGCGGAAAACGCACCTCGACGACCAGTTCGTCTGCACGCTTGTCGGTGGTGAGAATGCCTTGGAAGAAGTCGGCAGCCTTGACGGTGCGCTTGCCTTTTTTCGACTCGAGAACGATCTCGCCGCCCAGCGTCACCAGGCACAGCGGCAACTCGGCGCTCGGGTCGGCATGAGCCACCGAACCGCAGACTGTGCCGCGATTACGCGTCTGGAAGTGACCGATCCAAGGCATTGCCAGCGCCAATAAAGGCACCTCGTCCATCAGGGTCGAACGCGCCAGCAACTGCGCCTGTCGTACCCCGGCACCTACCGCCAGACAATCCTTGCGCAGTTCGATATAGGCCAGGTCAGCCACATGATTGATATCGATCAGCAACTTGGGCTGAGCCAGGCGCATGTTCAGCACCGCCATCAGCGATTGGCCACCGGCGATGATGCGAGCTTCCTGGCCGTACTCGGCGAGCAACTCAACCACCTGACGACGGTTGTCAGCCCGAACGTAATCGAAAGCAGCCGGTTTCATTGCGCACCTCCCTTGCCAAACAGCGCGCCAAGCGAGGCCCGCAATCGCGCCCACCAGCCGGTGGAGATGGCTTGGCCGCTGACCCGTTGTGACAGGCGAGTAAATATTTGTCCGATGATCACTTTCGAGGCCCCTTGCAGCATTCGGCCGCCGACCGCGGCGACTTTGCCGCTGACCGCCACCTGGTATTGGTATTCCAGGCGTGTGTGGCCGTTTTCCAGTTCAACGAAACGCACCTTGGCCTGCCCCTGGGCCGACCCCATCGAGCTGCTGCCGGAACCGGACAGACGCAATGAATGCGGCGGGTCCAGATCACTCAGGGCAACCTTGGCCTCGAAGCGCGCGCGGATCATGCCGACGCCGACAGTGACGTCTGCGCGGTAACGGTTTTCGCCTTCAAGCACGAGGTCGTGACAACCGGGAATGATCGCAGCCAGCGTCTGCGGGTCGAGCAAGGTATCGAAGACCTGTTGCGGCGAAGCAGGAATCACCACAGAGTCGTTGGCCCGCAGTGCCGGTCCACCGGCAGGTACTGCGTCGAGGTTTTCATCGGGCTCCATACCGGCGGGCCGTGGCGGCTCGTCGATCCCGATCAGCGTGCGTACTTTCGATGGCGTCAGTGGCAGACGGATGTCCGAGCGGCCGAGGGCGTCGGCCACCGCGTTGGCGACGCACACCGGCGTGCTCATATTGTTGCCCTCGCCCACACCCTTGGCGCCCAGTGGGGTGAAGGGCGATGGCGTTTCCATGTGCAGGATCATCGGTTCGATCACTTCCGGTGCGGTCGGCACCAGATAATCAGCGAAGGTCCCGGAGAGGAAGCTGCCGTCCTCGCCATAGGCGAACTCTTCCATCAGCGCCGCGCCGAGGCCTTGGGTGAAGCCGCCACGAATCTGGCCATCGACCAGTGCCGGGTTGAGCAGGCGGCCGGCGTCATGGCAGGTGACGTAGCGATCGATGTGGATCTCGCCGGTCATGCGGTCGATTTCCAGACCGCAGATGTCGAAGACAAAGCCGTAGCACAGCGAGCTGTTGACCTGATCCTTGTCGTCCGGTGCCTCCAATTGCGGCGGGCTCCAGAAGGCGGTTTCACGCAGACCGCCGTTTTCCCCTTCCGGCAGCAGGCCCGGCGACCAGTGGGTCGCACCGGCAATCCGATGAAATGGCGCTACCGCCCCGCCATTGACCACGAATATCTTGCCGCCGGCGAAACGAATATCTTCGGGACTGGCCTGCAATTGCTCGGCGGCAATCGCGGCGAGGCGATCGCGGATCTTCAGCGCGGCTTTGTAAACGGCACCGGCCACAGCGCCGGCGAAGCGGCTGGAATAGTTGCCCGAGGCAATCGACCAGGCGTCCTTCTGGGTGTCCAGCTCGACGTTGACCACGATGGATTCCAGCGCAACCCCAAGCACTTCGGCGACGACTTGAGCGACGGTGGTTTGATGGCCCTGCCCTTGCGGTGCCGAGGACACATGCACACTGACGTCACCCAACGGGCCGACGTTGATGGTTGCGGTGGCGACAGCGCCGTTTTTCGGACCGGCCTTGCGCCGCTCTTCGGGTGTCATCGCAGTGGTGATGTAACCCATGTTGGAAATCGACGGTTCGATGACAGCGGCATAACCAATGCCATAGATCCGGCCTTCGGCACGCGCCTGATCACGACGTTTGAGCAACTCGTCGAGACCGCCATCAGCCGCCGCCAAGGCAATGCCAGCCTGGTAGTTGCCGGAATCGAGCAACGCACCGGCAGCCGCGCGATAAGGGAAGGCATCGGCCGGCACCAGGTTGCGGCGGATCACATCCAACGGATCAAGCTTCAACTGCACGGCGATGTGTTGCAGCAACCGTTCAAGGGCGAAATACACCTGTGGGCCACCGAAACCACGGTTCAGGCCGGAAGGGGTTTTGTTGGTCAGCACCACTCGGTTGCGCACTTGCAAATTGCGGATCGCGTAGGCACCCGTCAGGTTGCCGTGCATGCGGTAAAAAGTCGCCGGTTCGGGCGCTCTCAGGTAGGCGCCACAATCGTCGATCTGGTCATAACGCAACGCGGTGATGCGGCCATCGGCTTCTACCGCCGCTTCAATTTCGGTCACCCGATTGGTCGCCGAAGAAGCCCCCTGAAGATGTTCCAGACGGTCCTCGACCCACTTCACCGGTGCACCGACCTTGCGTGACGCCAGGCCCATCATCACCACGTAAGGGAAAACCCCTTGCTTGATGCCAAAGCTGCCGCCGGAATCTTTCGGTGTGCGTAAACGCAAGCGGTTACCGGGCACGTTCAGTGCCCTGGCCATGACCGTGTGCAACGCATAAGGGCCCTGAAAATTGGCCAGCACGTCATAAATGCCGGTGGCGCGCTCGTACTGAGCCAGCACCACATAGCATTCAATGGGTGTGCAGGAACTGCGCGGAAACTTCACTTTGAGCGAGACCTTGTGCGGCGCCTGCTCGAAGGCCTGCTCCGGCTCGCCATAACGAAAGTGCCGCTCATTGACCACGTTGCTGCCGACTGCTTCGTGCAGGACCGGCGCCTGTTCGGCAGTGGCCAGTTCAGGATCGATGATCGGTGGCAGCGGCTCGTATTCAACGCGCACCCCTTCGATGGCGTCCTCGGCCAGATAGCGGCTCTCGGCGATCACCACGGCCACCGGCTCCCCGACGTAACGCACCTTGTCGACGGCGACGCACCAGTGCTCCATCGGCTGACGCACACCCACCGGGAACGGCAGCGCCCAGCGTTTGACGTCTTCGCCGACCAGCACGCCATGCACGCCTTTCATCAGCAGCGCACGGGAAAAGTCCACCGAGGTGATACGTGCATGAGCGTGGGGTGAGCGGATGATCGCCGCGTGTAGCGTTCCCGGAGGGATCGCAGCGTCATCGGCATAGCAGCCGAGGCCGCGCAACAATGCGGCGTCCTCGACACGGGTCTGACGGGCGCCGATGTGGCTGGTCGGGCTTTCGGTAGCAGGCTGGAAAGTAGTCATTTTTTTCGCGGCTCTTGTTGTTGTGCAGCGCGATAGCGTTAGAGCCGAGTGTGTGAGAAAGGCGCGGGGAGCGCCTTGCCTGAGGAGAGGGAGTTCTGCGCTGGAGTCTGAAAATTTGCCTTAGCGTCTGATTTTCAGGACTGAGACCCGACATAATGGCCGGTCAGGGATGGGACGCGGGATGGCTCAGGAAAGCTTCGATTTCTGCACAAGGCATCGGTTTGGCGAAGTAATACCCCTGAAAAATATCGCAACGACTGCCCTTCAGGAAATCCACCTGGGACGCCGTTTCCACGCCCTCGGCGACCACCGTCAGACTGAGGTGATGGGCCATGGAAATAATGCCTTGGGTGATCGCTGCATCGTGAGGGTCGGTAGCGATTTCCTGAATGAACGAGCGGTCAATCTTGATCTTGTCGATGGGCAAACGCTTGAGATAGCTGAGGCTGGAAAAACCGGTGCCGAAATCATCGAGCGCAATGCGCACCCCCAGCGCCTTGAGCCGGTGCAACGTGTCGATTGCCTGTTCCGCGTTATGCAACAGCAGCGACTCGGTGATCTCCAGCTCCAACTGCTCACCACGCAGACCATGTTTCTCCAGGGTGGCCTGGACACACTGGACGAACTGGCCACGCTGAAAATGCATCGGCGAAATATTCACGGCCATTGAGATGCTCGTAATGCCCTGCTCGCCTAGCTGGCGCAGTTGCGCGCAGGCCGTATCGAGTACCCAAAGGCTTAGCGGGATGATCTGACCACTGTCCTCTGCCACCGGCACAAACACCGCGGGGGAGATAAATCCTTTTTCCGGATGCTCCCAGCGCAGCAACGCTTCGATCCCGACCACCCGACCCGTGCGCGCTTCTATCTGCGGTTGATAATGCAGCTTGAGCGACTGGGTCTCGATAGCCTTTTGCAGGTCATTGCGCAGGCTCGCGTGCTCGCAAACGCGCTGATTTAGATCGCTGGTGTACCACTGAAAGTTGTTGCGCCCTTGCTGCTTGGCTTTGTACATGGCCATGTCAGCCTGCTGAATCAGCTGCATCGGCTGCTCGATGTGACCATCGTTCAGGGTGATGCCGACACTTGCGCTCAGGTGCAGGTCAATGCCCTGGATGCAGTAGGGCCTGGCAATGCTGGCCATCAATCGCTCGGCTACCGGTACAACGTCCTCATCACGAAGCAAGTCCGGCAGCAGAACGATAAATTCATCACCGCCCATGCGCACGATGGTATCGCCGGGACGAATCTGCTGGGTCATACGCTGCGCCACCTCAATCAGCACCTGATCGCCGAAGTAGTGTCCGATCGAATCGTTGATGGATTTGAATCCATCCAGATCAATGCACATCACCGCCAGACGACGCTTGCGCCGACGACTGATGTGACAATCCAGAACAAGCCGTTCTTCAAGCGAAACACGGTTGAGCAAGCCGGTCAGCCGGTCATGGCTGGCGTTGAAGCTCAACTGGCGCTCGTAATGCTTCTGCTCGCTGATGTCCCGGGCAATGCCGAATACCCCGACGATTTCTCCGTTGACCATGATCGGCAGGTTAGAGATGTCCATGGTCAGCAGATTGTCACTCTCGTCGAGAACCCGTGCCTCGAAGCGCTGAGGTTCTCCGGCGCGGGCTGCGGAAAAATGCTGACTGACCCGCTCCAGGTCCTCTTCGAGTACCAGATGGGAAAAGTGATGACCAATGAAATCGGTTGCGGTGTACGGTTTCAGCTTCAGGCCTGCTGCGTTCACACTTTGGATATTGCCGAACAGATCGAGGGAGAACACGGGGTGGGGGTTGTAGGTGAACAATGAACGAAAACGTTGTTCGCTTTCCTCCAGTCGTTGGCCATCACGCTCATGACGAATCGCAATGACTGCCAGTTGGGCCGCGCGGTCCAGTCGTTGAATCTGCGCCTCGTCCGGCGCATGGACGCGGTTCTGGTACAGGGCAAATGTACCCAACACGCGTCCCTGATGGGAGAGCAAAGGCACCGACCAGCAGGAACGCAGGTTATGCCCCAGCGCCAGGCTGCGGAAACGCTCCCAGTTGGGGTCCCGGGCGATGTCTTCGGTGACTACAAGCTCGCGCCGGAACGCAGCGGTGCCGCAGGTTCCTTCCTGTGGACCAATGGCCATTCCATGAATCGCGTCACTGTATTCGACCGGAAGGCTGGGCGCCGCGCCGCTCAGCAAGCGTTTGCCCTCGGCATCAGTGAGCAGTATCGAACAGAAGGTTTCGGGGGCCTGTGCGTCGTGCATCTGGCAGATGGCGCAGAGTATGTCGCCCAGATGATGATCGGTCGCGATCATACCGAGAATGTCACGTTGCGATTCGGGGAGTGTCTTGCTGCGAAAACCAGGACGAGTATTCATGGTGGTTCCTGAAGACTCTCGAGGTCGTCCGGTCTTCAGAGAGCCAGAAATAGTAGGCGGCCGATCACTGTCCACTAGTGCGTCGGACGCGCACTCTATAGAGCACCGACGCACTAAAAAAAGACTCAGATCCAACATAAAAAACAGTATCAGATTTATGAAACTGTCATCTCTGTCCATTGCTCCGATGCGGCCCAAAGACGCTCGGCATACTCAAGATCGACTGCCCATCTGGCCACGCCCTTGCGTCCCGTCTCCGATTCGTTGATAGAGGCGATATTGCAATCTTCGCAGTAAACACCGCCCAAGGTTGCAAGCGTGGCGCTGGTCGCACACCACAAGCCGGTTGCAGCGCCCTGTTCCAGTGTCTTGAGTCCGATCTCCGGGTTCAGGCGCTGCCGACCGTGCTCATCCAGCACGTCGAATGCGGCTATTTCGGCGCTGCTCAGATGGCGTCCGAGGCTGGTCAGGACTTGCCCCGGGTGCAGCGAGAATGCCCGCACGCCGCGATGACGTCCGCGTTTGTCGAGCGCCAACGCAAACAGTGCGTTGGCGGTTTTCGACTGACCGTACGCCACCCACTTGTCGTATGGCCGGCGCAAAAAATCGATGTCGTCAAAATCCACCCCGGCGATCTGATGCCCTCGTGACGAGACCGAAACCACGCGCGCCGCGCCCGCGGCAATCAGTGCCGGCCACAGCCCGCAAGTCAGGCGGTAATGACCGAGATGGTTCGTAGCGAACTGACTTTCGTGCCCATCGCCGTCTCGCGTCAGTGGCGAGGCCATGACCCCGGCGCAGTTGATCAGCAGCGAGATCGGACGGCCACTGTTGAGCATGCGTCGGCTGAAGGCTTCAACCGATGCGGGTTGCATCAAGTCCATCTCCAGTACTTCGACCCGCTTGACCTCTGCCAGGGCGGCCAGGGCCCGGACCGGATCTCGGGCGGGAACGATAACGTGTGCGCCCGCCGCGGTTAGGCATTTCGTGGTGACCAGTCCGATTCCCGAATAACCGCCGGTGACGATCGCAATTTTGCCGGTCAGGTCAACACCTGCCATGACCTCGGCGGCGGTACTGGCGGCATTGAAGTCGGAGTGAATAGGGTTTTGAAGCGTCGGCATGAGAAATCTCCCTCGCAGGTATCGAAGTGCTCGATTCTTCACTAAGCTCGCTGGACGAAACAGCTCAAGAAACCCGGTTTTCTATCGTGATCATCCAAAATTCAGTTTCTGATCCCTTGTCCGAAGTCCTGGCGCTGTCAGGACTGCGTGCCGCCTGCTCCGTGCGATTGCAGGCAGGCGGCACTTGGGCATTACAGTTCCGGCCCATCGAATTGAAATTCAATGTCGTGCGACGAGGCGAGTGCTGGTTGCGCATGGACGGCATGGCGCCTTGTCATCTGAGGGCTGGCGACTGTTTTGTCGTTGCTCGTACGCCGTTCGTTCTGGCCAGCGGGCCGGATGTGGAGGCGATAAATGCCTCCGATGTGTTTTCCCATGCGGGGGCGTCGGCAATGTTCGGCGTGGGTGACGATGTCGAGTTGCTGGGCGGCAGCGTTTCACTTGTCGGTCCTGCGGCGATGGAGTTGCTCGATGCATTGCCGCCTGCACTCATCATCCGCGCCGGGTCCGGAGGCGCATCGTCGTTTGGCTGGCTGCTGGATGAACTGGATCGTGAGTGGCAATCGAATCAAGCTGGCGCGCATGCAATGTGCAACGATCTACTGCGGCTGATCTTCATTCACGTGCTTCGCCATCGCATCACCGCCGCCGACGCTACTGATTTGAATTGGCTGGGAGGACTTCGAGATCCGGTCATCGCCAAGGTGTTGCGTGCCATTCATGGCGCACCCGAAAAATCTTTGAGGCTGGCTGAAATGGCGGATATGGCTTGCATGTCCCGCTCTGGCTTTACTGCATTATTCAAGACGCGCGTGGGGCAGTCGCCCGGCGAATATGTCACGCGATGGCGCATGCAAGTGGCGGCGTCGAGGTTGCGCGATGGCACGGACAACGTCGCTACCGTTGCCGCTTCGCTGGGTTATCTGTCGGATGCTGCCTTTGGAGTCGCGTTCCGCCGTGTTCACGGAAAATCGCCCGGACAATATCGACGCGAAGCACTGCGATAACCGGGTATTGAGGTGGGCCAGGCTTGCTCGCAATTTGGCCTGAGGAAGCTAGGGCGTAACGCCCTAGCAGATCGCAGAGGTCACTTTTTCTTTTTCGCCGGCTTTTCTGCCTTGTCTGATTTCTTAGCCTTGTCTGGCTTGCTATCAGCTTTTTTTGCAGATTTCTTCGGTTCGGCATCTTTTTTCTTGTCTTTCTTTTCGGAAGATTTCGAAAGAGCCGAGGCCGCAGCTGATTTCTTTGCCTTCGATGACTTTTTGTCTTTCAAATCCTTGCTGGCGTTCGAAGCATCACCTTTGCTTTTCTTCTCGTCTTTAGCCACGTTGACCACCTCTCGGAAAATGCCGGTATTGGCACATTGCCTTTGCGATTCGTTCACAAGCTAATCATTAGGCGAGCGCGTCCAAAGGCGGTTCAAAATTTTTGATGCGTTGAGACAGGCTTTGGATGAAGCACCGAGATGTGAGCCCAGATGAATCTACCCCCTCGAAAACCACTCCCCACAAAAAAGCCCACTGACCGTCTCCGATCAGTGGGCTTTCTCTGATTACGCTTCTACTTACAAAGCCATATCACTGGCAGCATTAGCCTTCGGCGCTTTCGCCTTATCAGCATCAGCCGGAGCAGCAGCCGGAGCCGCTACCTGACCAATCGCTGGCGGCGGCGTCAGTTGCAGCACCTTGGCGGTGTAAGCCCACTCCTGCGCAACCTTCTCAGGGCTGCCGTTCAGCTGAGTGCCATAGCTCGGCACGATCTGATGCAGCTTTTCCTGCCAGGCAGGCGAAGCCACCTTGTCCTTGAACACTTTCTGTAGGTGCCAGTCTTCGGCTTTGGCGTTCGGGAAGTATTGGTCGTGAATGGGCTAAAAAGGATGGCCATGGTTGTCAGCGGATTCTTTGTGTGACAATCCTCCACTTCATATTTTACAAGGACGTTCAAAATGGCTGGAAAACCTGCTGCCCGAGTTACGGATCCTACAAGCTGTCCGCTACCCGGCCACGGAGTAAACCCCATCGCCGCGGGATCTCCCGACGTATTCTTTGACGGGTTGGCTGCTGCTCGCCAAGACGACAAAAGTACGTGCGGCAGCCCCATTGTAGGAGAGGTCGCTTCTACCGTTCTTATAAACGGTAAACCCGCCGCAACGGTCGGCAGTGTTGGTGCCCACGGCAATAACGTGGTGAGTGGCTCCGGAACGGTGATCATTGGCAACGTCCACTCGCCTGCGGACTTCGTCCCGCCCTTACCTATGCCGTTGTGGTTGCAGCCATTCAATGAGCAGTTTCGTATTCTCGGGAGCGACGGCCAGCCTCTTGCCTATGTGCCGTATCACATCAAAGATGAAGCAGGCCGGGTTTACACCGGCTTTTCTGACGAGTCAGGACATACGCCACGAATCACAACCAAAAAACAGGAAACGCTGGAAATCACCACAGGTGTTGCCGCGCTCGAAAAGTGGGGCGATGCATGACTGAGTTTTCTTGTAAAGTCCCTACAAATCAACAGGCCGGGTCGGTTAGCAATGTGCCTGGCTATTCAATGCCTGCCAACATTCACTTGTTCGTTGTCGTCGATGAAATAGGTAAAGATGGCTTTCTAGTTCGCAAAATCTACTCCTCACCAGATAATCCTCACCTTGTCGCAAAGAACCTCCCCGCGTTTCAAATCAAGCACGAGGTATGGCCGGAAAAATTTGGCATGATACCTATAGACCCGAAATCCAACGCCACGGTAGCGGAGCACGTATTTAGCAGCAGAAAATATCCGTCCAGCTATCTATCTACCAGCTCTGAATTTCCAAACGGGTCGCCGCGATTCGAGGGCAAGACCGTTTACATTGATATAGAAAAAGCAAAAGCAGCAGGTGCAAAGCTTGTATCCACCGAAGAGATATTAAAGTCACTCGACGAATACAAAAAAGTCGCCCCAAAGAAAGTCGTCCAGATAGACCAAATCGCAGATTGGGTTAAGAATATAGACAAAGAAGTACTGGTTCAGGCTGAAAAAGTACCGGCCAAAGCAGTCTTTACCCCAAGTTCCTACAAAGCAACAAACATGTTGATTAAGGGAGCGAGAGTTGTAAGGGTTTTTGCCATCGGTTTTACCGCCTATGACTTGAAGTTGGCTACAGATGAGTCAATCAAGCAAAATAGCGTCAAACCGATCTCGGTCGAAGTAGTCAAGCAAGCTGGAGGTTGGGGGGCCGCAATCGCGGGAGGACGGATTGGCCTGGCGGTAGGTGCTGCTGTTGGTATAGAAACGGGCCCAGGAGCAATTGTCAGTGCTGCTGTTGGTGGAATTATCTTCGGTACGGCGGGTTATTTGGGTGCAACCTGGCTTACTGATTACGTACAAGACTGAGGTCTGGTGATGAGTTTTTTTAGTCGTTTCAAATCCTTCATGAAGCAAGAACCAGAAGAGCAAATTGCTGGATATTCCATTTCAGAGCTAAGAACCATTTTCGCTGATCCTTCAACAAGCGAAATTAGTCGGCTGCCCTACTACCCCAAAACATCATCTTTAGAAGGACTGGGTATTCCAGCCTTTTATTCTTCATTTTTAATTGAGCACGCAGACACTCATAAATTTCTGGCGTTCGTCGAAGCAAATTTTAAATACACATCTGAAAAAACATTTAATGAGCTACCTGCAAAGCACTATGTTAACGATGAAAAAAACGAGCAATTAGTATTTTTTACTTCCACAAGGGAGTTCAACTCAACAACTGTTCGAATGGTTACGAACAGCATCGATTTCATGAATGTTATTTTGCGCGAGAATTTTGCCCCTCCTCCCCCATGGATAGCGTTTGAAGGGTACAACCCTTCCTGGTGGGGTGGAGAGATGCAAGGTGCTCAAGGGTACTACAACGACAATTACTTCATTCCCTTCCTCACTCAATTGAGTGACCTGGAAAGAATGAAGTATTACGCAAGATTTGGCGCTACAAACGAGTGGATAGAACGCTTGGAATTGATGTACCGCTCTGAATGAGCATGGCCTGAACGGGTCTGCTCCGCAGCCCACCGGGAGCAAGCTCCCTCGCCACAGAGGCGGTGTCAGTCTTGGATATTACGGGCCAGCAAGTGCTGAGTTTGAAGCACAAAAAAGCCCACTGACCGTCTCCGGTCAGTGGGCTTTCTCTGATTACGCTTCTACTTACAAAGCCATAT
This sequence comes from Pseudomonas mandelii, assembly GCF_900106065.1. Classification (NCBI taxonomy): domain Bacteria; kingdom Pseudomonadati; phylum Pseudomonadota; class Gammaproteobacteria; order Pseudomonadales; family Pseudomonadaceae; genus Pseudomonas; species Pseudomonas mandelii. The sequence continues at coordinate 6,539,123 of NZ_LT629796.1, forward strand.
CACTGGCAGCATTAGCCTTCGGCGCTTTCGCCTTATCAGCATCAGCCGGAGCAGCAGCCGGAGCCGCTACCTGACCAATCGCCGGTGGCGGAGTCAGTTGCAGCACCTTGGCAGTGTAAGCCCACTCCTGCGCAACCTTCTCAGGGCTGCCGTTCAGCTGAGTGCCATAGCTCGGCACGATCTGATGCAGCTTTTCCTGCCAGGCAGGCGAAGCGACCTTGTCCTTGAACACTTTCTGCAGCACGGTCAGCATGATCGGTGCAGCCGTCGAGGCGCCCGGCGATGCGCCCAGCAGGCCGGCAATGGTGCCGTCTTGCGATGCAACGATCTCGGTGCCCAGCTTCAGCACGCCACCCGCTGCTTCATCACGCTTGATGATTTGCACGCGTTGGCCGGCTTGCCACAGGCGCCAGTCTTCGGCTTTGGCGTTCGGGAAGTATTCTTTCAGGGCGTTGAGGCGGTCTTCGTCAGACAGCATCAGTTGGCCGGCGAGGTACTCGACCAGCGGGTATTCCTTGATGCCGACTTTGGTCATTGGCCACACGTTGTGCGTGGTGGTGGTGGTCAGCAGGTCCAGGTACGAGCCTTCCTTCAGGAACTTGGTGCTGAAGGTCGCGAATGGGCCAAACAGAATGACGCGCTTGCCGTCCAGGACACGGGTGTCCAGGTGCGGAACCGACATTGGCGGTGCGCCAACGGAGGCTTTGCCGTAGGCCTTGGCCAGGTGTTGTTCGGCCAGGGTCGGGTTTTCGGTGACGAGGAACGAGCCGCCTACCGGGAAGCCTGCGTATTCCTTGGCTTCAGGAATACCGGACTTCTGCAGCAGGTGCAGTGCACCGCCGCCCGCGCCGATGAACACGAACTTGGCGTCGGTTTCGGACTGGGTGCCGTCTTTCAGGTTTTTGTAGCTGACGCGCCAGGTGCCGTCGTCGTTCTTGGTGATGTCTTGCACTTCGCTAGACAGTTTCAAGTCGAACTTCGGTGTGGTTTGCAGGTGCGCGACGAACTGGCGGGTGATTTCGCCAAAGTTGACGTCGGTGCCGATCGGGCTCCAGGTGGCCGCGATTTTCTGGTTCGGGTCGCGCCCTTCCATCATCAGCGGAACCCACTTCTTGATCACAGCCGGGTCTTCGGAGTACTGCATGCCGGCGAACAGCGGGCTCGCTTGCAGGGCTTCGTAGCGCTTCTTCAGGAACTTGATGTTGTCATCGCCCCACACAAAGCTCATGTGCGGCGTGGAGTTGATGAACGAACGCGGGTTTTTCAGCACGCCTTGCTGAACCTGCCAGGCCCAGAACTGACGGGAGATCTGGAACGCTTCGTTGATTTCAACGGCTTTCGGGATCTGTACGTTGCCCTTGTCGTCTTCCGGGGTGTAGTTCAACTCGGCCAGGGCGGAGTGACCGGTACCGGCGTTGTTCCAGCCGTTGGAGCTCTCCAGGGCGACGCCGTCGAGGCGCTCGATCATTTCCATCGAAGTGCCAGGTTCCAGCTCGTTGAGCCAGACACCCAGGGTCGCGCTCATGATGCCGCCGCCGATCAGCAGTACATCGACTTTCTTTGCCTCTGCCGCGTGAACGGACGTGATCCCCATCGACAAAGCCAGCCCCAGCAGGGCCGTGTTCATTTTCTTAAACATCTGTAGCACCTATGATAAAACGCCATCCGCCCTTCCATTCCCGCTCACGGCCCCTTGGTTCACGACATTCAGGCAGGACGTCGTGGGTGCTCGTACACAAGAATCGAAGGGTGGGCACACAAGGCCGACTGTCTGCATCGACCTCAATTTATATGTCCCTACTGAACTGACTTTTTATCATTATTGGCTTCAGCTACTTGAGCGACATTGATCCTGTCGGCACGTCTCAAGGACGGGCCAACTGAATAGGTCAAACCAAGTTGGCGCGCAGAATATCATGGCAGGACGACCACGCGCTCCCAAAAGGACTTATGAGTCTAGTCCAGACGGGGCTCGTTCGCCGCGTCCCGGCCCAAACGATTCAGCACAAACACCTTGGCGTTGTGGGTCATTTGGTCCAGATGCCGGTCGCGTTGCTTTTCGGCATCGACCATCGCGCGCTTTCCGTGTTTTTGCAGCAAGTAGTTATGTATCTGCCGAACCTCTAGAGAACTGTAGATAAATGTGACATCCAACAGTCCCATCAAGCCTTCGCTGCTGTGGTCGCGGGTGTTCATCAGCACCTGCGTGCCGCGCACGCCCAGCACCTGAAAACCCATCGACTCGAACCACGGCACCTTGGCCACGGTGCAGGTCAGTTCGGCGTGGGGGTAGCGGCTGATCATGTCTTGCAACATGGTCCGCGCGACGCCTCGGCGGCGATGACCCGAGTCAACGGCCATGTAGGCCACGCCGCAGGCTTCGGGATCGTCCTTGACCGGCAGGTACAGCAGAAAGCCGATGACCTTTTCAGGGTCTTCATCGTCGGTGGCGACGATCAACTCGACCGCAATGCCCTTGGACCCGCCGAGGGCTTCCAGGTACAGATGCACTTCGTAACCGACCGCGTACTGATACACGTTGTACAGCGGGTTGCTCGGCGCGATGCCGACCATGCTGATGTCGGTCAGGTTGTCGACGACCATCTGCAGGATCTGGCTGTTGATGTGCTCCGGGCACGGGGCGTCGAAGTGGGTGAGTTCGGACATTGAAATTCTGACTCCGGGATCGCTTTACTGGGTTTCGGCGGGGCTATTGTCACAGATTGATCGCCACGCCGCTTCTGCCAGCAATTCCCGGTAGGCCTTCGGACTGGCGACCACCCTCCCCGACAACCATGCCCGGCAGTAACTGTCCGCCTGGCCGATGATCAGCGACGGCAGCAATTCGGCCGGAAACGCGCGCAATTCATCGCGTCGGCCGGGCTCTGCCAGCCATTGGCCGAGTGTCTGGTTACGGATTTTGTTGCGAGTGGCCAGTTCTTCCTTGAACGGCCCTTTGGTGACGGCAAATCGCGCGTGGTACTGGAAACGCGCCCAGTCGGGTTGGCTGTCGACCCAATCGACGTAACTGTGGACCAGCGCGTGCACGCCCTCTTCGGTCGTCTGTGCCTCGGCGAGGTAGCTGTCGCGAAGCAGTGCCTGGTCATCCAGCGCCGTAAAAAACAACGCGGCCACCAGGCCTTCCTTGTTGCCGAAATGATGGTAGATCGCGCCGACGCTGGTATCGCATTCGGCGCGGATCATTTCGATGGTCGTGGCTTCGAGCCCTTGTTCGTTGAACAGGGCCAAGGCTTTTCTGAAGATGTCGCGCTTGAGTTCGGCTCTTCTGCCGGGGTAGCTGCGCTCGAGTAGATCTGCGGTTTCCATGCGGGATACAGGCCAGAAAATTCATGACAAGGCAGGCGGCTGCCGGTGAGAAAGCTGCGCTAGGTTGACAGATTTAATCGCAACAGAATACTGTTCCGTCACAGAATATTGTTCTGTTACAGAACAGTATTCTGTAAAACCATCCCTCAGCGAGGCTTCAAAATGAGTCAGTTTCTCAGCATGTTCAACAGCGCCGGCCCGGAAGCATTCAGCAAAATGGCCTGCCAGGTGGCCCCCTACTTCAGCACCATCAAGCCGCTGATCTCGGCGTTGCGCCCGGGTCATGCCACGGTGCAGGTGCCGTTCAGCAAGGAGATCACCAACCACTTGGGCTCGGTTCATGCGATTGCGATGTGCAACGCCGCCGAACTGGCGGCAGGGACGATGACCGACGTGTCCATTCCCGCCGGTGCGCGCTGGATTCCGAAAGGGATGACGGTCGAGTACCTGGCCAAGGCCAAGAGCGATGTGACGGCGGTGGCCGATGGCGAGGCGGTGGATTGGCAGACGGAGGGCGACAAGATCGTGCCGGTGGATATTCATGATGCCGAAGGCAAGAAGGTGTTCACGGCGCGCATCACCATGAATGTGAAGCTCGCTTAAACGCCCACCTGCCTGTAGCAGCCAGCGTCCGGCTGCTACAACAATTGCGCAACCCGCCAATCGCGTGAATGCTTTCAAGCAGGGCCGAAAAACCTTTCTACCTCCCTACTCCGAAACAGCTACCTGATTACGCCCACGCGCCTTGGCTCGATACAGCGCTTTATCCGCGTTATTCAGCAAACTTTGAAAATCGTTGTCGCCGATGTCCATCGCTGCCACACCGAGGCTGGCCGATATACGGTGAACCGGTCCGGTCATCAATCCACCGATCGACTGGATAAGTTGCTCGGCGATGTTAAGGGCGACTTCAATGGAAGTATCCGGGAGCAGGATCGCGAACTCTTCACCGCCGAGCCTGCCGAAGACATCCGTGTCGCGGAAGGACCGGTTGATGATCACGCCCATTTGCCGCAACACCTGATCCCCGACCTGATGACCGTAGGTGTCATTGATGTGCTTGAAGTGATCCATGTCCAGCATCACCGCGCACAACGGTAACCGGTTGTGTTGGCAGTCATGGAACAGTTGCTGGGCATGCTCGAAAAAAGCGCGGCGATTTTTCAGGCCGGTGAGTTCATCGGTCTGTGCGGCGTAAGTGGCAATGCGATGGGCGCGTTCCATTTCGCGGGTTAGCAGGAAGGCGGTTTCCAGGGCTTCGGCCAGTTTGCGTGTCGCGCTGGCCACGAATGAGGCGAACACAATCACGGCCAGCGCCATGCCGACCTGAATCGCTGACGATTGAAACAGCAGCCAGAGCGTACACGGCAACAACACAAGGCCAATCGACGCCAGCGTCATGTATCGATACGCCGAATAACACGACACCGCGCTGACCGACATGCCGACGGCAAAAAGCATGACCAGTGCCTGGGCCAACAGGTCGTTTGCCGGCATGACCGCAAATGCACCCGCCCCCCAGATACCGGCGGACAACACCAGCGTGAACCCGTATTTCCTCTCCCAGCGTTGCGGGGTGCGCTCACTGTCCGGGCAGCGAAACCAGGCCACGAACATCAGGAGGCGCAGCAACGACGACGCTGTCAGCAGCCCTATCCAGGTGAAAAGGACGGAGTGATCAAAACGCTCCCAGCACAGCCCGCACAGCATGATCGCGGCTAGAAAACTGCCGAAAATCGCAGGGAATGACTGGTGGAAAAGCTGATGCAATCGATCACTGCGCACCTGCGCTGCGATGAAAGCATCCTGGTCGTGCCGAAATCCTGGGCCACCCATTTGATCCGCCTGATCATGATGCTGCGACAAAAAAAGCGATTGTGGCATCCTGCCACCTAGGCAAACAAACAATTACGACTCGTGGGTACCCGCACATTCACGGCAATGCGCCCTTAAAGCCTCTGTGACAATCGTCAGAAAAGTAATAGCACAAAGTGAGCTATCCCTAGGCATCGAGCCAAATGACATTGCGCCAGCAACGTACAACGCGTTCGTCCTGCTACGCTTTTGAAGCCTCCAATGGAATCGGGCGATAGTGACTCATACGGATCCACTTGACTGTTGAGGTTGCGCAATGTGAGAGCCCAACTTATCAGCGCCGTCATTACCCTGACCATGATCGGAGTGACGACGTATGGGTTTATAGAATGGAACACTGGCGAACGCGCGCGCCGGGATGCAGTGTGCAAGGCAGCTCGACAGCACAAGGAAGAGGTGGAAATTCGAGCACGAGCGATGGCTGCCGGGCTGTCTGTCGATGCTTACGCCGAAGCCGAGAAAGCCGAAGTCGGCAAATTGGTCAGCTCCCTGGATACCGCGAAGAATGATGCCGAGGTTGAAGCTGTCATAGACGCACACGCTGCCGAGTTGCAGGCGCAGGACGCCGCCACCGACGCGGAGCTGAAAAACCAGGGGAGCCAGCAATTCCTCGAACAGAAGTTCAAGGAACAGCGGATCACCACGGACATCAAGCAGGAAATTGAACGGGCCGAGAAGGCCGTGGCGGATGCTTGCCGTTAGACCCCACTGACCGCTACCGCTGCGGCGCAACCATCCGAAACCGGATAATGATGTCGTCGGAAACAACCGTGTCGCCCCATTCACCCTCGCCGACCTTGAAGTCGCTACGCTTGAGCGTTAGCTGGCCATCGAAGATCCCGATGGCCTCCTCCTCTTTCAGGAGGACCGGAACAGTCACCTCACGGGTGACGCCCCTCAGCGTCAGTTTGCCGGTGATCGAATAGCGGTGGTCACCCAGCGCGTTCACGGCGGTCGATTCAAACGTCGCCTCGGGATACTTCTGCGTGTCGAACCAGGCGGGCCTTTGCAGTTCGGTGTTGGCGTCTTCGCTACCGGCATCGATGCTGCCGAGCTGGATGGTCAGCGCGGCACGGCCCTCCTCGGGGTTGTCCGTGTCGAAGTCGAGTGTGGCCTTGAACGTGTCAAACGTGCCGTACACCCGCGAGCTGAACTGGTTGTACGTAAAGGAGATCGTGCTGGCGGTTTCATTCACTTGCGTGTATTCGGCCGCTTCGGCACCTGGAGAAAAGCCGAAGGCAAGCGCAGCAGCCAGTACGGAAAACGACGGGAATCGAGTGTTCATGGGGCGCTCCAGTCGTGGCACACGCTGGCCAGACAGGTGGACTAAAGCAAAGAACCACCGTTTATTCCACCAGGCATTGAGACTTCCGACCTCCTGTCGGCAACGTGCACCAGCGCCCGATACGGCCACCTGCACAGGTGTTTAATGATTCAAGCACTCACCGCTTCGGGAGACAGGACATGAAAATCGTCGTCATCGGTGGCACCGGGCTGATCGGCAGCAAGCTCTGCCAGAACCTGCAGGATCTGGGGCATGAAGCCTTGGCGGCGTCGCCAAGCACCGGCGTCAATGTCATCAGTGGCGAGGGGCTGACGCAGGCGTTGAAAGGTGCGGATGTGGTGGTCGACGTGTCGAACTCGCCTTCGTTCGAGGACCACGCGGCGTTGCACTTCTTCGAAACCGCCGGGCACAACCTGATCGCGGCGGAGAAAATCGACGGCGTCAAACACCATGTTGCGCTGTCGGTGGTCGGCACCGAGCGGATGCTCGATAGCGGTTACTTCCGGGCGAAAATGGCCCAGGAAAAACTCATCAAGAAGTCGGGCATTCCCTACACCATTGTGCGGGCCACGCAGTTCTTCGAATTTATCCATGCCATTGCTCACTCCGGGCGCGAGGAAGGCGACACCATTCACTTGACGTCCGCCGCGCTGCAACCGGTAGCCTCGGCCGATGTGGCGGCGGCACTGACGGACATCGCGTTGAAAGCACCGATCAATCAGACGGTCGAAGTGGCCGGCCCTGAAAACCGCCCCCTCATCGAGTTCGCGAGCGACTATTTGAAGCACACCCGGGACCCGCGCCAGACCGTCGCGGACGACACGGTCCCTTACTTCGGTGCGCCGATCAATGACCAGTCGCTGACACCAGGTGCCAATCCCATTGTCGGCGCGACCCGGTTTCAGGAGTGGCTTGAGACCCACTAGGCGACAACGCCAGATCAAATATGAGGCGTGGCCGTTGCGCTAGGCCACCGCCTCGATCAACTGCATCGGCGTCATCTTCGTGACCATCATCATCACGATCACAAACATCCCCGCAAAACCCATCACGCCCATCCAGAACCACTTCTGGTAGACCGACCGGTATTGCGCGTCGAGCCCCTCGCCCGTCTCCACCGCGCTCAACGCCATCCCGTGCAGCCGCTTCTGCAGCACCAACACCGGCAGCCACAACGACCCCACGCACAGGAAAATGATCAACGAGGTCAGAATCCATTCAGTGCTCATGGGCAGCCCGGACACTTTCATCAGCAGGTAGCCGGAGACGATCTGAATGAAGCCTGCCGGGGTGGTAATCCAGGTGTCGAAGCGCACCACCATTCTGGCGACGTGCGCGATCACTTGCGGGTTGGCTGTGCGACTGGCCGCGATCAGATAGAGGTAGGAGCCCATACCGAACCCGAACAGGAAAATCGCGGCAATGACGTGCAGGTATTTCAGGCACAGATAGAGCATGCTCAGCCCTGCTCGTCAGAAAAGCGCACGGACAGCTGCAGATTGGCGGGGTCGTTGATCGCGGCCATGTACTCGTCGACGCTGATCTCGCCCACGCAGGGACGGGCGCCGGGTGCCGGCACGTAACCCGCGCCCCGTTTTGCTACCAGGGCGACAGCCGCGCAGCTCGGGATTTCAGGGCCCTTGTCATTGTGCGCCGTCAATTGCACGGTCATGGACAGCGGTTGCCCGTCAACGCCCTGCCCTTCGACGTCGATGTACATCGCACTCAAGCCATCACCGAATCGCTCAAACCACGTCCCCCAACGATGCAGCCTTGCCGCCCACGCCGCAGAGTCTCGCACCAGCCCGATTCTCAACGCCTCGGCGAGCACGTAGTTGACCACGCCACCGAGTTTCAGGCCCGAACCTGCCTTGAAACTCAAGGTATGGGCGCCGTAACGGGCCGCGAAGATATCCATGTCCGGCACATCGACATTGGACAGGACACGAGCCCCCAATTGCGGCATCTTGCGCAGGGTCAAATCCTGCCAGCCCGACACTTCGTGCACCTGGCCGTTCTTGAGCTGCTTGATTGGTTTGCCCGCATAGGCCAGCACCCCTTCGACGGTCGAGAGGCCGGGCATCTTGGCCGAGGAAGAAATGCCATGCGCGATCGAGTCGATACGTTTGAAGCGATATCGATAGTGGTCGATGAGCGCCGACGACAGCGTCGGCACCGAACTGCACCCACTGAGAACGGCCACGCCGGCCTGTTTTGCGCTCGCGTCGAGCACATCAATGCCATTGACGAAGGTGCGGCAGTCAGCCAGATCGCAGTAGTTCACGCCCGCGTCGATGCAGCTTTGCGCGACGGCATAGGATTGCCCCTGAAACGGGCCCCCGGTGTGCACGACCCACTGGATGCCCATCGCGCGCAGCGCGGAGCCGAACGCACTGCCCATGGCATCACCGCACCAACTTTCACAGACACGGCCGGACTGGGTTTTCAGTTCATTGACCTGGCGCTGCAACTTGTGTGAGTTACGACCGGAGACCACCAGCTCCACGTCTGGCATCGCAATTAAATGCCTGCAAACGATGCTGCCGAAATTTCCGTAGCCACCGACCACCATCACCCTGAGTGTCATTCAACGCTTTCCTTAACCATTGGATCATGTAGCCAACCCGCCCGGGACCGGGCGCGGCAAAGCTTTACTGATATCGAACGGACAGGCAAGCCGCGAAGCACCGCTAGCCATAAGCGAGCATCCATTCACCGTGCCCGCTTACAGTTACGCGCCAAGATGGCGGCAAAAAAAAAGCGACCTTCTCAGTGCAGGCCTATATTGCCTTGCACTAAGAAAGTCGCCACTGCCAGGCTTTAAAACAAGCCCGCCAGACTTACGCGCTGAACGGGCCTAGCACTGGCTCGCAACGGTCCGCGCAGAGAAAACGGCGTAGTCCTGTTGTTTGACTCGCTGAGTCAACACCAGCATGGTCAGGAAACCCAATGCGATCAGCACCGGATACGCCATCAACAGTTCGGAAAGCGAGTATTTCCAGGCCAACGGGCGACCGACGCCCAGCATGGCCGCGTACATCCACGACACCGCCGACAGCGAGCCGCAAAACAGCGCCAGCATCCGTGCGCTGAATCCGAGATCGAGCAAGGAGCCGGCCTTTTGCAAAGCGGGCAATACCAGGCGATGCAACAACATGCCGTTGTAGGTCAGCAACATGACAATAATGACTTTGGCTTGAAGTTTTGGGTTCATGAAGTAGTTCATACCTTTATCCAGGTAATCAATTCCCATGACAGCGATACCGGTTACCCATAACGCGATTAACGCAACCACCACCGACTTCTGCAGACTTTCCATGTGAGCATGATCATGCCCAGTGGACGTTTTCCGTTTCAATAAATCTTTAACCATTGCAATATCACTGGTCAACACCAGACCAATAGCCACGCAACACGACAATAAATGAACGTAAATAACGCCCAGCCGCAAAAATTCCATACATTCTTTGTTTTCCAACAGGCTCATAATTGTATTTATCGCCACGGTAAGTTCCCCACCTTATTCGATAGTACAGATCGGTTCTTCAACAGGGCATTTCGCTCTTCAAACCCTGTGCGATCTTACTTTTTATAAGATATGCCAAATCGTCGACCTGACACTGCTTAGCCCATTGAATTACCTGGCAATTCAATGACCGGCTTAGTTATTACCTCCTGAATTTCAGATAAAAAAATCCCCATTTGCATTCACTGCACATGAGGTTTTTTTCCACTTCTTTTTTACGACAGCATTAGCACGTCATGGTGACATGCTGAAGTATCAGAGGGCGAAGAGGCTAGAATGTTCATTTTTTGAGCAGACTACCGACAAACGGTTATTTCAGTCAAAGCAACTCACCCCGACGGTAAATCGGCAACTTCCCGGAAAGCCGCATGATAACTGGCCCGCGTAAATTAGATGAGCGCCAGATACTTCCATTGGATCCATTAGTTGTTGCATTACTTACGATAAGTGCCTGAGAGACCCGCGCTCATTTACTGTCCTCACTGCTGAAACAGTCGGACTTTTTAACGCAAGCGGATTTACGACAATGACCCGGCCGTTGTCAGTCTCCGATCACCGTCGCGAGCGGTAACCAGACGCACACTTCAAAACCCTCTTGTCGACCGGTTGCAGGAGAGACCAATTTCATACTCGCGTTGACCCCTTGGACAATGGTTTTGGCGATCGCCAGCCCTAATCCAGAACCGCTTATTTCACTGTGACCACGCACAAAACGCTCGGTCAGGTGCCGCAACACCGAGTCCGGCACCGCCGGGCCGCCATTGACTACCCGCAGTTGGGCCTGCTCGGTGAGGCTGACTTCGATCGGTTGATCGGTGGCGCCGTACTTCAGCGCGTTCTCGATCAGGTTGCGCAACAAGATGCCAAAGGCATCCGGGTCGATGTTCGAGTACACGCTGGCCTGCCCTGGCAAATGCAATTCAATGCGCTGACCGCTGCGCTGGTTCCACTCATCAACGCCATGGGCCAGCAACGGAATCAGGTCCTGAGGCGTTTCGGACAACAGCCCCCCGCCCTCGGCCTTGGCCAATTGCATGAGCTTTTCCGAAAGCCGCGCCAGCTCACGCAAGGCGTTTTCGATCTTCGCCGCCCGCACCCGCAACGGACCTTCGGGCGCCTCGTGGTGCAAGCGCTGGATCTGCGCCAGGGTCGCGGCCAGTGGCGTGCGCAGTTCATGGGCGCTGTTGGCGGTAAAACTGCGCTCGGCCTCCAGAGCCTTGCGCAAGCGCTCCAGCAGGTGGTTGACCGCCTCGGCCAACGGATCGATTTCTGCGGGCAGGCGGGCCACCTTGATCGGCGACAGATCCCCCACCCCACGCGCCTCGACCGCCCGACGATACGCCAACACACTGCGCAGGCTGATCCGCACGAACAACCAGGTGCCCAACAGGCTGACGGGAATCAGCGCCAACAGCGGCAACAACAAGGCAAACAAAGCCTCCCGCGCGGCTTCACGGCGATGACCCAGCGGCTCGGCGATCTCAATGAACAGCGTCTCGCGTAACGCACTGGCGCCATACAAGCGGTACTTTTCAGAAGTGGAAAATCCCTCGGTCGGCCGCTTACTGAAGATCTTCGGGTTGGCGTCGTGGGACTGCATCAGGATTTTGCCGCTGGCATCGCGCACCAGGTACGTCAGATATTCGTTGTGCATTTTCAACGTCGCAACGTGCTGCGCTTCACGGGGTTCCTCCCGGTTGCTGATTTCCAGCACGGCCAGCGGCAAGATCCGTTGCGCGGTCTCTTCCAGCGCACTGTCGAACGCTTCGTTCAACTCATGTTGCACCACCAGCCAGGCGCCGACAGTCGCGCCCAGCCACAGTAAGGTCATGCCCAGGGTCAGCCCCAGGCCGAGGCGTTTTTGCAGGCTCGAAGAAGACTTCATGCGGCCGCCAACCGGTAGCCCATGCCGCGCACGGTTTCAATCAGATCGCGCCCCAGTTTTTTACGCAGACGGCTGATGTACACCTCGATGGTATTGCTCTCGATTTCGGCACCGAAGGCATACAGCCGCTCTTCGAGCTGCGACTTGGACAACAACGCGCTGGGGCGCTGCACGAACGCTTCGAACAGCGCCCATTCCCGGGCCGTCAGGTCCACGGTGGTGCCGGCACGCTGCACGGTGCGGGCGCTCATGTCGACCTGCACATCACCAAGTCTGATCTGCGGATTGGGGTTGCCGCTGTAACGGCGGGCCACCGCCGCCACACGGGCCGAGAGTTCAAACAGGTCGAACGGTTTGACCAGGTAATCGTCGGCCCCGGCATTGAGGCCGGCGATGCGATCGGAAATCTGATCCTGGGCCGTCAGGATAATCACCGGGGTCACGTCCCCCGCCGAGCGCTGCTGACGCAAAAAATCCAGCCCGCGACCGTCCGGCAGCATCAAGTCCAGCAGGATCAGGTCGTAAGGCGTGGTGCGCACGCTGTTGCGCGCATGGTCCAGGCGCTGCACCCAATCGACGGCGTGACCGTCATCGGCGATCTGTTCGCGCACCGCTTCCCCCAGCCCTGGGGCGTCCTCGACCAATAAAACCCGCATCTGGCACCTCCTGTGGTGGTTGTCGTGCCGCACCTTAATCGCCTTACCTGACGTGAATCTGAAGATTCAGCTGGTTGTCAGGAATGCACCTTAGGGTATGCCACAGACGCCGACCTCGGCAGGAGACAGATCATGAAATCAGGTTTTATTGCCCATGCCGCGCTGTTGAGCCTGCTGCTTAGCGGTTTCGCCATGGCCGACGACGACTGCAGCGACCCGGTGAGCGACTGGCAACCCCGCGAGACTTTGCGACAGCAGGTCGAGCGGCAATACGGCTGGAGCGTGCAACGCATCAAGGTCGACGACGGTTGTTACGAACTCAAGGGGTTGGACCGCAAGGGCAACGCCATCGAAGCCAGCTACTCACCGGCCTCGCTGCGCCTGCGCATGCTCGAGATCCATTTCCGCGACGACGGCGATGCCAGGGATTATCTCGGCAGCCCGCTCACCGAATGACGCCTCACCCGTCGATGAGTTTTTCCTGCGATTCAGGTTGCTGTCAGCAAGCAGGTCCAGGCTCTCGACCTAACGATCACAAGGACACCCTCATGAAAAAGATCATCGCAGCCACCTGTCTCGCCGGCGCCATTGCCCTGCCGGGGTTGGCCCAGGCCCGGGAAGTAACCCTGACCACCCAGCTCAAGGACTACAGCGGCAATGATGCCTACCTGGCGATCTACGTGACCGACGCCAACGGCCAATACCAGAAAACCCTGTGGGTGGCCGGCAAGAAGGCCAAGTACTACAAACACCTGGGCGACTGGGCCCGTGGCAGCGGGATGAACCCGAGCGAGTTTGACGGCGTCAGCGGCGCCAGTGTCGGCAGTGGGCGCACGCTCAAAGTCAGCGTCGAACTGGCAGACACCCTGATCGATGCCGGGTATCAGATCCGCATCGACAGTGCCGTCGAGGACAAACGTGACGCCCGCGCCGATGTCAGCGTGCCCCTGACGTCCAAGGGCGCAGGCCAGCCGGCGACCGGCAGCACCTATGTCGAGTCCTTTACTTACGATTTGTAGCACCTGCCCTTTCTGGAGGCTGAACATGCTTCGCCAGTCCCATTCCCTGTCCGGCCTGATCGCCGCCCTGTTGGTCATGCTGTTGGCCATCAGCGGCGCGATCCTGTCGGTCGACCCGGCGCTGGAACGCTTGCACAGCACCCCCACCGCGGCCGGGCAACTCACCGTCGGTCAATTGGCCGGGCGTGTGGCCAATCACTTTCCGGGCGTGGAGCAGATCCAGCGCACAGCGTCCGGGACGGTCATCGTCTACTACAACCAGAACGGTCAGGCCGGGGCTGAAACGGTCGACCCACTGACTGGCGAAGGCCTCGCGCCTTATGCGCCCTCCGCGTTCACGCGTTGGGTGAAAGAGCTGCACCGCTCGATGTTCCTTGGCACACCGGGCCATGGGGTGTCGGGTGTCGGCGCGTTGTTCATGCTGATGCTGTCAGTGTCCGGCGCGCTGTTGCTGGCCCGACGCCTGGGTGGCTGGCGCAACCTGCTGCGGCCACTGCGCGGCACGTTCAACCAGCGCTGGCATGCTGAAGTCGGGCGACTGGCTTTGCTCGGGCTGCTGCTGTCGGCCTTGAGCGGGCTGTATATGTCCGCCACCACTTTCGGCTTTATCGCCGACGGCAGTCAGAATGAACCCGCCTTCCCCGCCCACGTCAGTGCCGGGCCGGCCTTGCCGGTGGCGAGCCTGCAAGCCTTGCAGGCCACCGACCTGAATGACCTGCGCGAGCTGGTCTACCCCAGTCCCGGCAACCCGAAGGACGTGTTTTCCCTGCGCACGGCCCAGGGCGACGGCTACGTGGATCAGGCCAGCGGCGCCTTGTTGTCCTACCAGGCCCACGACTCGATGCACAACCTCTACGAATTGATCTATCAGCTGCACACCGGTGAAGGCCTGTGGTGGCTGGGCCTGCCGCTTGGGCTCTGCGCCCTCTGTGTGCCGTTGATGAGCGTCACCGGCCTTCTGTTGTGGTTGCGCCGGCGCAAGGCGAGCCCGAACATCCGCCACAACAGCCCTGCCCACTCTGCCGACAGCGTGATTCTGGTGGGCAGTGAAAACAACAGCACCTGGGGCTTTGCCAAGACCTTGCATGACGCCTTGCACCTGGCCGGACACCGAGTGCATAGCGCGGCGATGAATCAATACGCCAACGACTACCGCAGCGCCCAACGCGTGATCATCCTCACCGCGACCCACGGTGACGGCGACGCGCCAGCCTCGGCTTCGCAGTTCATGGCGCGGCTGGCCAAAACCGGCCTCAAGCCCGGCCTGCCCTTTGCCGTGCTGGGCTTTGGTGACCGCCAGTTTGCGCAGTTCTGTCAGTTCGCCCATCAGGTGCAGGACGCGATGTTGCAAGCCGGTGGCTCGCCGTTACTGGGGCTGGAAACCGTCAACCGCCAATCCTCTCAGGAATTTGCACGTTGGGGCCACGCGCTGGGCGACGTGCTCAAACATGACCTGACACTGGTCCATGCCCCGCAGCGGCCACAGACCCATCCATTGCTGCTGACAGAGCGCATCGTCTATGGCGAACAGGTGAACGCACCGACCCACGTCTTGCGCTTCAAGGCACCCGGTGCGCTGCCGGACTTCCTGGCCGGTGACCTGGTCGGGATTGTGCCTCCGGGCAGTCCGATCCCCCGTTTCTACTCGCTGGCCAGCGGCTCGAAGGACGGCGTGCTGGAAATCTGCGTGCGCAAACACAACGGTGGCGTGTGCTCGGAATTCCTTCATGGCCTGGACATCGGAGCATCGATCGAAGCGTTTATCCAGCCCAACCCGCAATTCCGCCCGGCGTCGGGCACGCACCCGGTGATCCTGATCGGTGCCGGTACCGGTATCGGTCCATTGGCCGGTTTTATCCGCAACAACACGGCCCACCACCCGATGCACTTGTATTGGGGCGGGCGCAACCCGGCCTCGGACTTCCTCTACGAGCCGCAACTCAAGCAGTACCTGGCCGACCGGCGCCTGACGGCATTGCGCGCCGCCTTTTCTCAGGTTCAAGACCGCTGCTACGTGCAAGACCGGCTGATCGGCGATGCCCAGGCCCTGCGTCGACTGATTGAAAAAGGCGCCCAGGTGCTGGTGTGTGGCAGTCGCGAAATGGCCAAAGGCGTGATGCACGCCCTCGATGAGGTGTTGGCACCTCTCAACCTGACGGTGCTGACCCTCAAGGCACAAGGACGCTACCGTGAAGACGTCTACTGAGTTGCAGCGCTACAGCCTGAACGGCGAAACCATGGGCAGCCGCTACACCGCCCTGTTCTATGCCGGAGCCGGGATCGATACCGACGAAGTGGGTCAGCGCCTGGCGTGCGCCGTGGCCCGGGTGGATCAGCAAATGTCCACCTGGAAACCCGACTCGGACCTCAACCGCCTCAATGCCGCCCCCGAGCAGCAATGGATTTCGGTGCCCCAGGAACTGGCAACGGTGCTGTCAGCGGCACTGCGTGTCAGTCAGCAATCCGGCGGCGCCTTCGACATTGCCGTCGGTGATCTGGTGAATGCCTGGGGGTTCGGCCCCGCAGAGCCGACCGTTACAGAACAGGCGCTCGCGACGATGCCGCCGCGCACCCGGCTGTCAGCCAGCGCCGCGTTGGTGGTCGACCCGTTACGCAATCAGGTGCGCAAACGCGCGCCGCTGCACCTTGATTTGAATGGCATCGCCAAGGGGTTTGGCGTCGATGAGTTGGCCCGTTGCCTGGAAGGTTTTGGCATCACCCGCTACCTGGTCGGCATCGATGGCGAGATGCGCGCCCGGGGCGTCAAACCCGATGGCCAGTGCTGGACCGTAGCGGTGGAAAAGCCTGACCGGGGCGTGCGTGAAGTCATGGGTGTGATGGAACTTGGCGACGCCGCGATCGCGACCTCCGGGGACTACCGACAGTGGGTCGACGTGGCCGGTCAAGCCTATGCTCATACCATGAACCCGGCCACCGGCGCGCCGCTGTGCAACCCGCTCGCCGCCGTCACCGTGGTGGCTGCTTCGTGCATGCTCGCCGATGCCTGGGCCACGGCGCTGATGGTGCTGGGTGAAACCGAAGGGCCACGTCTGGCACAGGAACGCGGGATGGACGCGCTGTTCGTGCTGCGCGACGGGCAACAATTCAAGGAAATATCCATTGTCGGCGGCCAGTTGCAGGCGCAGATTGAAACCCGCCCGATGTGAACCGCCCAATGACAGTGAGTCGCGCTCAACCATGAAATTCATGCACAGACACACCGAGTCCCACCGCAGTGATCGTATCGGCTGGCTGCGCGCCGCCGTCCTGGGGGCCAACGACGGGATTGTCTCCACCGCCAGCCTGCTGATCGGCGTGGCCGCCGCCAACGCCAGCCACGCCACGTTGCTGGTCACGGGCATGGCGGGGCTGATGGCCGGCGCTATGTCTATGGCGGCAGGCGAGTACATCTCCGTACACTCCCAGGCGGATACCGAGCGTGCCGATTTGTCCCGCGAACGGGCCGAGCTGGCCAGTGACCCGAAAGCCGAACACATCGAGCTCGCCAACATCTACATGCACCGTGGCGTATCACCCGAACTGGCGCATCAGGTGGCCGATCAATTGATGGCCCATGATGCGTTGGGTTCGCACGCCCGGGACGAACTGGGTATCAGCGCCACCCTTACCGCCAAACCCTTGCAGGCCGCCCTGGCTTCCGCCGCCAGCTTTGTGGTGGGTGCCGCCCTGCCCCTGGCGGTGACGTTTGTCGCGCCGGAGCACAGCGTGGTGCCCTGGATATCGGGCATGTCATTGGTGTTTCTCGGGACGCTGGGCGCCATTGCCGCCAGGGCCGGCGGCGCCAAGGTCATCACCGGTGCCTGGCGGGTGACCTTTTGGGGCGCGTTGGCCATGGCGGTTACGGCACTGGTGGGGCACTTGTTTGGCGCTGTGGTCTAGCGCGCGTCCCTCCTGCAAAAAACAAAGGGCGCCCCCTTAGTGAAAAGGGGCGCCCTTTTTACGCTGCCAACCTAAACCACGCCGACGAAATCGCTCGCAGTAAGGGCCACATGCCCGACCAGATCAATCTGGAAGTCGGCGCCATTGCCGCTGTTCACATTGCCCTCCACATAGGTGTGATCGACCCCGCCGACATTAACGAAGTGGTACTTCAATTGCGCCTGGTTGTTGAACTCATTGCCGGCGCCGTTCCACTCGCCGAGGAAGGTGAAGTCCTGATTACCGGCGGAACCCGCGCCGGAGGTCCGGGCATCGATCAGGGACAAATCGATGCGGTCTTGCCCTTGGGTAAAGTCAGTAATTGCATCTCGGGTAAGGGTTGACGTACCTGAATCTCCAATGGCCGAGAAGACAAACAGGTCATCGCCCGCTCCACCAGTCAGGGAGTCCCGGTTCGCGCCACCGACCAGAGTATCGTTGCCACCACCACCGCCGAGCGTGTCATTGCCTCCCAGGCCTGTCAGCACGTTAGCGCCACCGTCACCGGTCAGGGTGTTGGCGCCACTGCCGCCGATCACATTCTCGATACCGGTCAAGGTGTCATTGCCGGTTTGCGAACTGCTGGCAAGGCCGGTGAGCAGGTTGACCGATGCGTTGGCCGAGGTCCCCGACAGGTCGTAGGTATCGGTGTCGCCACCGCCGTCGTAACTGTCGTTGCCGTCATTGACCGACGCTTGGAAGGTGTCGTTGCCAAGCCCACCGAACAGGTTGTCCGTGCCTTGCCCGCCAATCAACGTATCGGCGCCGCTGCCACCGTCCATCCAGTCATTGCCGCCCTGGCCTTGCAACAGGTTGCTGACCCCGTCGCCCTGAATGTGATCGTTGCCCGAACTGCCGGTGACGTTCTCGATGCCGGTCAGACTGTCGCTGCCAGTCTGGGCGCTGGTTGAGGTGCCGGCCAGCAAGTCCACCGTGGCCGCCGCCGACGTGGCCGACAAATCATAGGTGTCGACATCCGCACCGCCGTCATAGTGGTCGTTGCCATCGTTCAAGGAGGCCAGAAGCGCATCGTTGCCCGCGCCCCCGAACACTGTGTCATTACCCGTCAAGCCAGTGAGCTGGTTGTTGCCGCTGTTGCCATTGATAACGTTGTCCAGTGCGTTACCGGTGCCGTTGATGTTGTTCGCCCCCAGCAAGGTCAGGTTTTCAACGTTGGCGCCCAGGGTGTAGCTGACCGACGACATGACAGTATCGGTGCCCTCGTTCAGATTCTCCTGAACCACATCGCCATTGGCATCGAGCATATAGACATCATTGCCGGTATTGCCACGCATTGTGTCGTTGCCCGTGCCGCCGTCCAGCACGTCGGAGCCCAAGCCACCGTTGAGGATGTCATTGCCCGAGTAGCCCATCAGGATGTCCTGAAAGTTGGTGCCATTGAGCGTGTTGTTGAAGAAGTTGGTGCCCTCGATCAAGCGCCCGACTGCCTCCGACGGGGCCGACGTCAGCTGTTCCACCGAGCCGCTGTCATCGGTGTACGTGGTGATCACCCGCAGTTGCTGGCCGAACTGTGCCGAGGTGGGCGCAAAGGTTGACGCATTCGCCCCGGTGATACTCAACCAGGTCGCTCCCACCAGCGCTTGCCACTGATAGGAGAACCCGCTTGGCCCAGGCAAGCCGTCGGCGTCCTGGATGGCCGAGGTGTTCGCGGTCAGCCGGTATTGGGCCGGCACCGGACGACTTGGCGTGGTCGGCGAAGTGGCATAGCCCGACAGCACCACATTACCGGTCGGAAGATGATTGGTGATGCTCAGGTTGACCGTGCGGTCGGCGAAGCCCAGTTTCTCCACGCCAACCACAATGTCGCTGCCATCGCGGCCCGCCACGCTGTCGGTGATCTTGAAGGCGGTGATGAGCCCCTGATGCTGGGTCAGAAAGTTGATCCTCTGAATCGTGTATTCCGACCGGTTGCCCGTAAACATTGCCATGTCCGACACGCCTGCCGTGCCACCGTCACCGACCGTGACGCTATCGGCGAGATCGGCAGGATTGGTACTCGCAACTCCATTGCGCCACAAACGGGTGACCTGGCTACCGCCTAATTCCAGATTCTCGAAAGTGGCCGACTTCAGCATCTCGGTGAAGTGCTTGTCGTAGCCAGGCCCCACCGCGTCCAGCAGGCCGTTGGTGCCGATAAATCCGGCAGCACGGTAATTGGCGCCATCCTGATAATTGTCGTAACCACCGGCGTAGGTGCCGATCAGGCTGTCCAGACGGATGCCGTCACCGACGATCACGTCGTTGCCAATGCCGCCGACCAGCTTGTCATTGCCGCTGCCGCCGATCAGCCAGTTGCCGCTCGCATCACCCAGGATGGTGTCGTTGTTCTGGCTGGCAATGACCCCTTCAATACCGACCCACGCAGGGAACGGAGTGGTCAAGTCGATGGCCACCGCCGGGTTTTGTTGGGTCGAGAAATCGATCGTGAGACCTTGGGGGGCCTTGGCATGGTCGCTGAAGTCGATCAAGTCGAATCCAATGCCCTTGCCATCGTTGCCCAGGTCGGTCTTGCCGTCGCCACCCAGTACTTCGTCCGGCCCACCGCCCATGGCTTGGGAGAAGGCCCCCGGGCGCAAGATATCGTCGCCATCGAGGCCGCCCGAAATATCCTGGTCGTCGCCGGCGATGATCAGGTCGTCACCGCCGTCACCCCACAGCAGATCACCACCGGCACCGCCGTCAAGGATGTCGTTGCCATCGCCACCGTGGGTGAAGGCATCGGTATCGCCTTCGCCGAACAGGAAGTCGTCACCCGATTCGCCCGACAGCTTGTCGATGCCGACACCGCTGTGCAGGATGTCGTTGCCTTCGCCGCCAATGATCTGGTCGATGCCCGCCGCTGCCGTGGCGGATTGTTCGCCGCTCACGTAGTCGTCACCGGCGCCACCGTCCAGCAGATCGCCGCCATCGCCGCCGTAGATGCGGTCGTTGCCGTCACCGCCGTACAGGCGGTCGATACCGTTGCCGCCGTAGATTATGTCGTTGCCGCCTTCGCCATAGACCGTATCGTCACCGCCCCAGGCGTAAATCAGGTCGTTACTGTCGCTGGCCACTATCACCTCGTGGGACTCGGCACCGCTGTTCAGCGTGCCGTCGAGATTTCCCCCTCCGTTGATCGCCGTGGTGCCAGAGGTCGCGGCGCTGTCTTCGACACGGAAGTCACGGATGTACTGCACACCATTGACGGTCACGATGTCGCCGTTGTTGGTGGTGGCATTGCCCCGGGTTGAATAAACGCCCAGCGACTGGTGACCAATCACCGTAATGCCATCGGCGGCGTAGAGAGGATGAGCATCCTCGTAAGCCTTGATCGCATCGGCGTATTTGTGCTCGGTCTTGGCATTGGCGACCTCGTTCTGCGCCAGGTCGTAGTACTTGTCGGCATAGGCGAAAACGCTGCCATTGAGGTGCTCGGCGCCAGTGTTGCGCTCGACGATGTCCTTGAACTGTTCATTGACGATGCCCTCGCCCATCTGCAACTGGTCCAGGCGATAGAGGTAGTAAAAGCGGTCGCCGTTCATCAGTCGGCTGATCTGGTCGACAAACACCGTGTCGAAGGTTTCACCCAGAATGCCCCCGGTGACGTGCACCTCCGCCAGGCCGCCCAACCAAGTGTCGATGTGTTGAAAGCCGTCGACGCCATAGCTACCCGCGTCAGCGGGGCTGTTGAAGGTGTTGTTGAGGAAATCCAGTGCTTGGTTGTACGTATACCCTTGGGCTTCGGTGCTGCCTTCGGAGATCGTGCCGTTCTCCAGACCGATCAGCGCGGCGGCGCGTGCGACGTTGCCGTCGAACGAATAAGCCGCAATGAAATTCACCAGGTTGTCCGGGTGGATCATGTTGGCGCCAAAGTCGGCCCAACTGCTGTATTCGCTCAGGCCGATGGCCGCGCGGAACTCATTGAGTGTGGGGATGCCGACGTCGCGGCCACGGGCGATGTTGATCGCAGCCAGGTCCAGCGGCTGGCCGAGCAGACCCTGGTTCAGCGCTGGCGTGACATATTCGTCAACCTCGTTCGCCTGTTGGTGGGTCATGCCCAGGGCGATAGCGGCCGCGCCCTTTTGCGCAAACAGCTCAGGGGTGAGGAAAGCTCGCTCGAGTGCAACGCGCATCACACCGCTGGTGATGCCTCCCGACGGATCAATCAGGTCGATTGATTCGCGCAGGGTGCTGTGGCCGAAGCGGTAGGCCACTTGCGAGAAGTCCAGGCTCACATCGGCTTGTTCGCCGCTGTTGTAGCCCACGAACTCGGCGATGTTGGGTGTGATGGTTCGGGCAAACTGGTCCACCGCCGTATGCTGATACTCCATCTCGACCGTGATTTTGGCTGCATTGAACAGTTTGTTATCGTCCCAGGCGATGGCACCACCGGCGTAAACGTAATTGCCTTGTGCATCTTCGTAGTGATTGCCGACCACGCTCACCCCGGCCGCCACGACATCTGTCGCCTGGGTGGCCACCGATACTTGCCACTCATGCAGCAGGTCATGGTTGTAAGTACCCGCCTGATCGAGCCGCTCCTGACGCAAGTCCTCGACCGCAACGGCTTCCTGAATGTTGCGCACCTGGAAGTTGTGCTCTTCGTGCCACACATGGTGTACCGCAGTCAGACCGATGTTCTCGTTCACTCGGCCGTCACCGGCAATGTAGTGATCGCCCACCGCCGCCATCAACAGCTCGCCGACGGCGGCGTGCACTTCTGGAGTGAGTGCGATCACGGTGGGTCCCGCCTGCATCGATGTCTTGATGCTGAAGTCGCTGAAATTCACCCACAGCGCCAATGTGCTGGCTCCCGTCAGCGTCACCGCCGGTGATCCCGGGCCCATGGCGCCGGCCGGCAGTTTCAGTTCCAGGTAACCATCATTGGGGCCAGCACCGTCGACATAGGCGAACTCATAACCGGCGCCCAACGCCAGCGCCGCAGCCTGGAGGGTCGCAATATTGGCCTGGAAATCAGTCGCAGCCTCAGGGTTCAACGGGTTCTTGAAGTGCGCCTCGTCGAAGCGCGGGTTCATATCAAGAATCAGCGCCTGGCCAGAGTTGCCGGCCTCGGCCCCGGTTTCCACGTTGCCAGCCGCGTCGCGATTGCGCAGATCGAGCACGTCTTCCCAGGTCAAGTCAGCACGTTGGGTGAGCATCAGGTGCGCACGCAGTTCGTTCAGCGTAGGCAGCGTGGCGTGCGTCGTTTCGCCAAACGCATTCTTCCAGGCGACCGACGTGTTGCCGTCCAGCATTTGGGCGCCGGCATGGAAGGTGATACCGCCATCGGTGGACACCCACGCTCGCAGCAGATCGGTGACTTCCTGGTCGGAGCCATAGGTCTGGCTCTGATCAATATAGGGCGATGTGTGGTTGTTCCATTGCGGTGTACCGTCGGCGGTGAAGCCGCTCACATCAGCGCGGGAAATCACGATCTTGGTGGCAGGCTGGCCGGTGGTGGGGTTGATCACGCCATAGAGCGGATCGTCCGGGGACAGGTTGATCGTGATTTTGGTGCCGTCTGCGCCCTTGCCGATGAAATCGAGGCCGTGATCGAAAAACTGGCCGAACAGGACAAACCAGCCATTGACCGGTGACACACCAGGGTTCTGTGCGCCGATGAAGAACTCATCATTTGGCACAGACGAATACGCTTGTACGTTGGCGCCGGTCAGCGGGTCAGTGACCGGATTGCCATTGCCATCCAGCTGCCAGACCGGATTGCCGTTGGCATCGAACTGCAAGTCATAGCCGCGCTGGGCGTCTTGCTGGCCGAGCGCTTCCAGCATGCCGTAGTCAGTCACTTGGGTGAAACCGTTGACGTCCTTGACGAGGTGAGTGCTACCGGGCTCCGTCTGGAAGGTAACGTCTGCGGTGGTGACTAACCGGCTAATCATGCGCGGCGTGTAATCCACAACGTCGTGAGCAGGAGACGCCTCATTGATCGGCGTCGCGAGGTTGTCGCCTCGCTTGGTGTAGTCCGCCGCCGCAGGGTCGGGGCTGGTTGTAAACGTATTGGCGTAGAACGCGTTGGGGTCGCTGCCAAGTCCCGCCATGGGCTTGACGTAATGATCGAACGACACCGCCATGCGTTGCAGGAAGGGTTGATCGGCTGATCCCCAAGTGGCATTGACCAGGTACAGGTTGTTGTTCAGCCCCGACGGATCGCGCAGGCCTTGAGAGGCCGTCACCGACGCGTAGGAGTGACCATACATCGCAAGGTTACTGTCAATCTGGGCCTGGCTCAGGGGTGTGCTGCCTGGATCGTAGATTAACCGGTGTTGCGCATCGTATATCGCACTCGACCCGCTCCAATCGACAATCGCGTTGCCATCCGCATCGTAGAGCGGACGAAAATCAATCTGATCCCGCATGAAGTCCAGATCGGAAAGATTGAATCGAAAAGGTTTCAAAATATAGCGCGTGGCCATGATATTTCACCTGTCAAATTGGGTTTCAAACCTCAGATCCGTCATGACTGACCTGGCCTTGATCCCAACCTTTCGGGCAGCCTGTCAGCTGGATTCCAAATCGTTAATTCGTCATCTAAAGCATCGGGGAGGTGAACGAACAGCGATAGATGCGAAGGTCCAATCAAGAATCGGGACCTAAGTCGCAGGTGCAAACCTGACCTTGGTCGGCCACTGAAGTACGAATCCCCCTGGTTTGGCAGGCCGTTCCAGGCCACACAACAAGCCGTCGCGTGCTGTACTGATTGTCCATCTATAGTGAGCCTGTTCGTACAGGCAGCTTGAACATGACACGCTGCGGATATCCGGTGACGCGCAGGCTGTTCAATCAACGTCAAGCTATGACCAGGGAATTGAAGCGATGGCAAATGACTCAAAAGCCCACCCGGAAACCGAGACGTTTGTCGCTGAACCGAGTGAGATCCCGGACGGGACGATACCTGGACCTGATCGTCGCCGTAATCCGATGCGCAGCCGACTGATAGTTCAGGCACGCAAGCTAAGCCGCTCTACGCAGTTCGTGATTGCCGCCGCACTGATTCTGGGGCTGACGATGTTTTTCGTCGGCGAACTGGTCAGTGAACGAATAGAGAGAGCCGCCGTACAAAGCGCCGCAGAGGCCGGCGCACACTACATGGAAGCGTTTCTGGAGCCCTATGTGCAGGAGCTGAGTCGCGAAAATGTCCTCTCGACCGAAAGCGTCAAATCCTTGGACCGCTTGATGGAGACCCACTCACTGAAACGGCACATCGTCTCGATCAAGATCTGGCGACCCGACGGCACGGTGGTTTACAGCACAGATAAATCCATTACTAATCGCAAGTTCCCGATGGAAGAGATTGCCGATGCGCTCAAAGGCAACGTGGTGACCGACCTCGAGGACCTTAAACAGGAAGAGAACCAGTTCGAGCGCAATATGAATGTGCCGCTCTATGAAATTTATGCACCGCTGCGCGAGTTCAATACCGGAAAAATCATTGCCGTGGGCGAGTTCTATGAAAAGGCCGACAGCCTGGAACAGGAGATCAGGCGCATCCGCCAGCAGGTGTGGATGGTCGTGGGCGCCGCGACACTGGCGATGCTGACGCTACTGTTCTTCCTCGTGAGGCGCGGTGACACGATCATCCAGCGCCAGCAAGTGGCCTTGAGGCTGCGGCTACTGGAGCAAACACGGTTGCGCATCAGTAATGCCGCGCTCCAGCGCAAGATGACCACGGCGACTGAGGAGTTCTCGCGGATCAACGAACTGACCCTGCGCCGCATCGGTGCAGACCTGCATGATGGGCCGGCACAGCTGTTGACCTTGATACTGATCCGGCTCGATGACCTGGCCGAGAACTGCACGGCAGTCGATCAGGAATCCCTGGAAACCATCCGAGGTGCAGCCACCGATGCATTGCGTGAGGTGCGGGAATTATCACGGGGTCTGGCGCTTCCGGAAATCAACGACCTTAGCTTGCAGGAGGAGCTTCAACTGGTGGCTCAACGACACGAGCAACGCACCGGCACCAAGGTCAAATTAACCCTGGGGGTGCTGCCCGAGGAGGCTTCACTGCCACTCAAATTGTGTCTTTACCGGTTCGTGCAGGAAACCCTCAACAATGCCTACCGTCATGCCCATGGCCACGGCCAGGCCATCAGCGCGGATTACATGGACGGGTTGCTACACATCAGCGTCAAGGACAATGGACCGGGCATGGCGGCTGACGCCATGGTGGTCGACACAGCGGGCAGAATCCGACTGGGGCTGGCCGGTTTGCGTTATCGCGTTGAATCCCTGGGAGGACTGTTCAGCATCGACTCATCCGCTGCCGGCACTTCGGTAAATGCACAGTTCAAGCTTTAGTCAGGGGCCACCCTATACATCCAAGTGAGAATTTACTGTCCCGATGCGCAGGCGATCCATAGCCTCGCGCTCCCAATAGCGGCGCAGGGCGGTGACAGCCTCGACACGGTTGCGGGCATGCAGCTTTTGCATCACGCAAGTCATGTAGTACTTGACGGTTTTTTCGCTGATCAAGAGTTTTGAAGCGACTTCCTTATTGGTCAAGCCCATTGAGACTTCACGAATGATCTGCTCCTCCCGATGGGTGAGGTCTATCTTGCGGACTTCGGCTTCATGCTTTCTGAAGTTGCTCAGCAGCTTTTTGGCAAATTCAGGGGTGATGTACGTTTCACCCCTGGAGATCGAGCGAATTGCCAGCACCAGATCCGGTCCGCTGATCCCTTTCAACACATAACCACGAGCACCCGCTTCGAGCGCTGAATAAGCGTCATCTTCGGATTCGGAAACTGTCAGCATCAGCACCTTCACGTCCGGCAGTTGGGTCGAAATGTACCGCACGGCAGCAAACACATCGCCCGGCATATTGACGTCCATCAGCATCACGTCCGGTCTCAATCGCAGAGCGATGTCCCGGGCTTCGTCCGCGCTGCCCCCCTGCTCCACGACTTGTAAGTCCGTCCTCTTCCTCAGCGTATTGGCCACGCCTTCACGCAACATAGGGTGGTCATCGACAATGCCAATCCGGATGAAAGGGTTCATGACGCGCTCCTGACAGGGTCAATTACTCGAACACTATTGATTAATAGCAGCTAACCCCGGCGGATGCAGGGCACTGGTCGCAAGCGCCGCAGGCTTCGAGGACGATAACTAGACTTAAGTCGCACGAAATTTGATCGCCAACAAGCCAACTTCATTACAAGCGCCAGACAGTACAGCGCCCAACCCATTGTTTTTAAACACTGTCAAAAGCGTCAATAAAATATTGACGCGTAAAAACCGGATCGGGACGTCATCCGACCAACAGTCGTTCTCCTACGCTGAGGTACATAAAACCACGGCATTGGACCCTTCCGATGAACAAGAAAAACCAGCAGCGATCCGAGTTTGCCGAGTTGCTTTTTCGGTTGCGCCATACGTTCTATTCGCTGGCGGGATTCAGTGGTGTCATCAACGTGCTGATGCTGGCGCCGGCCATTTATATGCTGCAGGTGTATGACCGGGCGCTGGTCAGCAGCAATGTCACCACGCTGCTGATGCTGACCCTTCTGATGATCGGTTTGTACACCTTGATGGCCATACTGGAAGTGGTGCGCACGCGGGTGCTGATCCGAGTCGGCAATCGACTGGACATGGCCCTGAACCGTCGCGTGTTCACCGCCGCTTTCGAGCGCAATCTGCAACGCACCGGCGGTAACCCGGCGCAAGCCCTGCAAGACCTCGCGCAAGTACGCCAGTTTCTTACCGGCAACGGGCTGTTTGCGTTCTTCGATGCGCCGTGGACGCCCATTTACCTGTTCGTCGCCTACCTGATCCACCCCTTGCTCGGGATCGTCACCCTGTGCGGTTCGCTGATTCTGGTGTCCCTGACCTGGCTCACCGAAATCGCCACCAAAAAGCCGTTGAACGAGGCGAACCTGGCGTCACAAATCTCAGGTACTTTCGCCAACAACAATTTGCGCAACGCCGAAGTCATTGAAGCCATGGGCATGTTGCCTGCCATCACCCAGCGCTGGTTTGGCAGCCACCTGCGGATTCTCGAAATGCAAACCCTGGCTTCCGATCGGGCTGCCTACATCAGCGGCCTTGCGCGTTTCGTACGGATCACCCTGCAATCGCTGATTCTCGGCACCGGTGCCCTGCTGGCGATCGAAGGCTCGATCACCCCCGGCATGATGATCGCCAGCTCGATCCTCAGCGGCCGCGCCCTGGCCCCCGTGGAGCAACTGATCGGCGCCTGGAAGCAATTGCTGACCAGCCGTCGCGCCTGGTCGCGGCTCAAGCAACTGCTGCAAGATTTTCCGCCCCGGGCCGATGCGATGAAGCTGCAACGGCCCTTGGGCATGCTCTCGGTTGAACACCTGCACGCCGGGGCGCCGGGCATGAGCCAATCGATCCTTCGCGGACCGCACTTCAACCTGTCGCCGGGTGAATCCCTAGGCATCATCGGCCCGTCCGCCTCGGGCAAGTCAACCCTGGCACGGCTGCTGGTGGGCATCTGGCCGGCGCAAAGCGGCAAAGTGCGGCTCGACGGCGTGGACGTCTACCTGTGGAACAAGGAAGAGCTCGGCCCCTGGGTCGGTTACCTGCCCCAGGACGTGGAGTTGTTCGAAGGCACGATTGCCGACAACATCGCCCGTTTCGGCGCAGTCGACAGTGATGCCGTGATCGTGGCGGCCAAGCGGGCCGGTGTGCACGACATGATTTTGCGCTTTGCCCACGGTTATGACACGACCCTGGATGTAGACGGTAACCCGCTGTCCGGTGGACAGCGCCAGCGTATCGGCCTGGCCCGTGCACTTTATGGTGAACCGTCGATCATCGTGCTCGATGAGCCGAACGCCAACCTTGACGACGCCGGGGAAAAAGCCCTGATCGAGGTGCTGGAAGACCTCAAGTCCCGGGGATGCACCACGGTGCTGATCAGCCACCGTCCGAGCATCCTCGGCACCGTCGACAAAATCCTGATGCTGCGCGAAGGCAGCACGCAATTGTTCGGCCCCAGGGACGAAGTGTTTGCTGCACTGCGTCAAACCAGCGTGCTGCCCGTCGGCGCACCCACCCTGTCAGCTGTTCGCGGGAGAGAATAAATGGGCGCCTTGAGTCTTGATCCTCGTAGCCAGGAATTGGTCCGCGCGGCGGCCAATATCGATATCAACGACCACCGCCTGGCTCGTTGGGGCGTGCTGCTAGTGATCCTCGGCTTTGGCGGATTTCTGCTTTGGTCATGGCTGGCCCCGCTGGACGCCGGCATCGTCGCCACCGCCACGGTCAAGGTCACCAGCAACCGCAAAGCCATCCAGCACCTTACCGGTGGTAGTGTCGAAGCGATTCTGGTGCGCGAAGGCGACAGCGTCAGCAAGGATCAGGAGCTGGTGCGGCTCGACGCCACCCAGGCGCTCTCGGAACAAGGGGTGGTCAACGCTCAGTTCATCGCCACCAAAACCATGGAAAACCGTTTGCAAGCCGAGCGTGACGGCGTACCCGAGGTCATCTTCGACCCCGCCATGTTGCAGCGCTACGCCGGCAGCGAGCACCTGAACAATGCGATCCTCCTGCAACGGCATTTGTTCACCACGCGCCGCGCCGCCCTTGAGGGCGAGATTGGCATCCTGCGCGAATCGCAAAACTCCGCCGAAGCACAGATCAAAGGGTTGCAACACGTCTACAGTGCCCGCTCGACACAGCTCGGGTTTCTCAATCAGGAACTGGTCGGGATACGGCAACTGGCCGCCGAAGGCTATGTGCCGCGCAACCGTATGCTCGAACTGGAACGCACCGGTTCTGATCTCAATGCCTCCCAGGCCGACAACCTCAACAACATTGCCAGGGCGCGGGGCCAGGTCGCCGAAATCAAGTTGCGCATCCTTCAGCGGGGGTTCGACTACCGCAAGGAAGTGCAGTCGCTGCTGGCCGATGTGCAGAAGGAAAATAGCGCCCTGACCGACCGGTTGCAGGCCCTGGATTATCAGGTCCGGCACACGGTGATCCGTTCGCCCATCGACGGTGTGGTCCAGGGCCTGAACGTCTCGACCATCGGCGGCGTGATCGCGCCCGGTTTCAAGATCATGGAAATCGTGCCGGCCCACGAACCGTTGCAAATCGACGCGATGGTGCCGGTGCAAGCCATCGACCGGATGACGCCAGGCCTGCCGGTGACCATCTCGTTCCCCGCGTTCAATCACGTGCAGACACCGAACATTCCGGGCCAGGTGCTGACCATTTCCGCCGATCGCCTGGTCAGCGACGACAACAAACAACCCTACTACCTGGCGCAGATCGAAGTGACGCCCGCCGGCATGGCCATGCTCGGCAGCAATCACATCCGCGCGGGCATGCCCGCATCAGTCACCATCAAGACCGGTGAACGCAACATGCTCAGCTATCTGTTGAAGCCGCTGCTGGACCGGGTCAACAGTGCGTTCAAGGAGCAATGACTTGAGCAGCCGCGCTCGGTTCATCGGCTTCTTCGCCCTGTTGCGCCTGCTGGCCAACCTGCGGCTGGCGGCGGATATGGACGCGCTGGACGATGACGACATCGCCAGCGCCAATGCCTGCCCGGGACCGAAGTTGGCGTTTTGAACACCGCGGGCCTGTCGGCCGCATTATTGATATACCTCAAGGATTTTTCGTCGTTCAGGCGTAGAAAAGACTTATCGGGCGCTCACGGTCCGTCCTGTCTCACGCCCTTCACAGAGGACTTCATCATGAACGACTTGAGTCTGCGTAATGCCATTCTGGATGAACTGGAATTCCAGCCTGAAATCAATGCTGCGAACATTGGCGTGGCCGTGGACGATGGTGTGGTGACCCTCACCGGTCACGTTTCCACCTACGCCCAGAAAATCGACGCAGAACGCGCGGTCAAAAACCTCAAAGGGGTACGCGCGGTCGCCGAAGAAATTCAGATCCGCCCCGAGAAAGGCGCCGGCACGGCAGATGACACCATTGCCAGTCGCGCATTGAAAATCATTAATTGGAGTTCCGACGTGCCCGAAGGCGACATCAAAGTCGTCGTGCAACATGGGTGGGTCACCCTGGAAGGCCAAGTGGACTGGCAATACCAAAAAGAAACCGCGGAACGGGCCGTGCGCAAATTGTCCGGCGTGCTGGGCATCGACAATCAGCTCGCCCTTCGTCCCCGGGTCGACGCTGGCAATATTCAGCGCAGCATCGAAGCGGCACTCAAGCGCAATGCCGAAGTAGAAGCCGAGGGGATACACGTCAAGGTCCAGGGCGATGTGGTGATACTCGAAGGCCGGGTCCATTTATGGCGCCAGCGTCAGGTTGCAGAACGGGCGGCCTGGTCAGTACCCGGTGTAAAAGAGGTTATCGATCACATACTGCTGGCCTGAGTCACGGCACCGGGGAGTGTGCAATCTCTCCGGGCCGCTGTATTGAGACTCAAAGGTCATTGTGGCTGGGCGCCGAGTGTCGCCATGTAACGAGCGACAGATTCGGTGTCCGCCTCAGACAGTGAATGATTCGACGACTTCATCGAGTCGTCACGGGGGCGCTGCTCCGTCTGCTGCAGCACCTTGATCTGGCGAATCGCATACTCCGCATGTTGACCTGCCACCCGGGGAATCCGGCCATTGCCCTCCCCGCCAGCACCGTGACACGAACCGCACCGAGCGACGCCTGACTCGGGAATGCCGTTGCCAAAGATGGATTCACCCCGGGCATCGGCGCTGTCGGCATCCGACTTCATTGGACTTTGATGTGAAAAATAATCGGCCAGTTCGGTGATCTGGGTCTCGGTCAAATGATCAAACCCGCGCATGTACTGAGCCCCGGATGTATCGCTGCGCAGATGCCGCTTGAAGTCGCCCAGTTGCAGCTTCAGGTACTCTTTTTGCTGCCCGGCCAGCTTGGGAAACATCGGTGAGACGGACTCCCCCGTCAAGCCATGACACAAGGAGCAGATCTGATCCACCATGGCGACACCGGACATGGCTGACGCGTCTTGCGAGGTCTGCTCGTTGCTACTCGTGCAGCCCATCAGCGTCACGATGCACATGGCAAGTAAACGATGTGATTGGCGGGGAGTACGCTTCATGTCACAGGCTTCCATGGTCTCACCCTCGATTCGACGATCAATACACGTCCGTCACACCTTGAAGGCTGTCGGAGTGACCCTCTGAATTGAGCTTAGCCAGAGGCCGCCCGTTACAGGTCAATGACAACGAACCGTTCAGCCTGATTCGAACTAAAGGCCATCGCTTCGCCTTATATCCCGGGTGCCGGGAACGCTGTCTCAAACACCATCGCTCAAGGCATTGCCCCCTTTGTTGATCAAACTCAATCATTTGTCTGAATCGAGATGTTGGAATACCCACCAGACGATAAAGCATCTGATGGAAGACGCACGCCAGGCCTGTGGCAGTGACCTGACTCAAGGGGATAACCGTCATGAACACCCCCTCCCACGACTCGCCGGACAGGGATGGCTCTCCTCGACACATCGACGTGGCCACCATCGCACCGCTCCTGCGTCAATACGCAGAACCCCTGCCGACGCGGGACTCATCGACCTTTGGTGAAATGTTCGATCGCTACGCCGATGCCCGTGTCGTCATGATCGGTGAGGCCAGCCATGGCACCCGCGACTTCTATGAAACCCGGGCAGCGATCACCCAAAGGCTGATTGAACACCACGGGTTCAACATTGTGGCGGTGGAAGCCGACTGGCCGGACGCCGGCCATGTCGACCATTACGTCCGGGGCCTGGCCCGTTCGGCGTGGAAGCGTCACATTTTCAGCCGTTTTCCGACCTGGATGTGGCGCAATGCCGAGGTGAGGTCATTCGTCCACTGGCTGCATCAATTCAATCACTCACTCGCCCCTGAACGTCGTGTCGAATTCCGGGGCCTCGACATTTACAGCTTGCGCAACTCCATTCATGAAGTGCTGCGCTACCTGGACCAGGTCGACCCGCAGTTGGCACACGAAGCGCGGCGGCGTTATGGCTGCCTGACGCCGTGGCAGGATGATCCGGCGCTGTACGGTCACTTCGTCGAACGCGGCGGCCTGATGCCCTGCGAACAGCCGGTGGTCGAGCAACTCAACGCCATGCTGGCCAAACAACTGGCCGGGCTCGTCCGGGATGATGAAGGGTTCTTCAATGCGGCGCAAAACGCCCGGGTGGTGCAGGCAGCGGAGCAATACTACCGCGCGATTTATCGAGGCTCGACGGCCTCGTGGAATCTGCGCGACCGGCATATGTTCGACACCCTGCAGCGCCTGCTTGAGCATCGGGGGCCCCACGCCAAAGCCGTGGTCTGGGCGCACAACTCCCATATCGGCAATGCGGCCGCCACCGAAATGGGCTGGAAGGGCCAGTTCAATATCGGTCATCTATGCCGCAGTGCCTATGGTCGCGAGGTCGTGCTGATTGGCATGAGCACCGACCGGGGCCAGGTGGCGGCGGCCGATGACTGGGACGGCGACCTGCTCATCAAGGACATCAGGCCCTCGCACCCGGACAGCTGGGAGCATCAGTTTTTCAAAGCCGGCATTCCAGCGTCGTTGACCGACTGGCGAGACCCGCGCCGCAAAGAACTGCGTCGCGTCCTGAGCAAGCCATTGCTGGAGCGGGCCATCGGCGTGATTTATCGTCCTGAAACCGAGCGTCGCAGCCATTACTTCGAGGCGGCGCTGGCCGACCAGTTTGACGCAATGATCTGGATCGAACAGACCCGCCCCGTGACCGCACTGGCGCTGCCGAAAGGCCAGGCGATCGAACCGGAGGACGAGACCTTTCCGTTTGGTTTGTGAGGCGCAACAAGGTCGATGAAAGCGGCTCCCGTGCGAGGTGCCCCTTCTTCAAATGCTCAGGCGCTTGGCCAATTCAACACTGGGCACCCACAGCGCGTTGATGCAACTGTCCTCATCCTTTTCCGTCACCGGCTCAAGGGCCAACGGATCAAGCAGGCGCCAGTTGACCATCGCCATCCGCGCAATACCGTTTTTGTCGAGGAGCGAATTCGCCAGACATTCACACAAGGACTGAGGCAGGGCTCTTGTGAGGGAATCGATGTCGGCATTCTCAAGCTCGATCTCAAAACGCGCTGTGCACCTGTCTGCCAAGTCTTGCGCCGCCTGGGAGGCGAAGTGAGACACCGTAAAGTATCCCGCCGTCAGCCCCATCAGGATCGCCACCAGGAAGGTTGCCTCACGTTTCCAGGAACGGGGACCCGGCCAGCGCAACTGCCCGAGTGCCGTCCCTCTGCCTTGGGTCACGTGAACCCCGCTGCTGACGAGTTTGTTGTCTGTCATGACCGTATCTCTCGCCCATGTTTATCAAAACAATGACGCCGATCAGCAAATGCCGTTTGATCTTGATCAACTTGAGTGCAGTTGTGTCCTGTCTTCTCGTCTTGCACGGTGCCAATGCCTGCACAGCTTGCGCAGCTCGCTGAACCAGAAGACCAGGCTCGCCATTGCCAGACAAAGACCCCACTGGCTGAGCGTCAATGCACTCGTGCCGAACGCCTTGTTGAGTGGCGCCCAGTGCACCACTGCAATCTGCAAGACCATGGCCAGGACGATGGCGCCCCAGAGCCATCGATTGGCGAACAGACCGATAAACGCACTGGTTGATTCAGAGCGCGCGTTCAACGCGTTAAACAGCTGCGCCAAAACAAGGACGGTAAAAGCGCCCGTGCGTGCTTCCTCCAGCGACGCATCCCCCGGTATCAACCCTCCCGGCAGCATCCAGTCGACCGTTAACAAACTCGCCAATGCCATGACCAGCCCCACCTCGAACACCCCCACCCACATGCGTGTGTCGATGATTCGGTCCGAAGGCTTGCGCGGGCTGCGTGTCATGACATCCTCGCTATGCGGATCAAGGCCCATGGCGATGGCCGGTGCCGCATCCGTGATCAGGTTGATCCACAGAATCTGCGTGGCCAGCAGCGGCAGGATGATCCCGCCGTTCTCATCCACCAGGCCGATGACGCTGGCCCCCACAACGGCGAGAAACACCGTCAGCACCTCGCCCATATTGGAAGACAGCAAGTAACGAAGAAACTTGCGGATATTGTCCAGAATCCCGCGGCCTTCACGTACGGCCAATACGATGGTCGCGAAGTTATCATCGGCCAGGATCATTTTTCCCGCCTGCTTGGTCACCTCCGTTCCGGTGATGCCCATGGCAATGCCGATGTCGGCTGACTTCAGTGCCGGAGCGTCATTCACACCATCGCCGGTCATCGCCACCACATGCCCCTGCGCTTGCAGCGCATCGACAATCCGCAACTTATGCGAGGGCGCCACACGGGCATAGACCGAGGTCGACCGGACCGCCTCGGCCAGGGCCGCATCGTCCAGCTTATCCAGATCGGCCCCGGTCAACGCCCCGGCACCAGCCTGGATGATGCCCAGATCCTCGGCGATGCGCGCGGCCGTTCGCGGATGGTCACCGGTGATCATAATGATGCGGATGCCTGCCCGATGGGCTTCGGCAATGGCCGGCGCGACTTCTTCACGCGGCGGGTCACTGATGCCGACCGTACCGATGAAAACAAGGCCGGCCTCAAGGGGTTCACCGCTCGTGACCTCCTCGCCAGCGGCCAAGGGACGGTACGCCACGGAAAGCGTGCGCAATCCCACGCCCGACAACTCATTCACATCAGCCACGGCTTTTGCACGCAGGTCGTCGGTGAGTGGCACGACATCCATGCCGACCTGGACTTGTGTGCAATGCTGGAGGAGCACATCGGGCGCGCCCTTGCTGATCAGCAGTCGCTCGTCGTTGTGCTCATGATCGATGACCAGGGCCGACATCATTTTTCGATCAGAGGTAAAGGGTATTTCAGCCACACGCTCGAAGCGGTTCACGCTGCGTGCCGGCGCATCGAGCTTGCGCTCCGCCACCAGAAAGGCACCCTCGGTCGGATCGCCTTGAACCACCCAGGTGCCGTCTTCCTGCTGCGCCAGCACGGCATTGCCAGCCAGGCTGCCGCCGCGCAATAACAGCACGTTTTCGCTGTGCACCGGCCCCTCACTCAAGGGCAGGTCCTGGTGATGAATCTGCCCTTGCGGGGCGTAGCCGACACCGCTGACCACTCCTTTACCCGACGCAGTCATGGTTTGTTGGATGGTCATTTCGGAACGGGTCAGCGTGCCGGTCTTGTCGGTACAGATGACCGATGCAGACCCCAGGGTCTCCACTGAAGACAGTCGCTTGATGATGGCTTTGCTGCGCGCCATGCGCAGCATGCCGAAGGCGAGCACCAGTGACAGAACGGCAGGCAGCCCCTCTGGCACCGCCGCCACCGCCTGGGACACACCCAGCAGCAAAACCCGCAGCACATCGTCGACCGTCTGAATGTCAGTGAGCATCAGCACGGCCACGACGACCACCGTAGCGATCACCAGAACCGCAATGCCGAGCATCCGCCCTATGGCGCGCACTTCCTTTTGCAGAGGTGTGACCTCTTCGGGCGTGACATCCAGCAGATGAGCGATGGCCCCGACTTCAGTCGCCATACCGACCGCCGTGACCATGCCGACTCCCGTCCCCTGGGCGATGGCTGTGCCCTTGAAAATCATATTGGCGCGCTCTGCCAAAGGCACCTCGGTGCTTGAACACGCGGTATTTTTCGACACCGCTTCACTCTCTCCGGTCAGTGACGCTTCCAGTACACGCAATTCATTGGCCTGGATGAGGCGAGCATCGGCGCCCACCGAATCGCCCTCGGATAACACCAGCAGGTCACCGACCACCAGTTGCTGACTGGGGATTCGCGTCAGGGCCCCGTCGCGGATGACGGAAGAAGAGGTCTGGGTCAGGTTGGCCAACGCCGCAACAGCTCACTGTGAGCGGGTTTCCTGGAAAAACCCCAGCAACGCATTAGCCAGCACAATCAGCGTGATCACCAACGCATCGACCGGCCATTCCTGACGGTCCATCAGCAACCAGATGGCCAGGGTGATGCCCACCGCGACAAGCAGCAGGTACACCAGCGGATCTTGAAACTGCCGCAGAAGATAATGCCAGGCGGGCTTGACCGGTTGAGTCCGTAACTCATTGGGTCCGTCACGACTCAGGCGGGCCTGGGCTTGCGCGCTGGACAAACCCACGCGCAGATCAGCGTCCAGCTCGCGGACAAGCGTTTCGACGTCTTCGAGGTGGGGAGAAACGATACGGTGTTTACCACTCTCAACTGCGCGATTCATTTGATCCCCTTTTACAACGGAGCGTGCGCCGTTGATCCATTGATAGCGTAACGAACGCGAATGCACCGAAATGATAGGTGACGATAACCGGTTGAGTGCGTTGTGCAGCATGCCCTTAATCAGCCGCTGCATTAAACGCTTGAGCAACATCAACAAATAGCCGATCTGCATCGGGTATCTTGGCGTGACTTTGCGCCCTGAGGATTCGCCATGCCTTCTACCCCCACCGAAGTGGACGTCGCAATTATCGGCGGTGGCCAGTCCGCACTCGCCGTGGCTTACTTTCTGCGCCGAACAGGGCGTTCGTTTGTGATTATTGATGCCGAAGCCGGGCCGGGCGGCGCCTGGCGGCACGGTTGGCATTCCCTGCGCCTGTTTTCACCCTCGACCTGGAGCTCCATCGCCGGCTGGATGATGCCGCCGGTCACGGACGGCTACCCAAGCCGCGACAACGTCCTCGATTACCTGCGCGAGTATGAGCAACGCTACCAATTCCCTACCGCGCGGCCCTATTGGGTGAACGCTATTGAACGCAGGGATAATCGGCTGCTCGTCAAGACCGATAGCCTTAGCTGGCTGGCCCGCACGGTGGTTAGCGCGACGGGCACCTGGCGCCATCCCTTCCTGCCTCACTACCCCGGCAGTGAAACCTTTACCGGCCAACAAGTGCATTCGGCCCACTACGTCGACGCCAAGCCGTTTGCCGGCAAAAAAGTCCTGGTGGTGGGCGGCGGCAACTCCGGTGCCCAGATCCTCGCTGAAGTCTCGCAAGTGGCCGACGCCACCTGGGTCACGCCGCAGCCGCCACAGTTTCTCGCCGATGACGTCGATGGCCGAGTGCTGTTCGAACGCGCCACCGAACGCTGGAAAGCCCAACTCGCCGGCACCGTCATTGCACAACCGGTCGGTGGCTTGGGCGATATCGTAATGGTGCCGCCAGTCGCCGAAGCCCGGGAGCGCGGTGTATTGCACGCGGTTCGGCCGTTCCTGCGCTTTACCGACACTGGCGTGGAGTGGGCGGACGGCTCGCAAACGCCGGTCGACGCGGTGATCTGGTGCACCGGTTTCCGCCCTGCCCTCGGCTATCTGGGATCACTGGGCGTGTGCACCGCCGATGGGCGCGTGGCCGTCGAAGGCACGCATTCCATTCAAGAGCCGCGCTTGTGGCTGGTGGGCTATGGCGACTGGACCGGCGCCGCTTCCGCGACACTGATTGGCGTCACGCGCACAGCACGCAGCACCGTGGAAGAAATCGACAGATTTTTAACCGAACATTGAATCCAGGGGTGATCGCCGCGATGGGGCGATTCATCCCCCCAGGGGCCTTCGTTAATAACTCGCCGACGCCGGCAAAACTGTTTCCCCTGTCTCTGACTTAAATCAAAGACGGGCAGCCCATTCACGCCGACATTTAGAGCCAGCATTCGCACCAGCGCATTCGCGGTGAGTGCAGAGGACTTTCGTCTCGTCTCGTGGAGGCTGACATGGCTACCCAACTGCAAGGCACTCAACCGATCATCCCACCGACGGTCCCCCATCCGTTGGCGGGCAGCTTGCGAAAGGTCGAGCCCAAACGACTTTCCCTGAGTTTGCTGATCGCGCTGGTGGTCGGTTCGATGATCGGCAGCGGTATTTTCAGTCTGCCGCAGAACATGGCGGCCAGTGCCGGAGCCGGGGCGATTCTGATTGGCTGGCTGATTACCGGCGTCGGCATGTTGTCCCTGGCCCTGGTCTACCAGACCTTGTCCAACCGCCAGCCGGCCTTGGACAACGGCGTGTTTGCCTATGCCCGCGCCCTGGGCGGCGAATTCCTCGGCTTCAATTCCGCCTGGGGCTACTGGATCAGCGCCTGGATCGGCAACGTCAGTTACCTGGTGATTCTGTTCGCGGCGCTGAGCTACTTCTTCCCGCTGTTTGGTGAAGGCAATAACAAAGCGGCCATTGCCGGAGCGTCCGTGGTGCTGTGGTCGTTGCACTGGATGATCCTCAGGGGCATGCGCACCGCGGCGCGGGCCAACGCGTTGACGACGATCGCCAAAATTGTGCCGTTGCTGCTGTTTATCGGTTTGGTGATCGCGGCCTTTCAGAAAGAAACCTTCTCGGTCGACTTCTGGGGTTCGTCGGCACTGGGCAGCACGCTTGATCAAGTCAAAAGCACCATGCTGGTCACCGTGTGGGTGTTCATCGGGATCGAGGGCGCCAACGTGTTTTCCGCCCGAGCCGCAGAACGGGCCAACGTCGGTCGTGCCACGGTCATCGGTTTTGTCATCACCCTGTTGCTGCTGATCGCGGTGTCCCTGTTGTCGCTGGGCATTCTCAGACAGCCAGAACTGGCGGCGCTGAAAAACCCGTCGATGGCTGGCGTGCTTGAGGCGGCGGCCGGGCCATGGGGCGCGGTGCTGATCAGCATCGGCTTGATCATTTCGGTGGGCGGTGCCCTGCTCGCCTGGACGCTGCTGGCAGCCGAATCGGTGTTCACACCGGCCAAGGAAAACGTCATGCCGGGGACACTCGCCGTGGAGAACACCCAAGGCGTGCCGGCCCATGCGCTGTGGATCACCAACGGCTGCATTCAACTGTTCCTGTTGCTGACGCTGTATTCGAGCGCCACTTACCTCGCGCTGATTTCCCTGGCCACGTCGATGATTCTGCTGCCGTACCTGTTCAGCGGTCTGTACGCGCTGAAATTGACCTGGCAGGGCCAGACCTACGCCGGTCACAGGGGCCTGCAACTGCGCGACATGGCCATCGCCCTGGTCGCCACGCTGTATTGCACGTGGCTGCTGTATGCCGCCGGGCCTAAATACATGCTGCTCAGCGCGTTGCTTTACGCCCCCGGCTCGTTGATTTACCTGGTCACGATGAAGTCTCGCCAGGGCCAACCGCTCAGCGGCCCTGAAACCGGGCTGTTAATCATCATCTGGACGGCAGCCGCCTTTGCCGGGTGGATGCTGTGGTCCGGGACGCTGGCCTTGTAACGCAAGGGCCTGCTTAGTGTTTTCCGGGTGGAATGCAGCGAGGGATGTTCAGTCCACCCTTCAATCCCAAGAGGAGTATTGAAAATGAGCAATTCCGTGAAAAAAATGCCGATAAAGACTGAGGAAAAAGGGAATCAGCCCTCCGTCACGACAGACCTTTGGAGACCTCTGGAAAAACTCCGGCAGCAGGTCGATCAACTGTTCTCAGACTTTGGTCACGGCCGGGGGCTATCCCCCTTCAGTCGTGGGCTGTTCGATGTCGAGCCTTTATGGTCGCAGGAGTTGACGGTCCCCAGCCTGCCGGCCGTGGACATCACCGAGAAAGACAAAAGCTACGAAATCACCGCCGAACTGCCCGGCATGGATCAGAAAAACATTGAGATCAAACTGTCCAACGGCAGCCTGATCATCAAAGGGGAAAAGAAAGAAGACAAGGAGGAAAAACGCAAAGGCTATCACCTCAGTGAGCGCCATTACGGCTCCTTCGAACGGGTGTTCAGCTTGCCCAAAGGCGTCGATGCCGAGAAGATCGACGCGAGTTTCAGCAAAGGCGTGCTGAGCATCTCGCTGCCGAAAAAGCCTGACGCGATGAAAGCGGACAAAGTCGTGCCGATCAAGGGCGAGTAAGTCCCGAGCAGCCCTCGCCCCCTGGCCGGAAAACCGGCCAGGGGGCTTTTTATCAGGACGATGAACTTGAAGACGGATCGATGGGCGTGAGCTCGACGCTGTCACGGTACTCCGGCACCGACACCGACCAGCCCAGCTCCAGGCTGATGCGCCGGCGCAAGACATCCGAGGCATTGGGCTCGCCGTGCACCACATAGGTGTGTTTCGGCGGCCGCTTGAACCCGCGCAACCACTCGATGATCTCGTCGGCGTCGGCGTGCGCCGACAG
Source organism: Pseudomonas mandelii (assembly GCF_900106065.1). Taxonomy (NCBI): domain Bacteria; kingdom Pseudomonadati; phylum Pseudomonadota; class Gammaproteobacteria; order Pseudomonadales; family Pseudomonadaceae; genus Pseudomonas; species Pseudomonas mandelii. Next base: position 6,579,666 of record NZ_LT629796.1, read on the forward strand.
GGTTTCCATCGGCACCACCTCGGCCCGGATTGGCACCTCCTTGCCGTGGATACGCACCGAAGGCGCACCGGCGATGATCTGCGCACCGCGGGTGCCGCCGGCCTGAAAGCCCGGGATCAGCAGGGTATTGAGCGGATTGGGCGCCAGCGCCTTGAGGTGGTGCAGCACCCGTCCTCCGGTCGCCATGCCGCTGGCGGCGATGATCACCGCCGGGGTGCGTTGCTGATCCAACTCGATCGAGTCACGGGTCGCCCGCACAAAATGCGTGCCCTGGCACATGCCTTCGCAGTCCTCCAGCGACAACCGGTGCTCACTGCGAAAACGCTGATACAAGCGCGTGACATCCGTCGCCATGGGGCTGTTGAGGTAGATCGGCAGGTCCGGGATCGCGTGCTGCTGTTTGAGTCGGTACAAGTGATACATCAACAACTGCGCTCGCCCGACCGCAAACGAGGGCACCAGGGTGATGCCATGGCGCAGCGCGGTGCGGGTGATGACCTCGGCCAGTTGTTTCTCTGGCGACTCTTCAGGATGACGACGGTCACCGTAGGTCGACTCTATGAGCAGGTAATCGGTCTGTTCGATGGTTTCCGGGGCGAACATCAACGGATCGTTCGGCCGCCCCAGGTCCCCGGAACACACCAGCGTGATGCCATCGGCGACGATTTCAACGGTCGCGGCGCCCAGGATATGCCCGGCCCCGCGCAACAGAATACTGAGCCCCGGAACAATCGTGACCCGGTGATGCAACTCAACCGGATGCAACAGCTTCAGTGCGCGTTCGGCGTCCTGCTCGGTATAAAGCGGCAACGCCGGGGCGTGTTTTGAAAAGCCGTGTCGATTGGCGAATTCGGCCTCTTCTTCCTGCAAGCGACCACTGTCTCGCAGCAGGATTTTGACCAGTTCACAGGTGGCGGGCGTGGCATACACCGGGCCGCGATAACCATTGCGCGCCAGCACCGGCAAGTAGCCGCTGTGATCCAGATGGGCATGGGTCAGCACGATGGCCTGGAGGTCGCGAACCGGCAGCTGGAAAGGGTCCCAGTTGTGCAAGCGCAGTTGCTTGTAGCCCTGGAACAATCCGCAATCGATCAGCACATGTTGATCGCGATGCTCCAGCAAGTACTTGCTGCCCGTGACGGTGCCCGCAGCACCAAGAAATGTCATTCGCATGGCCGTCTCCTTGAACATTCATGGAAGCGCTATTGATCGCTCCTTTCGGCTCAAGGGCTGTTGATTTTTATCAACTGTGGCGCAACGGGTAGCCGTTCAGTCGAGCCAGGGGCGTGGCTTGACGAACATCAAACTGCACGGTGCGCGGTTCAATACGCTCTCGGCGGTACTGCCGATGAACCGGTCAACCCCATGGCTATAGGCCGTCCCCAGCACCACCATGTCGAATGCGTGCCGTTTGGCGAACAACCCGATGACTTTGTGCGGAATGCCGGTCAGCAGGTGTCGGCGTTGCCTGTCGATGCCATAGCGTTCGGCAAGCGCCTCAAAGGCCTCTTCCTGCGCATCGTTGACCGCATCTCTGAGGCTGTCATTCAGACTCAGCGTCGGCACACTCATCGTTGCGTCGCCCACCACCGACCAGCTGCTGACGTTGAGCAGTTGCAAGGTTGAGCCACAGGAGGCCGCCAGCGTCGAGGCCAGGTCGAGAATCCGGTCGTTGAGACCTTGCGTCAGTTCCTCCAGATGGGACAGATCGATGACCGCAAGAATGTTCAACGGCTTGGGATTCCTGGCCTCGGTGACCAAATGCAAATGGGACGGGCAGTCGCGCAGCAACAGCCAGTCCAGTGGCCGATGGAACGCGCGGTCGAGTGCCGGTACATGGTGGGTGTCCTTGATCACCAGGTCCGGATGGAAATCGTTGACGTACTCAAGCACGTTCGCCCGGCTGGATTTGGCCCAGACCACTTCAGTGGTCACTTGCAACCCGATGCACCGCTGGAACCGGGCCTGCTGCTCCAGCCAGTGACGGTGCACTTGCAAATAGCCTTCCCGCGCCTGAGCCATCGCATCGTGGTCAAACAGTCCGGCAACCGCCAGCACCTGCACATAGTCGAAGGCAACGATGTGCAGCAAAGCACCGGTGGCACAGGCCAGTGCATGTGCGCGGTCGAATGCCGGGGTGCGGACCATCTCGGAAGGGGCAATCAATAAGATACGTTTGATATTCAGCATCACCTACCTCGTCCTGGGATCGACCTATTGCCTTACCGCAAACCCGATTCCTGTCGGCGTTTGTGCAGCTCTACAGGCTGATGGCGGCTGGAAAGCTGTTGTTTGAGTATCAGGCGTTATCCCGTGGTGGCTCTGATCTTTGTCAACTAATGGAAGGCTTTCGGCGGGCGTCCCCATCGACTTCGGGCGCACAGAAGCATTGTTGATTTAACTCAATGATTTTTTGTCGCTCAGGCGTAGAAAACACTGACCAGACTCACGGTTGCGCCATCCCCGCCGCGGCCCCTTCTCTGAGCCACGGCCATGAAAAAAACCCACCAATGGAACCTGTCTTACTTCGCCATCGCGTTTGTCGTGCTGACCCTCGTTCAGTTTTTGTTTATCGAACGGCGTGTGGTGCAGAGCATTCCGTACAGTCAGTTCCTGCAACTGCTGAGCGAACAGAAAGTCAGCGATTTGCGGATCGAGAAGGACCAGATCAGCGGCAAGCTTCAAGAGCCCATCGACGGACGCCTGCAGTTCTCGACGGTGCGGGTCGATCCAGCACTGGCGAGCGACCTCGCGCATTCAGGTGTCGGCTTTACCGGCATCAATGAAAATACTTTCCTGAGTGGCCTGCTGGGCTGGCTGTTGCCCTTTGTGCTGATCATGGTGGTCTGGCATTTCCTGTTTCGCGGGCTGGCGGAAAAACAAGGCATGGGCGGGCTGATGAGCATTGGCAAGTCCCGCGCCAAAGTGTTCGTCCAGCGCGATACCGGGGTGACCTTCGCCGATGTCGCCGGCATCGATGAAGCCAAGGCCGAACTGGTGGAAATCGTTTCATTCCTCAAGGACAAGGCCAAATACTCACGCCTGGGTGCGCACATTCCCAAGGGTACGTTGCTGGTCGGCCCGCCCGGCACTGGCAAGACGCTGGTGGCTAAAGCGATCGCCGGTGAAGCCGGTGTGCCGTTCTTCTCGATCTCGGGGTCTGAGTTCGTCGAAATGTTCGTCGGCGTCGGCGCCGCCCGCGTGCACGACTTGTTCGAACAGGCTCGGGAAGCGGCGCCCTGTATCATTTTCATCGACGAACTGGATGCCTTGGGCAAAATGCGTGGCGTCGGTGCATTTGGCGGCAATGATGAAAAAGAGCAAACCCTCAATCAGTTACTTGCCGAACTGGACGGATTCGACCCGCGTGAAGGCGTCGTTCTACTCGCCGCGACCAATCGCCCGGAAATTCTCGACCCCGCCCTGCTGCGAGCGGGTCGGATCGATCGCCAGCTGCTGATCGATCGCCCAGACCGCAAAGGCCGTCAGGCCATCCTCAAGGTTCATCTTCAAAAAATCGTCGTGGAGCCCACGCTGGACAGCGAGCAGATTGCCGACATCACCACGGGCTTCACGGGCGCTGACCTGGCCAACCTGGTCAACGAAGCGGCCATCGTCGCTACTCGCCGCGGCGCTGATGCGGTCAATCTTGCAGACTTCACCGCAGCGGTGGAACGCATTGTCGCCGGGGTCGAGCGCAAGAGCAGCGTGTTGCGTGCCGACGAGCGTCAGGTGGTGGCCTATCACGAGATGGGGCATGCCCTGGCCGCCAGCAGTCTGCCGGCCATGGACCCCGTGCATAAAGTCTCGATTGTGCCCCGGGCCATTGGCTCGCTGGGCTATACACTGCAGCGCCCCACTGAAGATCACTTCCTCATCAGCTGCCAGATGCTCAAGGACCGGATTGCCGTGCTGATGGCCGGTCGAGCCGCCGAATTCCTGGCGTATGGCCAGATCTCCACCGGCGCGGCCGACGACCTGGCCCGCGCCACCGATATTGCTCGTCAATTGCTCACCCGGTTTGGCATGAGCGCCGAACTAGGTCTGGCGGTGCTGGAGCGAAAAACGGCCACCTACCTTGGCGACAGCATGCAGGGCGTCAGTGAGAAAGACTATTCGGAACAAACCGCCAGGGAGATCGACCTGGGCATCCGTGCCCTGCTCGACGAAGCCTACACCCGAGCCAAAGCGTTGCTGCAGAGCCGCCGCACCGATCTGGACGCCGGGGCCCGTCTCTTGCTGGAGAAAGAAACCTTGACCCCTGAAGAGTTCCCCCCGCTTCAGCCCATGAAGCCGGTCCTGACACTCCCCCTCGCCGTGACACTGCGCGATCGCTAGAGGTTCGCCATGCTGGCAGTCACGCTGATCAATACACTGGTGGTGATCATCGTCGTGATCATCCACTACGAATGCCTGTTACGCCTGAACGACTGGCTGCCCCGCCTGAGACTCTGGAGCCGCTTCAGGATCGTCGTCGGGGTATTCGGAGCCCTGTTTGCCCACGCAACAGAAGTCTGGTGCTTCGCACTGGTCTATTACCTGATGGTGCGTTCCGGCGAATGGGGCACCTTGACGGGTAACTTCGATGGCTCGTTCATGGACTGCGTGTACTTTTCCTTCACCACCTATACGACCATCGGCTTCGGCGATATTTCACCGGTGGGCAACCTCAAATACCTGACCGGCCTGCAAGCCTTGACCGGTCTGGTACTCATCACCTGGACGGCGTCCTTCCTGTTTCTTGAAATGCAGAAGTACTGGAAGCGCAAATAGCCGGCCCGAAGGCACGCAGCCCCCCGGGGCCTCTAGACCGCCAGCACGTTGCACGGCACCTGATACAAAATGTGCTCGGTGGTGCTGCCCAGGAGCTTGTCGACGCCGGAGGACTGGACCTTGCCCATCACGATCACATCCACCTCGTGTTCGTGGGCAAATTCACTCAACGCCTTGACCGGATGGCCGGACACCAGGTGACGACGATCCGCAGGCACACCGTATTGGCCGGCGAGTTTCACGAAGGCTTGCTGCAGGTCCTTGCGCAGTGCTTTGGTCAGGTCCGCCAGGGTCAATCCATCCATGTCCGCCAGAAAGGCCGCCGAAATGTCACAGGCGTACAGCAAATGCAATTCGGCATCGCACTGGATGGCCAGGCTGTTGGCCTGCCTGATGATGCGGTCGTTCAGCGTATTGTCGGGGGACTCGGTGTCGGACACTTCCACCGCGGCCACGATCTTGCGCGGCCAGCCGTCGCCGCGCCCGCCCACCAGATACACCGGCATCGGACAGTGGCGCAGCAAGTACCAATCCAGCGGGGTGAAAAAGGCGCGCTTGAGCGCAGACTCGTGCTGCACCTGCTTGATCAACAGGTCGGGCTGCATTTCCGTGACGTGATCGAGGATGTCTTGCTCCATATCCTCGGCCCAGGCCACCTCCGTGGTCGCATCGATGCCCTCGCAACGCAGCGTCTCGGCCTGCACCTGGAGCCAATCACGATGGTCTTGCAGGTAGCGCTGACGGGCCTGTTCCCGATCACCTTCCTCCAGCAGCGACAACAATTTGAACGAAGGAATGAAAGCGGCGATATGCAGGCTCGCGCCGCTGGCCCTGGCCAATGCCGCCGCGTGTTTGATCGCCGGGGAATGGCGCAGGGCCGGGTTGATGATGAGTAACAAGCGTTGATACTGGCTCATGATGTGACTCCCGTCAGGTGAACATTCGACACGCACCGCGGCGCGGCAAGACTCAGGGATTTGCCGGCGTCCATTGCCAGTTCAGCACCTCGGGCATGTCTTGCCCGTGTTCGATGAGGTAGAGCTTGTGCCGCTCCATCGTCGACCAGTAGCGCGACCGCGCGGTTTGCAGCTGATCGCGCAGCCGCGGCACCCGCTCGACAACGTCCAGCGCCAGTTGATACCGATCCAGATTGTTGATTACCGCCATGTCGAACGGGGTGGTGGTCGCGCCCTCCTCCTTGAAGCCCCGGACGTGGAAATTGTCATGATTGGTGCGTTTGTAGAGCAGGCGGTGGATCAGCGCGGGATAACCGTGGAAGGCGAAAATCACCGGTTTGTCGACGGTGAACAGCTCATCAAACGCCGAGTCCGACATCCCGTGGGGATGCTGATAGGACGGCTGCAACACCATCAAGTCGACCACATTGACCACCCTCACCCGCAAGTCCGGCACGTACTCGCGCAACAGCGTCACGGCGGCCAGGGTTTCGAGGGTCGGCACGTCACCGGCGCAGGCCATGACCACATCGGGGTCGTCATCGTTCTGGCTGGCCCACGCCCAGCGACCAACGCCGGCCTGGCAATGACAAATGGCGGCATCGATGTCCAGCCACTGCCATTCCGGTTGTTTGCCGGCGACGATGACGTTGATGTAATTGCAGCTCTTGAGGCAATGGTCAGCCACCGACAACAGGCAATTGGCGTCGGGCGGCAGGTAGATGCGCACCACGTCCGATTTTTTGTTCGCCACCAGATCGATGAAGCCCGGATCCTGGTGGGAGAAGCCGTTATGGTCCTGACGCCAGACATGGGAGGTCAGCAAATAATTGAGCGAAGCAATCGGTTTGCGCCACGGCACTTCGCTGGCGGTTTTCAGCCATTTGGCGTGCTGATTGACCATCGAATCGACGATATGGATGAACGCCTCGTAACAGGACAGCAGGCCATGTCGCCCGGTCAGCAGATAGCCTTCGAGCCAGCCCTCGCACACCTGTTCGCTGAGGATTTCCATGACCCGGCCATCGGCGGCCAAATGGTTGTCGTCCGCCTCCAGTGGCGCCATCCATGTCTTGGCGCTGACCTCGTAGACCGCGTCCAGCCGGTTCGAGGCGGTTTCATCCGGGCCGAACAGGCGAAAGTTGTTCGAGGCCAGGCTGTTTTTCATCACGTCGCGCAAAAACGTGCCCAAGACGCGCGTGGCCTCGGCGCGCAGGCTGCCGGGAGCCTCGAGTTTCACCGCGTAGTCGGCAAATCGCGGCAGGTCCAGCGGTCGCAACAACGCGCCGCCGTTGCCATGGGGATTGGCACTCATGCGCCGATGCCCGGTCGGTGCCAGCGCCGCGATGTCGGGCAACAACGCACCATTGGCATCAAATAGCTCATCGGGACGGTAACTGTGGAGCCATTCCTCCAGTTGCCGCAGATGGATCGGTTGCTGGAAATCGGCCAAGGGCACCTGATGCGCACGGCAGGTGCCTTCGACACGATGGCCATCGACGAATTTCGGTCCGGTCCAGCCTTTGGGGGTGCGCAACACCAACATCGGCCAAAGCGGCCGCTCTGGCGCCTCCGATGACCGAGGCTGGCGTGCTTCGCGCTGAATCTCGCGGATTTTCAGCACCATCGTGTCCAGCGTCCGGGCCAGGGCCTGATGCACCTGCGCCGGCTCATCACCTTCAACGAAATACGGGTCGTAGCCATAGCCATACATCAGCGCCGACAGCTCATCCTCGCTGATTCGGGCCAGCACCGTGGGGTTCGCGATTTTGTAACCATTGAGGTGCAGGATCGGCAATACCGCCCCGTCACGCGCCGGGTTGAGAAACTTGTTGGAGTGCCAGCTCGCCGCCAGCGTGCCGGTTTCGGCTTCACCGTCGCCAATCACGCAGGCGACGATCAAATCGGGATTATCGAACGCCGCGCCATAGGCGTGGGCCAGGCTGTAACCGAGTTCGCCGCCTTCGTGGATAGAGCCCGGAATCTGCGCCGACACATGGCTGGAGATTCCGTAAGGCCAGGAAAACTGGCGGAACAGACGAACCAGGCCATTGATGTCGCGCTCCACCGAGGGGTAACACTCGGTATAGGTGCCTTCCAGGTAAGTCTGCGCCACCACGGCGGGGCCGCCGTGACCAGGGCCTGCGACGAACAGCATGTTCAAGTCGTACTGTTTGATCAGCCGGTTGAGGTGCGTATAGATCAGGTTCAGCCCCGGCGTTGTGCCCCAGTGACCGAGCAAACGCGGCTTGATGTGCGCCAGGGTCAAAGGCTGGTGCAGCAGCGGGTTGTCCTTGAGGTAGATCTGCCCGACGGCCAGGTAATTGGATGCCCGCCAATAGGCGTCCAGCCCCTCCAGTTGCTCATCACTGAGGAAATCGCTCATGAAGTTCTCCTTAAAAGATCCGACCGGCCGGCAATCCTTGACCAATTCTGGGAGTCTGGAACGCTCAAGACTTGATTTACATCAAGTATTGCCGTCGGCGCTCAAGTTGAAGGGCGTTGAAATGCCATGAAAATCAAACCGTAAGGGACGGTTTTCCCCGTTCGTCGATTACCCCGTCAAACATTCGAATGAACCCTCCCCCCGATGGCTCACCAACTATGCTTAAACGACTCCCAGACGGCGTTCCTCTCATGCCTGAAATTCGTCCACTGCAAGTTCATCACCTCAAGTCTGCGTGTTCCAGCTGCAGTGTGTTGGAGTTGTGTCTTCCCATTGGCATGACCGGAGAGGAGGTCGAACGGCTCGATACGCTGATCGTGCAACGCTTCAAGGTCAAAAAGGGCGCCGCGCTGTACCGCACCGGTGACCCTCTGCGTTCGCTTTACGCAGTGCGTATCGGTTCATTCAAGACCTGTGTGGTGTCCGTCGATGGCCGTGAACAAGTCACCGGGTTTCACATACCCGGCGAAATGCTCGGTCTGGATGCCATCAGTGCCGATGCGCACGCTTGCACGGCGTTTGCCCTGGAGGACAGCGAAGTCTGCCCCATTCACTTTGCGCAGCTGGAAAAACTGGCGCAAACCCTGCCGTCGTTGCAGCACAACCTCAACCGACTGCTGAGCCGCGAAATCGTGCGCGATCACAGCATGCTGATGTTGATGGGCAACATGAACTCTGATGAGCGCCTGGCGGCTTTTCTGCTGAACCTGTCCCAACGGTTCAGCATCCGTGGCTATTCATCCAAGGAGTTCGTGCTGAAAATGCGTCGCGAAGAAATCGGCTCCTATCTTGGGCTACGCCTGGAAACCATTTGCCGGGGCATTGCGCACCTGCGGGACCAGGGGCTGGTGGAAATCGCCGGCCGCGACGTCAAGATCCTGGACATGGAAGGGCTCAAGCAAATGATCGCCGGCTGTCATCGCCAACCTCGCTGATTTCGCCCGCCTGGAGCTTTGTCATGCGCGCCATGGTTCTGACTATTCCCGGCCAACCGTTGCAATTGCAAGAACGTCCCATCCCGATACCTGGCCCACATCAATTGCTGCTTAAAGTGCTCGCCTGCGGCGTATGCCGCACCGACCTGCACCTGGTGGACGGTGAATTGCCGCAAGCCGTGCTGCCACGGGTACCCGGCCATGAAATCGTCGGCGAAGTCACGGCGGTGGGCAGCGAGGTCGCGCCCGACTGGATCGGCCGGCGGGTCGGCGTTCCGTGGCTGGGCTGGACCTGCGGTGAATGCGCGTTCTGTACTTCGGGCCGGGAAAACCTTTGCGACCACGCGCAGTTCACCGGTTGTCACCTGGACGGCGGTTATGCCGAGTACACCGTGGCCGACCAGCGTTTCTGTTTCCCCATTCCCGAGGTGCTCTCGGACCTCCAGGCCGCGCCATTGCTGTGTGCCGGGCTGATCGGCTTTCGCGCGTTGCAAATGGCCAAGGGCGCTCGGCACCTGGGCCTTTATGGCTTCGGGGCCGCCGCGCATCTGGCGATTCAGGTGGCGCGGGGCCGGGGTCAACGGGTATCGGCCTTCACTCGACCTGAGGACAGCGAAGGCCAGGCCTATGCCCGGTCACTGGGCGCCGAGTGGGCCGGTCCCTCGGACCAGCCTCCGCCGCACCTGCTCGATGCCAGCCTGATTTTCGCCCCCGTCGGTGCGCTGGTGCCGCTGGCACTGGCCGTCACTGCCAAGGGCGGCTGCGTGATTTGCGCCGGTATTCACATGAGCGACATCCCCGCGTTCCCTTATCGGCTGCTGTGGGGCGAACGCAGCGTGCGTTCGGTGGCCAACCTGACCCGTGAAGACGGCACCGCGTTTTTCGAAGAACTGCAACACACGCCAGTGCATTGCGACGTCACCCGTTTTGCCCTGGAAGACGCCAACCAAGCGCTCGCCTGTTTACGGGCCGGGCAGTTCAAGGGTGCCATCGTGCTCACCCCCTGACGTTCGACCTGACGGCCAGAATGCTGCCCGGCACCGAGTACAGCGCCCGCTCGGTGTTACTGCCGATCAACCGGTCGATCCCCACTCTGTGCTCCGTGCCCATCACCACCACATCCGCCAGGTAGTGCTCGACGAATTCACTGATCACCGGCACGGGCAGGCCCATCACGAAATGCCGCCGCTCTGGCGGTACACCGTAGCGATCCGCCAGGGCGACAAAGGCCTGGTGCAAGGATTGGCGCAGTTCCTCGATTAAATCCACGTCCCAGCCACCGCTGGCCAACGGCGCATCGCCGTTGAACGCCGGTGACAAGTCGTAGGCGTAAAGCAGGTGCAGCGGAGCGTCGCATTGCAGGGCCAGGGCGTTCGCGGTCTGGATGATCGTGTCATTCAAGCCATTGATTTGCGTCGACGGGTCGAACGGGTCCACCGCCGCCACGACCCGGTGCGGCAAGCCGTAACGCGCCTGGTTGACCAAGTGCACGGGCACCGAGCACTCGCGCAGCAAGTGACAATCGAGCGGTGTGATGAACACCCGTTTGAGCAACGGTTCGAAGGTGACATCCTTGATCAGCAGATCCGGCTTGAAGTCTTCGACCGTTCGCAGAATGTCCAGCAGCGGATGGGTGGTGAACACCACCTCGACCGTTGCGTCCAGCCCCATCTCGTTGAGCCGTTCGACTTCATCGGCGGCCCAGCGACGGTAGCGGCGCAGATAGCCCTGATAGCGTGCGTCGTCGATTTTGTCTTCCCACACATGCACCACCGGCGCCGGCTCGACAAAGGCCCGCACCGCCAGTTCGGCCCCGCTCGCCCTCGCCAGCGCGACGGCCCTCAACATGGCGGGGGACTGATGCAGGGTTTGGTCGGCGATCAGCAACAAACGTTGATATTGGCCCATCACACACCTCGGCTCGACACCGGTCATCAAACGCCGGCAAGTGTCCAAGACTGCGCTCCTCGCCCCCTCCTCCCGCTTGATTTACATCAAACATGAGCCAATCAACGCCTGCCATCGCGACTCTCTGATCCAGATCAGATTCAGGCGTCGCCAACGGCGTAGAAAGGAAGTCACCGAACGGCTCGTCATCGTGCCGCACACCTTTCAAACCGGATGGAGGAATACCCCATGCTGACTGTCAAAGACCACAATGACCGAGCCGCTGCGGCCTATGCCGCCGTCACCGGCAAATACTGGATCGAAGCGCTCAAGGACGGGCGTCATGTGCTGATCCGGCCACTGGCGGAAAAAGACCGCGAACGTGAACGCGCGTTTATCAAGCGCCTGTCGCCCGAGTCCCGGCATATGCGCTTTCTCGCACAAATCAACGAACCCGGCACGGCGATGCTCGACCAGCTGATGGACACCGATAACAAACAGCGCACGGCTTTCATTGCGCTGGTCCACGAAAATGGCCAACTGATCGAGATCGGTGTCAGCCGCTATGCCGCTACGGGGGAACATGAATGTGAATGCGCCGTGACCGTCGCCGATGAATGGATGCACCTGGGCCTGGGCACCTTGTTGATGGAGCATTTGATCAAAGCCGCGCGCAAGAACGGTTTCCGCCAGATGTATTCGGTGGACGCCGCCAGCAACACGCCGATGCGTGACCTGGCCAAAGCGCTGGGTTTCGAAACACACAACGATCCCGATGACACGCGTCAGGTCATTCACCGTCTAGCCCTGTAAAAAATCGTCCCGCGATGTTCAGGCCAACGGTTCATCGCGGGACGATCCAGCCTTCAGGATTGTAAAACCCGGCCCGGCTTGATGGCCAATACGCTGCAAGGCGCCCGATGCAACAGTTGCTCGGCCGTGGTCCCCAACAGCTTGTTCAGCCCCTTGTGCTGCACCGTCCCCATCACGATGACATCGGTGCGGTGCTCAGCAGCAAAATCACAAATGCTCGTCAGCGGCGCGCCCTCGATGAAATGGCGATTTTGCGGCGCTACCCCGTGGCGTTCGGCAATCGCCGCAAACGCTTCGTGCTGGGCGCTGCCCAGGGTTTCATAAATCCCGACGGCCAATGGCAGCGCGCCAAAGCCAATGTCCTGGGCGTACACGGCCGTCCAGTCATACACATGCACCAGCTCTAGGGTTGCACCACACACGGAGGCCAGCTTCGCTGCGGCGTCGATGATCTGGTCGTTGAACACGTGGTCCTGGTCCTCGCTGCGCAACACATCGATGATGGCCAGCACGTTGTGCGGCTTAGGGTTGACGGCGTTGGTCACCAAGTGCACCGGCACCGGGCAATCGCGCAACAACTGCCAGTCCAGCGGCGTGAAAAACACGCGCTTCAAGGCTGACTCTTCCTGCGCATCCTTGATGATCAACGCCAAGGACATCTCGTTGACGAAATGCAGGATCTCCTCATACGGATGCTGCACCCAGACCACCTCGCTGGTGACCTCGACGCCGTGCTTTCTCATCAGCGCGGCTTGCTCGGCGAGCCATTCCCGATGGGTTTGCAAATACCCGTCACGGGCCAGGCTGATCTGTTCGGGGGCGAACAACCCCGCCACCGCCAGGGCCTGCAAATAATCGAAGGCGACGATGTGCAAGGGCATCTGCATGGCCAGCGACAACGCGGCGGCACGGGCGAAGGCCGGCGTGTGGGTCATGTTTTGGGGAGCGATTAACAGTAAACGCTGAGTCTGCGACATGGGGCACCTCGGCACGTGGTCGTTTCAATGGAATGAACAGGTATTCAGAGTGAGCGTTCCTGCTTCGGGCAACTTGATCTTTATCAGCTATAACGCGCGTTTTTGATGCCCGTTGCGTCCGTAAAAGTTGATTTTGATCAACAGATTCCCGGCCCCTTCCTCTTAGCCTGAATCAAGGCCTGATGCGTCCAGGGCTACATGGGAGGGGGCAATGATCGATTATGACCAGCAGGTGTTGGCAAGAGCATGGGACGCTGCGACTAACCCGGTGTTGATCACCGAGCGCACGGGGTGCATCGTCTGGATCAATAATGCGTTCTGTCGCTTGAGCGGCTATTCCAAGCCGGAGCTGGTGGGGAAAACCCCGCACCTGCTGTCTTCGGGTCGACAAAGTTCCACGTTCTACCGTGACCTGTGGCTGACGATTCTGGCGGGCCTGCCCTGGCAGGGCGAAATGGTCGAGCGACGCAAGGACGGCGCCAGCTGCACGGTCAATCAGATCATCACCCCCGTGCTCGACCCTCATGGCGTGGTGACGCATTTCATCGCCATCCTGCACAATTTCAAGGTCACGGATGAAGAACGCGCCAACATGCAGCAACTGGCGTTCCATGACGCCCTGACTGGATTGCCCAACCGCAGTCTGTTTCTGAACCTGCTCAATCAGGCGATCAACCACGCCACCAAACACCAGCAGCCGCTGGCGTTGATGTTTATCGACCTGGACCACTTCAAATCGGTCAACGACACGTTGGGACACGCCTGTGGCGACAAGCTGCTGGTGGCCGTCGCCGAGCGCCTGGGCCAGTCCGTGCGCAGGTCTGACGTGGTCGCTCGCTTGAGTGGCGACGAGTTCGCAATCCTGATCACGTGCATGGAACAAGTCGACCAGCTTGAAGCCCTGGCCAACAAGCTGATCGCCGCGATCGGTGAGCCGTTCATGATCGATGCGCACCGCATCAACACGGCCATCAGCATCGGGATCAGCCTGTTTCCTGCCAATGGCGCGAGTGTCGAAGACCTGCTCGAACAGGCTGACGGGGCCATGTACCTGGCCAAGCGAGCCGGTGGCAACGCCTGCCGCTTCAAACGACTGTCGCCCGATGACTAGATCGCAAACAGGGCCTCAGAGCAACCAGAGGCCCGCCCACATCGCCAGTGTCAGCAACACCTGGCCGGGCACCACATACACGGCGAACCGGCGCCCGCCGCTGACCCAGGCCACGACGCATTTGCTCAGGGAATTGCTGCTGACCGCGAGCAGCACAGGCGCGGCAATGACATCAAACGGCAACAACCCGGACTTGGCCAGGGCCGCAATCGAGGCCGTCGAGGCATGCGCATCGGCGAACCCGGTAAAGACCGCCGTCAGCATCACCCCCACCTCGCCGAAGTAGTTGAGCATCATCGACGACAGAAAGGTAATACCGGTCATGGCCAGCGCGACCACCACGGCCAGCTTGAGGTTGAAGGCCCCACCGACCTTGATCGGCTGGCTGGGGCCGGCCACCGGCTTGTGAAACATCAGACCCAGGCCATAGAGCGCGGTGGCGATGGTCCCGCACAACAGCGGTCCCCACACGTGACGCAGCAGATCGGGTTCAACCGCCCCCAGGATCAGGCCGACCTGCGTGAAGGTGGCCAGGTTGGAGAAAATCGCCGCCGCGCCGAGGATCTTGATGTTGCCGGGCTCCGCGCTGACCCGATGCCCCATCGTGGCGATGGTCACAGTGCTGGAGGCAAACCCGGAGGCGATGGCACTGAGCGCATAGCCGTAACGGCTGCCGAGCGTTCGCACGGCAATATGGCCCACTGCGCCTATCGCCATCAGCAGCACGGTCAAGGCGCAAATGGTTCGCAGGTTGATTGCCGAATAGGGGCCGATGAAGCGGTCCGGCGCCAACGGCAATACCACCAGCACCGCCACCAGCAGCACCAGCGCGTCGCGCATTTCCGCCTCGGTCAATTGACTGCGCGCAAAGTGATGCAATTTCTGCCGATACGCCAGCAACCCCGCCATCGCCACACCGATGGCCGTGGCCAGCGCCGGCGCGGTAACGCACAACCCGCCCAGCACCAACACCGTGAACAAGGCCACTTCGCTGGTCACGCCCGGGTCATCGCTCAGGCTGCGCCAGTACGCCACCGTGACCAGCAACGCCACACAGGTGGCCATGATCCCCAACAGCAAGCCGCCGCCCACTTGCATCGCGCCATACCCCAGCAACGCGGTAATCGCGAACGTGCGCAAACCGGCACAGGCACGGCTGTCCCCTCGCCCCTTGTGCCGTTCGCGTTCAAGGCCGATGAGCATGCCGATCCCCAGCGCAGCCGCCGCGCCGGTCATGCCGCCGAGGGTTTCATTCATTGGACTCTCAATCCGGCCAGGCCGGGGGGATCTGCATTCAGTTGACGCCAGCGTGCGCCAAACCGTTCATGCCCAGGTTGATCATGATCAACCTCTCCGAGTATGGCCCAGGCAACCAAACGTCGGGCGCCCTCGCGCCGACACGCGCAGGTTTGACAAAGATCAAGCGGCCCATCCTCACCATTGCCACTATGGACTTCAGGTAAACGCTCCAGCCAACCCTCGCGGCCACTTCAGGCCTGCGTCTGTGTGAAGACCCAAGGGAGAATTGTCATGACCGAACAAGCACGCTTCATGCTCATTGCCTCGCCCCTGATGGAAAACAGCCCCGCGTTCGACCGGGCCGCCGCGCTGGCCAAGGCGCAAGACGCGGCGCTGCACATCGTCGCGTTCGATTTCCTGGAAGGCCTGGCCACCGCCAGCCTGGTCAACCGCGACGCTCTGGAGCAGATGCGCCTGGGGTACGTCGAGCGCCACCGCCAGTGGCTGGAAGATCAGGCCCGGCCCTTGCGCAAGATCGGCGTGACCGTCACCACGGAAGTGGTCTGGGTCGAACGTCCGTTGCAGGAAATCCTGATCCACCTCAAAGAGCAGCCGATGACCCTCGTGATCAAGGCGCTGCAACACGAATCGCTGCTTTCACGGATGATGTTCACGCCGCTGGACATCCACCTGCTGCGCGAATGCCCGGTGCCCCTGCATTTTGTCAGCAACGTGCAACACGCCTTGCCGCGCCGGATCGTCGCGGCCGTCGACCCGTTCCATCGCGATGGCCAATACGAAGGCTTCAATGACCGCATCCTGCATGAGGCGGTGAAGCTGGGCACGGCCTGCAACGCCCAGGTCGACGTGGTGTACGCCTATGACCTGTCGTCCATCGGTGCCGATGAGTTCGGTTTCGGCGACGCCACCAAATTCTTCTCCTCGACCAAGGCCAAAACCCTGTTCGACGCCCAAGGTGAAGCCTTCAACGCGCTGGCCGAACGCAACGGCATTCCGCCGGAACAGCGGCACATGGTGATGGGCAACCCGGCCAAAGTCCTGTCCAGTTATGCCGATGCCTACAACGTCGACGTGATCGTCATGGGCCGGGTTGGCCACCGCGGCATCGGGCGGCTGATCGGCAGCACAGTGGAACACCTGTTGTACAAAATGCCGTGCAGCGTGTGGGTGGTGTCGCCGGAAGTCATCGAGGAATAAGCAACGACCGCGCGCCATCCAAAAAAATGGGCCGCCGTTTGCACGGCAGCCCATTTTTTATGGCGCGGCGCTACACCAACCGCTCGATCGCCTGATGCTTCCAGACCTTTTTGTAATACGCCGTCTGCAACACCAGCATGCCCAGGTACGCCACGGGAAAGGCCATCCACACGCCCTGCAACCCAAACTGCCCGTCCAGCACATACGCCACCGGCAACTGCACGCCGACCACGCAGAAAATCGAAATCGCCATTGGCACCAGCACCGAACCGCTGGCGCGCATGATGCCACCGACAATCGCCTGAAAGCCAAACACCAACAGGCTCCAGAGCATGATGTGCAACAGATGTTCCGCCATCGCCCGGGTCGAATCCTCGGTGAGAAACAACCCCAGCAACCAGTGCGACAGCAAATACCCCAACACGACCAGACCACCGGTCAGGCACACATTGATCAACAGCCCCGTGCGCAAAATCGGCCCCATGCGCTCAAGCCGCCCTGCCCCGATCGCCTGAGCGCCAAGGATCGACGCGGTGATCGCAATCGACAACGCCGGAAACTGCACGTAATTGACGATCTGCGTCACCGCCCCATACGCCGCCGTCGCCTGTGAACCGTGCCGATTCACCAGCGCCAGAATCACCAACTCCGACACCGACAACACCACCATCTGCAACCCGGTCGGCAAACCGATGCGCAACACCTTGCCGAGAATCACCAGGTCCAGGCGCATCGCCGCAAACATCTCCCGATCCGGCGCCAACGGATGCCCCTTGCGAATCAAGCGCCACGCCAACCAGCCCATCGCCGACAAATTCCCCGCCAGCCCCGCATACGCTGCACTCTGAATCCCCATCATCGGCAACCCGAACCACCCCCGAATCAACGCCGGCGTCAGCGCCAACCCGATACACGTCGACACCACCAACGCAATCAACGGCGACACCGTATCGCTGACCCCGCGCAGCAACTGAGTGAACAGCACGTAGACCAGCAGCGACGGCATGATCCACATCATCACGTGGGCGTAAGACACCGCATCGTCAATCACGTCGGCCGGTGTGCCGAGGCCTTGCAGGGCGGGCCGTGCGAAGACGCTGCCCAAAATCGCCACTACCAGTCCGATCATTGCGCCCAGGAGCAACGTGGTGCCGGCGATGGTTTTCACCAAGTGCGGCTCGCGCGCGCCCCAGGCTTGGCCGATGAGCACGCCAGCACCTGCGCCGAGGCCAATGACCAGGGCGATGAAGAAGAAGACGATGGGGAACATGCCCGACACGGCGGCCAGGGCCTGAGTGCCGAGCATTTGGCCGATGTAGATGCTGTTGATGGTGCCCGACATGGATTGGAGGAAATTGGAGAGGACCATGGGGGCGAGGAAAAGGAGGTAGGTTTTCCAGAGGGGATGTTGAGGGGCTGGGGTTTGCATTGAGGATCCGTCTCGGGGTGGGCGCGGTTTGGGAATTCTACGCTAGGGGGCTGGGCACTGCCCTTTCGATTTCGCGGATTTGAACGCGTGAGTGATGTGTGCTTTCGGCCAGAAGCTGCCTGTCAATTCCACGGGCGTTCTCCCGTCCTCACTAACCGCATACACGATCACTGACTGCTTGATTTATCTCAACTCTGCAGGCCTTGGCGTCGTAATACTCCAAGGGTGAACACAATAAATGCGGACCAGGGTGCGGAGCTAGAGTATCGAGTCAGTGGAGCACCGTCGCACAGCCCCCAATGCGCCATGCAGCCACCCTGTTATGACCTGCGTTTTTCATTTCTTTGTACGAAATTATTCCCGACGTCAGAAGCTGTTTCGGGAGTGTGCTTGCAAACATGAGGAGACACGACATGCTAGCTCTGCTTCCCAGACAAATAGTACTCGCGGTGTTATCGAGTTGCGTGGTAATCGGCGCGGTGCAGGCCGCACCTAACGACGCCACCGATGCAACTCGAAAAGCCAACGATGCTTTGCTCAGCTATTTGCCCTTTGCCAATAAACAAGACTTCGACGATGCGAACCACGGCTTCGTTGCCGATTTACCCAGTCCTGTGATCAAGGGCGATGCAGGCAATACCGTTATCGACCTGTCTCAGTACGACTTTCTCAAGCAAGAAGGCCCGACACCGGCCACCGTCAACCCGAGTCTGTGGCGGCAATCGCAGTTGCTGACGATTCGAGGGTTGTTCAAAGTGGTGGATGGCATCTACCAGGTACGCAATATCGATCTGGCCAACATCACCTTCATCCGTGGCAAGACTGGCTGGATCGTCATTGATCCACTGACTTCGGCGGAAACAGCCAAAGCGGCGCTGGGGCTGGTCAATGACAAAGTTGAAAAACTACCAGTGTCTGCCGTGATATTTACTCACTCGCATGTTGACCACTTCGCTGGCGTGCGCGCGATGGTCGACGACGCCGATGTGAAGTCCGGCAAAGTGCCGCTGATCGCCCCTGAAGGCTTTATGGAAGAAGCGGTCAGTGAAAATGTGTTTGCCGGCACCGCGATGAGCCGTCGCGCTTCTTACATGTACGGCAATCTGTTGCCAAAAGACCCCAAAGGGACGGTCAGTGGTGGCTTGGGTATAACCACAGCAGCAGGCACCATCACCCTGCTCGAACCGAACAAACTGATCGAGAAAACCGGAGAAACACTCACCGTCGACGGGATCGAGGTGGTGTTCCAAATGGCGCCCGGCACAGAAGCTCCGGCTGAAATGCTGTTCTACTTCCCGCAATTCAAAGCCATTGACTTGGCCGAGGATGGCAACCACACCTTGCACAACATTCTGACCCTGCGTGGTGCAAAAGTTCGCAGCGCGCAAAAGTGGGCGAGTGCCCTGGGGCAAACCATTGATCTGTGGGGGGCGGATGCCGTGGTGTCGTTCGGTAGCCACCATTGGCCGCAGTGGGGTAATGATCGCGTTGTGCAGCATCTGGAGAAACAGCGCGACCTCTACAAGTACATTAACGATCAGACGCTGCGCATGGCCAACCAGGGCATGACCATGAACGAGATCGCCGAGGCGTTCGTCCTGCCTGACAGCCTGGCGAAAGAGTTCTATAACCGCGGCTACTACGGCAATCTCAAACATAACGTGCGCGCGACCTATCAACTCTACCTGGGCTTCTGGGACGGTAACCCGGCCAACTTCGATCCATTACCACCAACCGAGGAGGCTAAGAAGTACGTCGAAATGGTGGGTGCCGACAAGATGGTCAAAACCGCTCAGGAAGCCTATGCCCAAGGCGACTACCGCTGGGCGGCGACTGTCGCCAACAAGGTAGTGTTCGCCGATCCGAAGAACCAGGCTGCTCGTTCTGTCGAGGCTGACGCCCTGGAACAGATGGGTTACCAGGCTGAATCGGGGCCTGCGCGTAACTTCTATCTGTCCGGCGCCCAAGAACTGCGGGGGGGCGTCAAGAAAATGGTCACGCCCAATACCAGTTCACCTGACATCATTCGCGGCATGACCACTGAAATGTTTCTCGACTTCCTTGCCATTCACTTGAATGGCCCGAAAGTCGGCGAGAAGTCCTATACGTTCAACCTCAACTTCCCGGACACCAACGCCACGTACGTATTGACTGTAAAAAACGGCGTCATGAACTACAAAAAAGGCAAGCCATTGGATAAGACCGACGGCACGGTCACTCTTAACCGGACCACCCTCGATGACATCGCCTTGGGCAAACTGAAACTGGGCAACTTATCGGACAGTGGCGAAGTGAAAATCGAAGGCGACAAGGACAAATTTAAAGACATGCTGACCCATTTCGACAAGTTCGATTTCTGGTTCACCATCGCGGAACCGTAGCGCTTATGCGCTTGGCACTCAGGCAATGGGTTTGATTGGTTTGCCTGATGAATCTCAGAGGGTGCGCTATGTATCGAAGCAGCCACGCTCGCCGACTGAATATTGCTCCATTGATCCTTGTTTTGACCCTATTGGGCAGTAATGCCTGGGCTGGCGGGATCCTGATTTACGAGGCCGGCCAGATAATTCTCAGATTTATCAATAGGGCAGGCAGTCCGCTCTTGGCCGATTTCTGCCCGTCGCGAAGGGCAGTCATCGACCCAAAGCGGACGTCGAGGGCGAGCTTCTGAGAATGGTCGATAAGACGATTTACGCGGCAAAAGTAAGCACTCTTGCCTCTTGAGTATCTGCTATGAACGCATTGACTTGCTCTTGCGGATGCGGGGAAAGCTCTGGGTATTCATCTGCAAGGTATTGGATGACCGTATCTTCTTCCCAAGGGCCGAGCGAAGTCATGTAGTCAGGGTACTGATTTTGAATTTCTCTCCATGATTGGTAAGGATGCTTGGAGAGCAACATGACTGTTCGGGTGTAGATAATATGAATCTGCACGAATCTATTTCCGTATGTTGACGTTTGGGAAATCGCCAGGCGAGTTTAAATCCTTTTCAAGATTGCCTTCCTGTCGGCAGCTTTTGCCTGAAGAAAAGTGGTGGGCTGGACGTCCGCTTCTGGCCGTTTTCTGCCTGTCGCGACCGGTTGAATCCACAACCCTTAGCTGCCCTTCGGAGAAGGCGGGTTACGAATAAAAGCAGGCATTATAGATCATTGGCCGTCTTGTGTTTTCAATTCGAACAGTCGAGCTTACCTTCTGATCAGTTCGGTGTTCGAAGGACCAGAAATTGAACCAGTACGATCACCCAATAAAGGAAGGTACTGGCACCCAAAAACATCAACATTCGCGCGATGTTGATTTTCAGGGGGGAAGTATATCGAAACCAAGAAAGCCTAACGTTCTGAGCGGTACATTCTGCACACCGGACCACAAGGAGGGCCGGTAAGTCTGCGTTGATGCACATTATCTCAATACCAATTTCCTCCTTGGGGGATAGGTTATCGAAAATCAAAATGTGGCGAGAGTCCTGGTCCGTTTTATGCTCGTAATGTCGGACAGGCCAGATATTTATGTATTGGGGCTTCCAGTTGAACACTAACTCAATTTTGTTAGCGGTCTCTCTTCCAGAATTAATTACCCTGATTGACGCAGTGCATACACGCTGGGTTGTACTAAGAATCTGGCCGTCGGGATCCTTAAGAGGCTCTTGGACTAAAAAGTGGAATGAGTGAGGACTAGTCCACACCAGCTTTGCTTTCGCCTTGAGTCCCGAATTGAGAAGCCAAGTTAGCAATGGCACGATAAGCGAAACGATTTCCTTGCCATAAGCACTTAGAAAATTCATTTTTCCCCCTAATCGAATTAATAATCCTATACCAATTATATTCCAGTGAGACTGAGGTTTGGTTCGCTTATGCCATCATTTGATCTGAGCAACATTTCGTGAAATTAAGTATCCAGCCAGAGGCAGACATTTGGAGTAGAAAAAACCGATTTACCGTCCGTGATGCGGCATAGTGGCGTGATTCTTTAACCCTCTTGAATTCCAAGTGCCATAAGTAGTTTCCCTGGAGAGGCCACCACCTGCGTCCCAA
This sequence comes from Pseudomonas mandelii, assembly GCF_900106065.1. Classification (NCBI taxonomy): domain Bacteria; kingdom Pseudomonadati; phylum Pseudomonadota; class Gammaproteobacteria; order Pseudomonadales; family Pseudomonadaceae; genus Pseudomonas; species Pseudomonas mandelii. The sequence goes on from NZ_LT629796.1 coordinate 6,601,481, forward strand.
ATCGCTTGGGGATCAGCGGCTGCACGACACTGCACATGTATCTGTCAGCTCTGAAATATGAGACGTAAGGAACGTAGAGAGCATGAATTATATCCACGAAATCGCTAGCTTTCATGACCCGTGGGCTTTCTGTAAAGGAGTTCTGAAGCGAGTTGTAAAGTGTGTTGATGCAAACGTGAACTCCAGGGCAAAAATCTTCGATATCCTGCGCGTTATCGCATGCCAACGTCCCGGGGAATACTTGCGTGAGCAAGCGATTTACTATATCGATCATCCCTTGCTGCTTCAATTTTTCCCAGCTTGCGCCGTTTACGCTCCTAATAGCTGCAGGACGATCACTTTCTGGCAAATTGGCCAAGTGTGTTCGCAGTTCCGTTATAGTTTTTTCGCAGCTTTCTAGAAGTTGGCGGGCTGGACGTCTTACCCAATCCACGATAGGGCCCAACTGGTGATGATTGTGGATAAACCATTGAGCCATGTAGTCGGGATCCCGCAAGCTTTCTAGAAAAGCTCTATTGGCTTCTCCCCGTGACGCTCGGCCCAAGACATAATTCTTGAGCACCGTAAAGTCACGAGGTCGCATCGGTACCCTATCGATCAACTCGCTGTAATCTGCCTGGCCAAAGCGTTTTTCAACATCGCTACGAAGTCTGCCGCTATTGTTGGTTGTAGTTGCTTTGACCATCCTCCGCGCTTTCCGATTGAGTGCATGCTTTTCCATTTCCTGCCGTAATTTTCCTGCGACGTCAATCTCATCGATGGGGTTCATGAGTGATCCCAAATCTGGAAACCATTCGCCATTCCTATCAAGGACGGTCACGGATTGGGAGCTTCGCGTGACCAAACGAGAAAGCTCAGCCTTGATTAGTCTGTCAAAGGAAATCAATGTATTACGTCCGCAAAGCTCCACCATCAAACTAGTGCGTTCTACTGCGGCAGTTGCGTACTTCTGATCGAGAGGAGACATCTCTGAGATGTGCGCACCGGAGTATACGAAAAGAACCGTCCTACTGAGCTTAAGCTCTCGAAGGGTTGCCAGCTGCTGCGCTTCAGTCTCAGTGAGTTGAGGTTTGCTCAGCGCGGAGTAATCGCAACTGTCGAGGTAAACGATAGCCGGCTTCATAGTTTGCAATTGTCGACGTCCTTGTTGTTCTAAATTTGCACAAGTGTAGACGATGCACTGGATGGTCGTACTGCCATATGTTTTTCGAATGAGTGCTTTTGGTTACGAACTGCCCGCTGTGAACGGCAGCTTCTGGCCGAGGCTGTGTAAAAACGTTTTTCAGTGCAATTGGAGCCCAGTGTTGGACTGAAAATCGCGTTTCTACGCAAAATCCAGATCGGCTGAGCAGCCGATAATTCTCAGATTTCGCATAGACGCGCACACTTCAATTTTGGCGCAGCGTTTTTACACACTCTGGGCCGATAGCAGTCGCTCACAGAAGGTATGTAACGGTCCTAGGACCGCCATTAATCTCCTACATAAACTTCGGAATTCCTAACCTTGCCCGTCGTTGCGATGAAGTTTATAGTCCGCCCCGTCGCCCAAAATGGCGATTCAGGTTTGGCGACCTGATCATAGAGAATGCGAGGGCTGTCCGCTTTATTGCAGGGGTCATTGCACCCGCAAAGCCGCTGTTATGGCGGCTGTGCGCGGGAGACCTTCGGGTCTGCCGGTTTTCTCTGTGCCGGTTCGCCAACCTGCGCACAGCTGCCACCCAATCGTTTGGCGACGACTGAGTGTCGGCCTTGAGCCAATCAAACAGAGATCTTCAAATGAATAGATACATGCCTCTCACCGGAATCGACCTGATCCCGGCCTCCCTGCTCATCGACACCCAAGCTCCACTCGACGTCCTTCAAGCCATGGCCGACTACCGCATCCGCACCGTCACGCAGGTGCTGGAAAACATCGCCTTCCGCGCCGAGCTCGGTTGTGACACGGTGGTGCTGACAGACTTCTCGAAATTGCTGGCCATCCCATTGCGCGATGGCTGTGACTTGATGGATGTGATCGGCCGACGCTTGCGGGCGCAGGCGGCGGAGTAAATGAAAACGGGCGCCTATCGGGCGCCCGTTTTGTTTGCGGTCCGGAATGCTTTACGGGGACGTAGCATCGGACAACTCAACACCCCTCCCCTCACTGCAAAGGACTGCCAAGTGAACATCTCCGTTATCCTGCACCCCTTACTCAACATCCTGGTCTGGCTACTACCACTGCTGCTGGTATGGACGCTGCTGCGCACGCGCCTGTTCAAAGGCTGGTTCGGTGAACGTCTGGTGCGTTTGCGCGCACACTTTAGATTGGATCGTCAGGTTTACCGTCGCCTGCATGACGTGACACTGATCACCCCGGACGGCGCCACGCAGATCGACCATGTGTTTGTGTCGCCCTTCGGCATTTTTGTGCTGGAGACCAAGCACATGAAAGGCTGGATCTTCGGTGGTGAGAAGCAGGCTCAGTGGACGCAGCTGATTTACAAGAAGCGCTTCGCCTTCCAGAATCCGAACCGCCAGAACTACAAACACTTGAAGGCCCTGCAAGCGGCGTTGGGCATCGGCCCGGACTTTGTGCATTCGGTCATCGTGTTTGTCGGCCCAAGCACTTTCAAGACCAGGATGCCGGCTAATGTCACCCGAGGCGGTGGCTGGGTCCATTACATCAAGTCTTTCCAGCAAACGGTGTTCAGCGAGGCGCAGGTGACGGCCATGTTGCAGACCTTGCAAGCAGGTCGCCTGGCGCCGACGCTCGCTACCCGGCGTGAACATGTGCTACGCCTGAAGCAACGCGACGATCCATCGGCCTCGCGCCAATGCCCGCGCTGCGGCAGTGCGCTGGTGGTGCGGACATACAACGGTGGCCCGAGGAGCGGTCAACAGTTTTGGGGCTGCAGCACTTTTCCCAAGTGCCGAACGGTGCAGCCCATTTCGCCAGGCAGCTAAGCTGAATGAGTAGGCCCTTTCGCGAATTGCCGCAATTCAGGAGGCGCAAATGAGCAAGCAACCTCAACCCCGTAGCCGCTCCAACCCTCAGCCCAAGTCCCGCCCGGTCGTACCTAACCTGCCCAGCAAAACCGGCAACAAGTCCGGGGGCTTGCGCGGTAACTACCCGCCGAAGAAGCCTTGAAGATGAAAGGTGGCCATGAAAGGTGACAGATCTATTTAAAGCGTTTTGGGCGAATGGTTTTATGAAGCAAAGCAACATGACACGCTGATACATTCGCCCTTTTTCAGCAAGGAAAGCATTATGCGAAGGATTATCGCAACAGGGCGCTCTTGCTAGCCTCACTTATCCCGACGGGTCGCTGGCAGAAATTTTACGCAAAATTTACGGGTTTGACGGGGTGCGCATCCGATACTGCGCGGTGCAAATTTGGAACGTTATTGTTATGTCCCTCGCAGCCATTCGGCTTATCGGATTCATCCTAGGGCTTTTTCTGATCACGCTGGCCGTGAGCATGGCTATTCCCATGATCACACTGGTGGTCTATGAGCGTAGCGACGATCTGTCAGCATTTCTCTGGTCGAGTTTGATTACCTTTATCTGTGGCCTCCTGTTAATCGTGAGGGGACGCCCGGATACTGGCCAGCTTCGTCCCAGGGATATGTACCTGCTGACGACCGGAAGCTGGGTAGTCGTGTGCACCTTCGCAGCGTTGCCAATGGTGTTCATCAGCGATATCAGCTACACCGATGCATTCTTTGAAACGATGTCTGGTATCACAACCACTGGCTCGACTGTCCTCACCGGTTTGGATAGCTCATCTCCCGGCTTGTTGATATGGCGCTCCATGCTGCATTGGTTGGGAGGCATCGGCTTCATCGGCATGGCGGTGGCGATCCTCCCGCTGTTGCGAGTAGGCGGCATGCGTCTGTTCCAGACAGAGTCCTCAGATTGGTCGGAGAAAGTGACACCTCGCTCCCACATGGCAGCCAAGTACATTCTTTTGCTCTACCTTGGGCTCACTGGCATCGGAGCCCTGGCGCTCTGGCTCGCTGGAATGACGCCATTCGAAGCGGTCAACCACGCAATGTCATTGATCTCCACCGGGGGATTTTCGACTTCGGACTCCTCACTTGGGCATTGGACGCAACCAGCGATTCACTGGGTAGCGGTGGCCATCATGATTCTGGGCAGCCTGCCCTTCACCTTGTACGTCGCGACATTGCGGGGCAATCGGCGCGCGCTGCTCAAGGATCACCAGGTCCGCGGATTTATTGGGTTCCTGTTCGTCACATCACTGTGCGTGGGCACCTGGCTGTACTTTCACAGCGATTACGGATGGTGGGACGCGTTTCGTATCGTGGCAGTGAACGTGACCTCGGTTGTCACGACCACCGGAGTTGCGGTTGGCGACTACACCTTGTGGGGCAGCTTCGCTGTCTTGCTCTTTTTCTACCTGACCTTCGTCGGTGGATGTTCAGGCTCAACGGCAGGTGGCCTTAAAATCTTCCGTTTCCAGGTTGCAGCCGCTCTCCTGGTCAGTAGCTTGAAGCAGTTGATCCATCCTCGAGCCGTGATACAGAAGAAGTACAACGGTCATCCGATCGACGAGGAAATCGTGCGCTCGCTTTTGACCTTCTCGTTCTTCTTCACGATCACTATTGCGGCCATCGCCTTGGGCCTGGCGCTGATTGGGCTTGATTGGACTACAGCGTTAAGCGGTGCCGCTACTGCGGTGTGTAACGTCGGGCCAGGGCTGGGCACGATCATTGGGCCCGCCGGTAATTTCTCAACATTACCTGATGCGGCCAAATGGCTACTGACCATTGGAATGCTTCTGGGAAGATTGGAAATCCTGACGGTGCTGGTACTTGTCACTCCAGTTTTCTGGAAATATTGACCCACCTTGTCGAGGGCTGAGTCTAAAAAGTACATGGGGGGATGAAGATAGAGAGGCCAATACCCACCAAAGGGGCGGCGAGTACTGCCATAGAAAGATCAGTAGTCGTTTGAGTTGCTGGTTCGGCCGATGACTGCCCCTCGCCGTTGGCAACAGGCCTATTGCATCGGTAGCGCAACGCGTCTTCGTGATATCTCGTCTCCGGCAGACTGGGCAGACCTGCTTGGCGCGACGGACGGGCGCTCACTATTTAGCGTCGACTGCCGACAACCTGATATGTAAATAACTAGCTTCAACGAGTACCGGTCATTTATGCCTAACGCTCTCCCCACCATCTCTTGTTCTTCAACCAATCGCTCAAGCGTGGCCCTGACTCGAACTTCGCTATTCAAGTTTGTGGGTCTTTTGGCGGGGGTTTTCTTATTTGCCTGCTTTTCACTTGTTTATGTTGCGCAAAATCTAGATCGGACGGAGGAGCGTGACAGTGCGTTTTACACGAAGAAAGCCGTGGAATCGTTGGAAAAATCGCTGAGCTCGACCGTCAAGGATTACGCCTTTTGGGGCGATGCTTACAAGCACTTGCATACTCAGGTAGACGTGGACTGGGCGTATGTACGGCAAAATCTCGGGACGACACTTTATACAGAGTTTGGGTTTCGGGGAGTGTTTGTAGTCAACGATGTCAATCGTACCGTTTATTCCTTGGTCAAGGGTCAGAGGGTGTCAGTTGAAGTCGAACAATGGCTCGAACAGTCTGTTGATGCGATTCTCGATAAAGCACGTGAGGGAGCGGAAACCGAAACGCCGACGACTACGTTCATCAATGTGGGAGGGATACCTGCCCTCGTCGCTGCGGCTGCGATTACGCCCGGAACCGATCCAACGGTCATAGCGGATGATAGATCGGCGTCGGTGTTGATATTCGTTGACATGTTGGACAGCGCCAAGCTCGCAACAATAGGCCGGGATTTCGGGGTAGATGGCCTGCACACGGCCGCTCCCGACGAAATCCCCTTGGTGTCTGCCTATCCCCTGGGCGAGGCCGGTGCAGCAGGCGTCCTGCAATGGAGTCCGCACAAACCAGGGCTGCAATTATTGGCGCTGGGGTTGCCCTTGGTGGGACTCGCTGCGCTGCTGGTGTGCCTGATGACGTGGGTGATCTTGCGTCGTACGACGGCCGCTGCGCAGGCGCTTGACGCCAGCTATGCATCGCTGCAAAGCAGTCAGACCGACCTTGCCACCAGTGAGGCGCGCTTTCGTGATGTTGTTGAGGCCAGTTCGGATTGGGTATGGGAAATGGACGCCGGTTGGCGCTTCACCTATCTATCCGAGCGATTTGAAGATATCACGGGCTTTTCCAGGACTGCATGGATTGGTGCGGCGATGGATGATCTGCTGCGCACTGAATTAGGCACTTTATCTCAGTGGCTCAGTATTCCGAATCGTCGTCCGGATATCAGTGTTCAGTGCCGCTACGTGGATACAAATGGCCAAGAGCGAATCACCCGTCTTTCGGCGCGAGTCATGGCAGGAGGAGGATTCCGGGGGACAGCAACCGACGTCACGGAGGAAGTTGAAGCCCGTCGACGAATCGAATTCCTCTCACAACATGATGCCCTGACCGGCCTTCCCAACAGGACACGACTACAGGAGTTTCTTGATGGCAAACTCAAAGCGTTGCCGACACTAGAACAACCCTTGGTCATGCTCAGTCTGGACCTTGATCGATTCAAACCAGTGAATGATCTGTTAGGACATGCCGCAGGTGACCTGGTGCTTAACCAGGTGTCGAGCCGCTTGGCAGACTGTGTTCGCCACGGTGATCTTGTCGCTCGGATTGGGGGGGACGAGTTTGTACTGATACTCACCGATGTCAGTTCCCAGGAGGAAGTCGAGGCGCTTTGTCGCCGTTTGATCGAGTCCATCGAGCAGCCGATTCAAATCAATGAGCAAGAGGTATTTGTCAGTGCCAGTATTGGTATCGCGATGGCGCCAAATGACGCTAGCGAGGCGACTGAGCTGCTACGTTATGCGGATATTGCGTTGTATGAAGCCAAGGCTGGAGGTCGTAATACCTGGCGTTTCTATGCGGGGGATATGAACGCCAGGATTATTGAGCGGCGTCGTCTGGAAAGTGATCTGCGCTTTGCAATAAAGAATGGAGAACTTCGACTCCACTTCCAACCGCGCTACCGAATCTCAGACGGGCAGATGGTCGGCGCTGAAGCGTTGATACGGTGGCAACATCCTGAGCGCGGGTTAATACCTCCCGATACGTTCATCCCCATCGCTGAAGAATCCGGCCTGATTCTTTTCTTGAGTGACTGGGTCATCGACACCGCCTGCCGTTGCGCCGCACGGTGGCCGGAACACTTGTTTGTATCCGTCAACCTTTCACCTAGCGAATTCAAGCGAGGCAATTTGGTGGAGCGTGTGCAGAAAGCACTTCACAACTCAGGAATCGCGCCTACCCGGGTAGAGTTGGAGATTACTGAAAACGTCATGCTCGAAGATGCCCCCGGCGCACTAGAGCTGATGCGTACATTGAAGCGCCTGGGCGTGCGCATATGCATGGACGACTTTGGCACGGGGTATTCTTCACTGAGTTATTTGCGCACGTTCCCCTTCGATGGCCTGAAGATAGACCGGAGCTTTCTAAACAAACTGGTCGAAAGTGATGATGAGTCCATCATCCAGGCGATTGTGGGCTTGGGCCGCGCGTTATCACTCACCGTTACGGCGGAAGGGATTGAAACTGCCGAACAGTTGGATTTGCTCAAAGCAGTGTCGTGCGATGAAGGCCAAGGTTTCTTTCTAAGTCGGCCACTTGATACTGACGCCTTTAACCTGTTGGTGAAGGCCCGAAAAAACACAGACGCCAAGAGCAAGGTTTAGTAAAAGGTAACAAATCCATTTAAAGCGTTTTTGGCGAATGGCGTCATCAAGCAATACAGAATGGCGCCTGATGCATTCGCCCTTTTCGGGAGGAAAAACGATGCGAAGGAGTATCGCAACGGGGGCGCTCTTGCTGGCTTTGGGCGGGTGCGCAACCTCACCTCTGCCGGTTTCTGAAGCCCGGCCAGTGCCGGCCGACAAGATGTACGCGTTCAAAAGCCAGGGCACGAAAGCGCCTGGACGCCTGACTATTGTCCGTGATGACGGGTTTGTCGGTGCGGGATGTGACGCCATGTTCTACATCGATGGTCAGCGCGCAGCCAAGATAGGCCCCGGTCAAAAGGCATCTTTCGTTTTGCCTGCCGGTGAAGTGAATCTCGGTGCCGGGCTCGCCGAGTCTGGATTATGTTCGGGTGCCGCGATCAAAACGGTCGCGGCCAGGATCAAGCCAGGCAAAGAAGTGATTTATCGAATCAATTGGGATACGCAAGCTTTCTACTTGGGCCCTTACGTTGAATATGGACGTTGAGCCCAGACGGTTCTGGTCTGTTTCGCACGCTGCACCACCCCGAGCGAGTGATCGCAAACACCAAAGCGTACGGATGGCTCACAACCCCGATCATGTTTTATTTCAGTTCCGTTCTTATTTCGGTTCCGGGTACGAAAAATTTGCCGGGATCATCGACCTTCTTCAGGTCAACCAAGGCCCGGCAAATGCAATGTGAGAATTGCTCCTGCAACGTTTCGGGGTCTGTCCATGCCATTTGCGATGCTGGCAAATGTTGTGCCTCGGTCGATTTATAGCAGACACAATTGTCTAGTCGGGTGACGCCATTATCATTTGTGCTCTGACAAGCAGTGGTCAGCAAAGAGATCGCGATGAGCATGACGAAACGTTTCATTGGCTCCCCTCCGAGGCTGTTGTGAAGGGCTGACGCTCAAGATCGGGCTGGCTGTTGTAACGACGTGGTGACCGCTGAAGGCGGCGACACGCCATGGCCGCAAAACCCGGTCTGCTCAATAAGCCCGACAGTAGAAGGAAGCTTAGCTGTCATTTTGCGTCGCTCCATTTACTGGCTGTTTTTAGCCGATCACCGTCATTAAAAGGCTCGTATTCAACACCCGTTTTCTGCCCTTCCCCACTCGGCTGTTTTGCAGAGAGAGGCAGCTTGGGCATAGACAACTGCCCGGTTTGATCTAGCCTTGGATGAGATCACGCGGGAGAAAAACACCATGTCCCTTGCTCTCAGAAATCTATCTACCTTTGCGTTGGGTGCCTTCCTTTGCGTAGCCGCGTGGGGTCAAGGGGTAGCAGACACCGATCAGCCACCGGCCATACTCCCATTGGAGTCTGAGGCAGGACCAAAACTCATTGCCTACCCGCCGCTCGCCGCGCCGCTGGCCCGCGGGGTTGTCATTATTCAGTATCGAACCGAGCACGCCCGGATCATGCCGGTATTTGGCAAAACGGCTGTCGAAGTATCACCACGGCTCGGCCACCTTCACGTGACCGTCGACGACTGGAAAGGTACTTGGGCGCACACCAGTGAAGACCCGATTATTTTGGTTGGGCTGACGCCGGGCGCTCACAAGGTTCTACTTGAAGTGGCTGATCCGAGTCATAAGATTTTGACCAGTACGGTGGTGAACTTTGTCGTTCCGCAGAAGAACCCAGCGGACGCTCCTCATGTTGAAGAACGCCACGCAGTGAAACCATAACGGTTGTGCCATCAGCAGCCCTGGACCATTCATCAGCGGATTCGTCATGAGCGTCCGATGCCTGCTCTAACGTGCTAGAGCAGGCAGGCACACAACGCGTGACTGAAAAATCCTACTCAGCCAACACTAACCGGTGCCGATGGGATAAGCCCGACTGCAACGCAAATGCAGCGATCACCGTAGAGGGTGCGGAAAAACTGCTCAGGCCACCGCCAACAAACATCAACGCAAGCCCCAAAGCGGTGGCACCAAACCACGCCGTCAAACCCACGGAATTGAACGCGGGCCCCCGTTCGAGTGCCGCCATTTCATTGCGCCCGTAGTGTATCTGCGCCAACGCCACGCCGACCCAGGCCACCACGAAGATCCCCTGATAGGCCAACGCTTTGAGGAGGTAGGCAAACACGTCCGCGAGCATCAAGCCGTAGACGATCACCCCCACTACCAGTGCCCACATCAAGTACGAACCGCGCAGGCCAAAACGCCCGAAGAACGCCTGCATGTTCAGTGTCGCCAGGTAGTAATTGGCGGTGTTGATCCGGGTTTGCGTGGCCCAGACAAACAACAAGCCCCACAAGCCCATCAATTGCAGAATCGCCATCACCACAGAGACTTCGTTCAGCGCACCTTCGTGGGGAATACTGCTGACCAGATAGATGCCCGCCGCGCCATTGAGCAGGAAGGTCACCGCGTAGAACGGCATGCCGAAGTTCCAGCGCCCGTGATACTCGGCGTCTTCAGGCTTGCCGAAACGCGCGTAGTCGAAGGTGAACAGCATCAGCACCCAGACCCCCATGTAAGCGACAAAGCAGTCCCACCAGCCGAAGGCGCTGGGTGTTGCCGGGCCGAAATCCAGCCATTGCGGCTGGTAGCCATATCGACTGATCGAGAGCCCGACCGCCACCAGCAAACCGCCCAGATACACCGGCAACAACACGCCGTTGAGCTTGTCCAGCCAATGCTGCACGCTGCCCAGAATCATTGGCACGCTGTAGAGCACCACCGCCAATGCGGCCAGCGGATAAACCAGCTCCGGATACAGGTGATTGAGCGCCACGGCGATTACCGAGCCTTCGAATACCGCGTAGTAGATCGCCGTGGAAAAGAAGATCAACGTTGCCAGGCACGCCCCGGTACTGCCGAACAGCAACCGTGAAAACAACGCCACCGACAAGCCGCTGCGGATCGCAAAGCGGCTGAGCACGCTATTGACCAGCCCATAGCTGATCACCGACAGAACCATGCCGATCAGTGCGTTGCGGGCTCCATACGACAACGCCAGTGAGGCGCCGACCACGATGTAAAACATCGCACTGCACACCGCCCACCAGGCCATGGTCAGGGACAATCGCCCCATGCGCGCTTCGGCTGGAACGGGTTGATTGGCCGGGTCTTGCCCGGTTTGACTCGATTGCGATAAAGCAGCCATGTGCGTGAACTCCAAAACCAGTCAAAGGTTGAAGCGCGGGCAGCCGCCACCGCACCGAAGTGCGGCGTTGGCTTACCGTTTGGCATTACCCGCGCAATGCGGCGGGCAGAATCAGGAAGGGAACAGCTTGCTCAGGCAGCTGAGTTTTTTCTTATAGGAACGTCGCGCTTCCAGCGCCTCTTCGAGGGTCACCGCGACAAAGCGGGCCTTCTGGTTCGGTTGCATCTGGCCGATCAAGTCGAGGTCGGCGCTGATCACCGTGCCGATCATCGCGTAGCCTCCGCCGGACACGGCGTCGCGATGCAACACGATCGGTTCGAGCCCGGCCGGGACCTGGATCGAGCCAATGGGGTAGCAACTGTCGACGATGTTCGACGGATCAGAACCGGCGCCGAACGGTTGCTCGCGGGGCTCAAAGCTCAGCGCGCTGCCGCCCTTGAAGCGGTAGCCGATGCGGTCTGCTTCCGAGCCCACCGTCCAGGGTTCGGCAAAGAAACTATGCGCGGCGGATTCGCTCAAGCGGTGGTAGTAAAGACCCGGCACCACCCGCAGAGTGATTTCGCCCCCCAAGGACTGGCGCAACGCCATGGGCAAACTGGCCCCGGCTCGGCTCTTGCCGCTGGCGATACCGACGGGCAGTTCATCACCCGCCACCAGCCTGCGCCCCTGAAAACCACCGAGCGCACCCAGCGCATAAGTGGAACGACTGCCGAGCACGATCGGCACATCGATGCCGCCGGCCACCGCCACGTAAGCGCGGGCGCCAGCCTTGGGAAAGTCAAAGCGCAGCACTTGCCCGGCCTTCACCGCAAACGCCGTGTCGTGGTGCATTTCCACGCCGTCGACCCGTGGCGTCATGTGCGCGCCGGACACAGCCACCAGCGCGTCTTGTTGAAACTCCAGCTCCGGCCCCAGCAACGTGCATTCCAGTGCTGCCGCCCCCGCCGGGTTACCGACCAGTTGATTGGCCGCACTCAAGGCGTACTGATCAAGCGCGCCGGAGGGCGGAATGCCCAAGTGGTAATACCCTTCGCGGCCCAGGTCCTGTACCGACGTGGCGAGACCGGGTTTGAGTACCTTGATCATACCAACACCTCCTGCAGCGACTTGGGATAGCCAACGGGATCGGCCAGAAACGCATCCAGCGAAAACTCCACCGGCCGGATCCGCAGATCGAAGCAACCGGCTTCCACTTCGGCCACCGCGTGGTCATAGGCCTCACGGTCCATCGGTTTGAACTGCACGATGTCACCGGGGCGGAAAAACACCATGTGCTCTTTCAGGTACGCCAGGTTCTGCTGTGGGTCGTAGATCGGTGCCGGCGTGACGCCAAACATCTGATATCCACCGGCACCGCGCACCGAGTAGATGCAGCCAAAGCAACCGCCATGACCCAAGGTCAGTTTTGGCGTGTCGGTACGCGGGCGCAGGTATTTGGGCACCTGCAACTGCCGCTCGCGCTCGACCATCTGGAACATGAACGGCAGCCCGGCGACGAAGCCGACCATCGAGACAAACCACGGCGCACCACTGTGGGCGGCGATAAACGCGTCGACGTCCGCCAGGCCGTTGATCCGTGCGGCGTATTCCAGGTCCGTGGCGCTCGGGTCCTGATGCCGGTCGCGAAAGCGCATCAGGGTTTCGTGGGTCCAGGGGTCGTTGTACAGCACCGGAATCTCGATGATCCGCGTCTGCAACGTGCGTTCGGCGACGGCCCCGACTTCGGCGATCTTTACCGCTTCGAGCAAGGTATGAGGGGCGATGCGATCCGGGTCAAAACGGATCTGGAATGACGCGTTGGCCAGGCAGATATCGAGCACGCCATCCAGTGCCAGCCGTTCCACCGCGCGAGTGACGGCCAGGCCCTTGAAGAACGCGTCCAGGGACATGCTGTCGCTGACTTCGGCGAACAGGTGCTCATCGGCGCCAAAGCTGTAGCGGATGGGAGTGCTCATACTTCACCTCCGAAACGGCGCTCGGCCAGCCAGGTTTCCAGGGTGCCGGTGTGAAAGTCGGCGCTGTGCAGCCACGGTTGCTCCAGCAGTACGCCGTGCAGGGACAAGGTGCTGGCCATGCCAGTGAGCGTGGTTCGCCTTACCGCAACCCGCGCACGGGCCAGGGCTTCGGCGCGATCAGCGCCATGCACGATCAGCTTGGCCAGCAGCGAGTCATAGTACGGCGGCACACGGTAGCCTTGATACAGATGAGTATCGACGCGAATGCCCTCACCCTGCGGCCAGATCAGTTCCTCGACCAGCCCCGGGCTGGGAAAGAAATCCCGCGCCGGGTCTTCAGCGTTCAGACGCATTTGCAGGGCGGCGCCGTTGAGCTGGATATCACTTTGCTTGAAGCCCAGCGGTTCACCCCCGGCAATGCGCAACATGGCCTGGACCAGATCGATGCCGGTGATTAATTCGCTGACCGGGTGCTCAACCTGAATCCGCGTATTCATCTCGATAAAGAAAAACTCGCCGGTGGCGTCGTCATACAGATACTCCAGCGTCCCGGCGCCCTTGTAGCCGAGGGATTCGGTCAGGCGCACGGCGCTGGCGCAGAGGGTTTCCCGTTGCTGCTGACTGAGGGCCGGTGACGGCGCTTCTTCAAAGATTTTCTGCCTGCGACGTTGCAGGGAACATTCCCGCTCAAACAAATGCACGGCGTGCTGACCGTCGCCCAAGACCTGCACTTCAATGTGCCGGGCCTTGCTGATAAACCGCTCCAGGTAAACCGCGCCATTGCCAAACGCGGCCTGGGCTTCACGCTGTGAGCGGGGAAACTCTTCTGTCAGTTGCTGGGCGTTTTCCGCCAGGCGAATGCCGCGCCCGCCCCCACCGGCCGAGGCTTTGATCAACAGAGGGAAGCCCACGGCTTCGGCGGCCTTAAGCGCCGATTCGACGTCGAACAATTCACCGGGGGAACCCGGCACCACCGGTACGCCGGCGGCTTGCGCAGTGCGCCGGGCCTCGGCTTTGTCGCCCATGCGCCGGATCGTGTCCGGGCTCGGGCCGACGAAAATGGCGCCGGCGGCAAGGACCGCTTCGGCAAAATCGGCGTTCTCCGAGAGAAAACCATAACCGGGGTGTACTGCATTGGCGCCGGTGGTTTTCAAGGCACCGAGCAACGCTTCGACGTTCAGGTAACTTTTATCCGCACGGGCCGGGCCAAGGACGTGGACTTCATCGGCCATGCGCGCGGCCTGGGAATCGACGTCTGCCTCGCTGCATGCCGCAACGGTGGGGATCCCCAACGCTTTGGCGGCGTGGATAATCCGCACGGCGATCTCGCCACGGTTGGCAATCAATAATTTACGAATACCTTGAGTCATGATCGCGCCCTCACTCGTCGTCGAGTGTTGCGACGACCTGACCCGGTTCCACCGGATCGCCGTCTTCTACCAGGAATGCGCTGAGGCGACCGGCCTTTCCGGCGGTCAGTTCGGAAAACTGCTTCATGACCTCGATCAGGCCAATCACCGTGTCGGCACTGACCTGCGCGCCCACCTCGACGAAGTTCGCCGATTCAGGAGTCGCTTTGCGGTAGAAGGTCCCGGGCAACGGGGTGATTACAGTGTGTTCGGCCATGTCTGTTCCTCTTGGAATAGTTGTAGAAAGGCAGGCAAAAATGAATCGGTGTGCAAGCCCTGGCATCTGTGTGCCAGGTGTCTCGTCCTGATTTAGCGCGGTGCACGAACCTCGATCCCGGCGCTGTCGAGGGCACTGCGCGTGGCTTCGACCAACGCCAGGGCGCCAGGGGTGTCGCTGTGTAAACAGATCGAATCGAATTCGATCGCCAGGTCTTCACCCTCGACCGTGCGCACCACGCCTTGCTGACAGGCACGCAGTACTCGCGCGGCCACTTGCGCCGGATCGTAGGCTCGTACGTTGCGGGTGAAGACGATGGAGCCCGTGAGGTCGTATTCGCGGTCGGCGTAGAACTCGCGGATTACCGGTTGGCCAAGCTCCTTGGCGACCCGCCAGATCACCGAGTCGGGCATGCAATACAGCAGCAACTCAGGCTCCAGGCGCTGGAGGTTTTCCACCAGCAGACGGGCGGCCTGTTCGTCCCGGGCCAGGTGCATGTAGAGCGCGCCATGGGGCTTGATGTGTTGCAGGGCTAAGCCTTGAACCCGGGCGAGTTCACGCAGGGCGCCCAACTGGTAGAGCATGTCGTCGACCAGCTCCTGGGCCGGTGCATTGATGTGCCGGCGGCCAAATCCAACCAGGTCGCGGAACCCCGGGTGCGCGCCGATGGCCACGCCCAGGCGCTTGGCCTGCTCGATGGTGCGGCGCATGGTGCCGGGGTCGCCGGCATGAAAACCGGTGGCGATATTGGCTGAACTTATGAAGCCCATCAGTTCGTTGTCGACGCCATCGCCGATGGTCCATGGGCCGAAGCCTTCGCCCATGTCCGAATTGAAATCTACTGCTTGCATGACGCTTGCTCCTGACACTTGTGACTTCATGCAGGCCAAGTTAGATTCCTCCGTACCCCTTGGGAAGATCTATTAACAGATAGGGTATCTTCTGAAAAACAGATACCTCGTCATCCGGAGTGCCCATGTCACTGACCCTGCGCCAGGTCCGCTATTTCGTCGCCACCGCCGAGATCGGGCAAATTTCCCAGGCCGCGATCCATTTGAATATTTCCCAGTCGGCGGTGACCACGGCGATCAAGGAACTGGAGGGTATGCTGGGTGCGCTGTTGTTCCAGCGCTCGGCCCAGGGCATGAGCCTGACCGATGCCGGGCGGCACTTTCTGAATCGCGCGTATGTGATTTTGCGCAGTGTCGATGATGCGATGAACAGTCCGTTGCCGGACATTCGCGCCAGTGGCGTGCTGCGTCTGGCAGCAAGTTACACGGTGATCGGCTACTTCCTGCCGCACCACCTGCAACGCCTGGAACACTGGCATCCTGACGTGGCCATCGAAGTCCACGAACAGGAACGGACGGCCATCGAAGAAGGCTTGCTGGAGGGTCGATTCGACATGGCCGTGGTGCTTACCGCGAACCTCACTCACCCGGACATCGTCTCGGAAATCCTCTTCAACTCCGAACGACGGCTTTGGCTGCCCAGCCACCATCCACTGTGCGAACGTTCGGCGGTCAGCCTCGCCGACGTGGCGAAAGAACCCTACATCCTGCTGACCGTCGACGAAGCCGAACAAAGCGCCATGCGCTACTGGGAACACGCGCACCAACAGCCGAACGTGCGGGTGCGCACCAGTTCAGTGGAAGCGGTGCGCAGCATGGTCGCCAATGGCAGCGGCGTGGCGATCCTTTCGGACCTGGTGCACCGCCCTTGGTCACTGGAAGGAAAACGCATCGAGACCCTCACCGTCACCGATAAAGTGACGCCCATGAGCGTTGGTCTGGCGTGGCATCGCGAGCGCGAATTCAGCCCGGCCATGCAGGCGTTTCGTAATTACTTCCACGATGCGTTTTTGGCGCCGCAACAACTGTCTGCGCGACGCTGAAGTCGAGCAAAGTTCGTCAAGCTTTACAGCGCTGGTTTGTCACTGCGCGCCTTGAGATTGGCTTTGAGCTGTTCGCTCATCGGCATGTTCAGGTTCATTCCTTTTGGAGGAATCGGTGATTGAAACCACTTGGTGTATAGCCTTTCGAATTCGCCCGACTCCATCAGGCGGGCTATGGTGCCATCGACCAATTGCTTGAATTCAGGATCATCTTTGCGAAGCATGCAGCCGTAGGGTTCGACTTGCAGCGCATCACCCACGACTTCGAGCGAATCAGGATTTTTCGAGTTCGCCATGAGGCCAAACAGCAGGATATCGTCCATGGCAAACGCCACGGCACGATCATTTTCAACCAGCGCCATGGAGTCGTCATAGTCTTTGCCCAAGACGACCTGTACGTCTAGATTGTTGTCGGCACTGTATTGGCGAAGGACCTTCTCGTTCGTGCTGCCAACGGTACTGGCGACAGTCTTCTTTGCGAGATCGGCGTAGTTCTTTATGCCGGAGGTCTTCTTGGTCAACAGGCGCGTGCCTGTGTAGAAATGGCTAATTGCAAAAGCCACATCCTTGCCACGGGCAGCGTTGTTGGTGGTGGATCCGCACTCCAGATCGTATGTGCCATTGACCAGCAACGGAATGCGGGTTTGCGAAGACACTGGAATGTGAGCCACTTCCAGGTTCGGCTTGTTGAGCTTCCTGCGCACATCATCAACGATGGCATCGGTTAAATCGACTGAGAAACCTACGGCTTCGGCAGGACTGATCAAGTAGCTGAAAGGTACCGACGCCTCCCGGTAAGACACGGTGATTTTGTTACTGTCGGAAACTTTTTCGAGTGTCTGCGAATTCGCGGGAGATGCAATGGCGGACAAGCCTGCGGCGAGGATTGTCGTTGCTACGAAATATGAGGTTTTCATGGGACACCCTTGAAAGTATGAAAAAGGCAAAGACATCTCAAAACACACTGAAAAACGTAAAGGATGTGAGCACCAATTTCCGGCGTGTCTACGAAACGTTATTGCCAACACTACGCTCAGGGACGGTAGATACTTTGCGCCAGATCAGAAAACCGAGGCATGTGCGAAATCGCACGAATTTCATCGCGATGTTCAGGCGGCAGCTTTAATCGGGGATTACTTCGCGAAATGCCGACACGTCTGGAGCCGAATCATGAGCAAACAACCTCAGCCCCGCAGCCGCTCCAACCCTCAGCCCAGATCCCGCCCGATGGTGCCCGACTTGCCCAGCAAAACGGGCAATAAGTCCGGTGGCTTGCGCGGACGGCACGGGCGTGAGGCGCATCCATTGCTGCCATCGATAGTCACCATCAACTCAATGAAGTTCTCTTAAAAACTCCGGGGCGTAACATCGCCTCCATACCAAACAACTACACCCCGGAGCACACCATCATGAAACGCCAAATCCTTCTCAGCATCGCTTTCTCGGTTTTTGCAGTTAACGCTTTCGCCGCTTCTTCTGCTCACCCGGTTGTCGCTGAAGGCGGCTCGGATCGTCTGATTGAAAGTCGTGTGGCTGAGGGTGGTTCGGATCGTCTGATCGAAAACCGCGTTGCTGAAGGTGGTTCCGATCGTCTGATCGAAAACCGCGTCGCTGAAGGTGGTTCGGATCGCCTGATCGAAAACCGCGTCGCTGAAGGTGGTTCCGACCGTCTGATCGAAAACCGCGTTGCTGAAGGTGGTTCGGATCGCCTGATCGAAAACCGCGTCGCTGAAGGTGGTTCCGACCGTCTGATCGAAAACCGCGTCGCTGAAGGTGGTTCTGACCGTCTGATCGAAAGCCGCGCTGCCTGAATGAACGGCTTTACTGCGGCATCCAACAAGAAGCCCGGCCTGACATGCCGGGCTTTTTTACACTCTGTTTTTACTCAGTCAAGCTCTGGACAGGCAGAACGGGCGCACAGTGCTGCCACAAACGTCCTTCGATGAGCACCTGACTCTGCAATGGGACGATCGTGGTTGGTACAGAGTCAATCCACGATAAACAACTTCGCGCCTGTGGTGCTGAAAGATCGATGCCCCTCAGCGTTGTTTCCCACCTGATAGCTCATCCCCGCTGTAAGCGTGAATTGGCGACCATCCTCCAGTTCCGTGTGCAACTCGCCTTCCAGGCACAACAGGATATGCCCTCTCCAGCACCAGTGATCGGCCAGATAACCAGGACTGTATTCAACCATCCGCACACGCGTCGAACCAAACTGGCAGGTTCGCCAATAGGCAGTGCCCGTCTGTCCGGCGTACTGGACAGGTTCGACAGTCGACCAATCGGTCGTACCAAAGGGAACATCCGTTAGATCCATGGGTGGCTCATCAATGATAGAGGATCTGTGGACCGTACCGCTCCAGTGGGATTCTCGATAGATACAGATGCCCCGCATTTAGGAGATACAGGCGCCCATCCAAGCTTGCAATCACTGACTCAAATGGATGCCGCTACGCCCATGCCAATCAAGCCCTGCGCGTGGAGCAATACTCCACAATGAGCTGAGTGACCGCTGCCACCATCGCCTGATCCGCTTCAGGTGAGGCGAACAGCCGACATTGCGCATCCGGCAATGCCGGCAATCCTTGTTCAGCCCCGATAACCGCCAGCCCCTGCCCCAACTGACTGAGAGGCATGGGCGCTATCGCGAAGCCTGCCAGTGCCGCCGCCCGCAACCCGGCGGTGCTGCTGCACAACATTGCCGTGCGTTGGGCGATTCCCGCCTGCGCCAGTCTCGTCAACGCGGCTTCGCGATAAGGGCACGGCGCGGGGAACAGGGCCAGCGGCAACGGCGTCGGTAACCCGGTGACGGGTTGCGCCGACCACGCCCACATTAGCGGCTCTTGCCACAGCAGCAACCCCGCTTCGCTGGTTTCGCACAACGAACCGATGACCACGTCCAGTTGCCCTTGCTTCATCAGCGCCAGCAACGAACCGGGGATGTTCACCTGCACCTCGATTTCCATCCCGGGGTACTGCGCCGCGAAATCCTGAACAGTGCGCAGCAATCGAGACTCGACAAAATCTTCGGACAACCCGATCCGCAACCGCCCGTGAAACGGTGTGCGTGTCAGGTCAGTCCAGGCATCACGGTTCAGCGTGAGGATCGTGCGTGCGTAAGCGACCAGGCGCTCGCCATCGGCCGTCAGTTGCTGGGAACGGGTGGTACGCGTCAACAGCGGCTTACCAATCTGCTCTTCCAATCGCCGCACATGACCACTGACCGCCGACTGAGTCAGGTGCAGCTTCTGGGCGGCACGGCTGAAGCCGTCTTCATCGACGACCGTGACAAATGTCTTGAGCAGCAACGTGTCGAACATAGTTTTATTCGTGATTAATCTAGTTGGAATTTACGATTTATATTTCAAATACAACTATGTTGCAATGCGTCACCTGCCCCGCCCTCATCATTCAAGGTGTGCCATGACAACCCTTCTGCATATTCAATGCTCTCCACGCAAACAGCGCTCGGCTTCCCTCGAAGTCGCTCGCAGTTTCATTGCGCGTTATCAAGCAAACACCCCGGACACAGAAATCGTCACCCTCGACCTCTGGAACATGGCGCTGCCGGAATTTGATGATGTGGCGATGGAGGCCAAATACGCCGGGCTCAGTGGCACGCCGTTGACCACAGCGCAACAGGAGGCCTGGAACACGTTGAAAGAACTGGCTGCGCACCTGCACCGCGCCGATGTACTGGTGATGTCCGTACCGCTGTGGAATTTCAGCATCCCTTACAAACTCAAGCACTTCATCGACCTGATTTCGCAGAAGGACATCCTGTTCAGCGTTGACCCGGAACGCGGTCTGGAAGGCATGCTGCACAACAAACGCGCCGTGGTGATGTACGCCCGCGGCCTGGATTTTTCGGCGCAGTCGATCACACCGGCGGAGCGCTTCGACTTTCAGAAGCCCTACGTGGAAGCCTGGCTGAGATTTATCGGCGTCACGGATGTGCATTCGGTGATTGTGGAGAAAACCATCCTGGGGGAAGACGTTGACCTGCGTGCGCGTGAGGCCGCGACTCAGCAGGCCAGGCGTCTGGCAGACCGCTTCATCCCCTCCCCCGCAATAATGGCAGCAGGTATCTGAGGGTTTTGAAGCACGGCCTGCGAGACTAAACCCTTATGGCCGTTCTCTGCTGTCCGAACAGGTCGACTGGCACGATTTGATGCCGAGCAACGTATAGACAGGGCAGAAACGGAAAATGCCTGTGGCCAGCGGCACTAAACCTATCCAGCCCCATACGCCGATCACCCCGGACAGACTGAGGCCAATGAGAAGCAGACCGGCGACAATGCGCAGGGTTCGATCAATGGTTCCGACATTCGCTTTCATGGCGATCTCCCGATCAATGGTTGCGCCGGGTCTCCAGCGCAGTAAACAACAACATGCCGGCCAGCATCGCCAACATGAATACGATTATTTGCCAGCGTCCTGTCAGCAGAATGGCCACTGCGGGGCCAGGACAAATGCCTGCTATTCCCCAGCCGATGCCAAACAACAGGCTCCCGCCAATCAGGCGTGGGTCCAACTCACGTTTGATCGGTAGCTGCATTGGCTTTCCCAGCAGCGAACTGGATTGCCGGCGTGCCCAGGTCAGCGGGCCAATGGCTATGCCGATTGCGCCGACCATGACCAACGCCAAGGAAGGGTCCCAGGCACCGGTCAGATCCAGGAAAGCGAGTACTTTGCTCGGGTTGGCCATGCCGGCCAGAAGCAGACCCAAGCCGAACAGCAGACCCGCAATGAATGCACTCAGTTTGATCATGTCCAACCTCCCAGAAGATGACGCAGGACAAACACTGTGGCGAAACCACTGAACATGAAGCACGCAGTGGCAACCATCGATCGCGGCGAAAGGCGCGATATGCCGCACACCCCATGGCCACTGGTGCAACCTGAACCGTATCGTGTGCCGATGCCCACCAATACACCGGCGACGATCAGCCCGAACCAGCCAGTTTTGAATTCGATCTGCGGCAGCGTGGCGAACAAGCCCCATAGAATCGGTGCGATGAGCAGGCCCAGGAGAAAAAGTGCTTTCTCACTCACCCCCTCGCTCCCACGCTGTAAAAGACTGCCGATCAGACCGCTGATGCCTGCGATACGCCCGTTGGCGACGACGAATAGACTGGCCGCCAAGCCAATCAGTGCGCCACCGGCAAGGGATGACCAAGGGGTGAAGTTGAGCCCGTCGACATTCATGAAGATTCTCCGGCACGAAATGGTTGATAGAGGGTGTGGATGACTGCCAATGCAGCGGGATTGCCGATGCGATCGAACACCTGCTTTGCGTCACGGCGACGTATGCACATGACTAAATAGCTTTCACTAGCAAGGCCACCGCCACCACCATGGAAACTGCGGCGAAGCCTTTTTGTAAGTGTGGACCCGCCAGCCGTGCAGCGATCAGACGCCCGCACACCATTCCGACCAATGCGCCAATGGAAAACGGAAGGGCGACCGCCCACTGCAAATGCCCGGCTGCGGAGCTTGCAGCAACGCCGGAAATGGAAACCAGCGCAATAACGGCAAGAGACGTTGCAAGCACCGACTGCGCTGTCAAATTGGTGTATCGCTGGAGTGCCGGCACCATCACAAAGCCACCGCCCACGCCGAGCAAGCCGGAAAGCCCGCCCGCGACAATGCCGGAAACGGTGAGTGCCCATGCACACGGCCCCGTCCAGTTAATCTTTCCTCGGTTCACGTCCAATAGACAAGGCGGTGGTTTGGATGTGACGGGGGTCTTCGACTCCGTGGAGGGAGTGAGCGATCGTCGATAGACCCGGAACGCAACGTACATCAGCACGAAGGCAAACATGATCGTCAACGGACGGTTAGGCGTGCGTTGCGCCAGCCAAAGGCCAAGTGGAGAACAGACGATCCCCGCGCCTGCAACTAAAAGCGCCGCTTTATAGCGGACGGTGCCGTTTTTGAGTCCCATTACGGCACCCAGGGTCGCGGCTAAACCGACAGCCAGTAAACCGATTGGCCCTGCCTCGGCCATGCTCAATCCCACTCCAAACACCAGTAATGGAACAGCCAGTATTCCTCCACCGGCGCCGGTCAGCGCCAGAATGACGCCAACAGTCAGCCCGAGCAGTAAGACGACGGTCATCTCAGTCTCCTTGCTTTCAGGTCTGATTTCATACGTCAGCCAACTCAGGTTTTGCCATCCACTCATGGCCCTTGAGCATTCCCTTCCAATACAGCGGTGGAAGAATCCGCTCTTTGAGCAGCCATGCCAGCCTCGATGGCCGGGTACCGTCAATCAGCCAGGATGGAAAGCTGGGGGCGACCTTGCCGCCATAGGTGAACTCAGCCAATACGATCTTGCCGCGTTCAACCGTCAGCGGGCAGGAGCCGTAACCGTCGTAATGGGCACTGCCTTTGGCTTTACCCATTGCGGCCAACACATTATGGGCAACGACGGGCGCCTGCTTGCGTGCTGCAGCCGCGGTCTTGGCGTTGCTGGTGTTGGTGGCGTCGCCCAGCGCGTGAATATTGACCCAGGTTTTATGCCGCAGCGTGGCTGGGTCGACATCAATCCAGCCCGCCGCGTCAGCGAGAGGGCTGACGCGAATGAAATCGGGTGCAATCTGCGGTGGCACCACATGAAGTAGATCGAAGTCGCGCGTAACAAGATGGGCGCTGCCATCCGGCTTGACGCAGTTGAACGTTGCAGTCCGTGCAGGCCCATTCACGCTGGTGAGTGTGTTGCCGAAATTCAGGTCGATACCATAGGCCTTGATGTATTCCATCAGTGCGGGCACGTAGTCGGGAACTCCGAACAGCACCGCGCCGGCGCTGCAAAACTCGATCTCGACTTTGTCCAATACACCGCTACGTTTCCAATGATCGGCAGATAAGTACATGGCTTTTTGCGGCGCCCCGGCACATTTGATCGGCATGGGCGGTTGCGTGAAAATGGCTCGGCCACCACGCAGTTGCTGCACCAGTTCCCACGTATAGGGGGCGAGTTGATACAGGTAGTTTGAGGTCACGCCGTTGCGGCCCAGGGTGTCCGACAAACCTTCGATTGCATGCCAATTGAGCTTGAGGCCAGGGCACACGATCAGTTGCTCGTATTTGACGACTCTGCACCCATCAAGAATGACGGCATTTCTCTCGGGTTCGAAAGCAGCGACCGCCGACTTGATCCAATGCACACCGCGAGGGATGGTCGTGCCCATCGTTCGGGCAGTTTGTGGCGCATCGAAGACTCCACAGCCGACAAGTGTCCAGCCAGGCTGGTAGTAGTGCACATCGGCCGGGTCGATGATGGCAACGTCGAGTCCGGGTTCTCGTGCCAGCAAACTGGAAGCGGTCGCGATACCTGCCGCACCGCCCCCGATGATGACCACGGTATGCTGCGCCTCGGCCACTTCGACCGGCGTGCGCCCCTGATTCGCGATCCGGCGAATGACGCCTTTCATATCGAACCCGGCTTTTTTGGCGGTCTCGACGATCTGTGGCAGGGGTTGCTGGCCCGCTTGTGACAGTGCCCACATCGTTGTCGAGCGCATGCCGGAACGGCAATAGGCCAACACCGGCTTTGGCAGTGTTTCAAGGAGCTTGCCGAAGGCAATACCTTGCTCGTCAGTGACTTTGCCTGACTCAGCGGGGAGGTAGTGCGCCTCGATGCCGGCCGCTTCGGCGGCTCGTTTGATTTCGGCAAACAAGGGCTGATCACTGCCTTCGCCATCGGGACGGTTACACACGACGGTGCGAAAACCGGCTTCTTTGAGTTCAGCCAATTGGTTGGGGAAAATCTGTTCTGATACCGACAGTCCGGGCGCAAGGTGGCGAATGTCCATAAGGATCTCCGTTATGGGTATTTTTCTTATGCGTTTTCTGGGAAAGGCAACGTCAGGCGACGTTGAGCGGGATTTTCAGGTAGCGCGTTCCGTTCGCTTCAGGCTCGGGCAAGTGCCCTGCTCGCATGTTGACCTGAACCGATGGCAGGATGAGTGTCGGCATTTCCAACGATGCATCACGCTTTGTGCGCATCGCCACAAACTCCTCTTCGCTGATGCCATTACGCACATGAACGTTGTGCGCGCGCTGGTCTGCAACGGTGCTGACGAACTGCACCTCGCGGCCACCCGGCTGGTAGTCGTGACACATGTACAGCAAGGTATTGGCCGGCAGACTCAGCACCTTGTTGATTGACTGGAACAACGTGCGCGCATTGCCGCCGGGAAAGTCACAGCGTGCAGTGCCGTAGTCGGGCATAAACAAGGTATCGCCAACGAAGGCAGCCGTTTCGATCCCATCGCTGATGACATACGTCATACAGGCGGGTGTATGGCCGGGTGTATGGAGCGCGTGGCATTGCAGCGTGCCAATGGCAAACGGCTCGTCATTGACGAACAGGTGATCGAACTGGCTTCCATCGCGGGCCATATCGCGACCTGTATTGAACAGCGTGCCGAACACCTCCTGCACCGTAGAAATCTGACTGCCGATCCCTATTTTCCCACCGAGCTTTTCCTTCAGGTAGGGCGCGGCCGTCAGGTGGTCTGCGTGGACGTGAGTCTCAAGAATCCAGTCGACCTTCGCATTGAGTTCCTTCACCCTCGCAATCAACTTGTCGGCAGACGTTGTGCTGGTGTGGCCGGACTTAGGGTCGTAATCAAGTACGCTGTCGATCAAAGCGCAGTGGTGGGTCGCCTCATCCAGCACAAGATAGCTGACGGTATTGGTAGCAGAATCGAAGAATCCTTCGACGTGAAGTTTTACACTCATTGGCCTGTCTCCTTAGGGGGCTTTTACCAAGCCGCTCACACTGAGGCAGATATAGCAATAAGTCTGCCAAGCCCGACCCGCACAAAAATATGCTCCTACCTATTTGATTTCATTAAGTTTATTTTTTTCAGTATGGTTTTAGTTCTTCTACATTCACCTGGATTTACTGCCATTGGCAGTGCTTGTTGACAGAGGTGGCAGTGCCACAACAGGATGGATGGATTCTCAGGAGCCACGATGAAGACTATCCTGCCCGCCCCACCCCACTCACTCCCGCACTCGGATCAAGTTCAGTCACTTGTTTCGTTTCTTGAGTACGAACCCCAGCCGATGATCGTGCTCGATCCGGACTACAACATTCTGGCTGCCAACACGGCCTATCAGCGACAGTTTGGCAGTGCTGACAAGCCCTTTATCGGCCATAAGTGTTATCAAATCTCACACCATTACGATGTCCCCTGTGATCAGGCGGGTGAGAACTGTCCGATGAAAAAGGCGCAGGAAATGCGCGGACCGGATCGCGTTTTGCACATTCACCACACGCCTCGCGGTCCAGAGCATGTCGACGTCGAATTACGCCCGATTCTAGATGAGCACGGTATTATTACTGCCTATGTGGAGCGTCTGACACTGGTTCGCAGCGCATCAGCGCGGCCCAGCAACGAAGGGTTGGTCGGCCGTTCACCCGCCTTTAACCGTGCCCTGTCGGAGCTGCAGCGGGTGGCACCCTCAATGCTGCCGGTGCTGCTGCTCGGTGAGTCCGGTACGGGCAAAGAACTGTTCGCCCGCGCCGTACATGAAACCAGCGAGCGGGCCACTGGACCCTTTGTCGTCGTTGATTGCTCTGGCTTGACTGAAACGTTATTTGAGAGCGAGTTGTTCGGCCATGAAAAAGGAGCCTTCACCGGTGCCACCATGCGTAAGCCTGGCCTGGTTGAAACGGCCCAGGGCGGCACGTTGTTTCTCGATGAGATTGGCGATGTTCCGCTGGCGATGCAGGTGAAACTGTTGCGCCTGATCGAATCGGGCACCTATCGCCGTGTCGGGGGTGTCGAGACCCTTCACGCTAACTTCAGATTAATAGCGGCGACCCACAAACCACTGGAAAAAATGATGGAGAAAGGTGAGTTCAGGCAGGACCTGTACTACCGCATCAGCGCCTTTCCCATTCAGTTACCTCCCTTGCGCGACCGAATTGAAGACATTGGGTTGCTGGTGAATTCATTTCTGCAACGCGCCGGTTCAGGCAAGCGCCGACTGACAATAGACGCTGATGCGCTGACGCAATTGCAGCGGTTTTCCTGGCCCGGCAATATCCGTGAGTTACGCAATGTTCTGGAAAGAGCCAGTCTGTTTACTGACGATGGTGTGATTCGCTCCATACATTTGCCTCAGGTATCCGTGGTGGCATCTGCTCAGGTCTCGACTTCAACTGCTTTCGATGGCAGCTCGCTGGTACAGGAACTGGCTACGTTCAAAGGTACCCGCGCTGAACTGGCCAAGCACCTTGGAATTAGCGAACGTACTTTGTACAGACGATTGAAAGAACAAGGTTTGGCCTAGTAGTGAGTGCTCGCGCCGTAAGACTGCCAATGACTGCCAACCCTGGCAGATTGGCAGCGCACTGACCTGCCAACACATTTCACGCATCGCTGGATTAGCATCTAACCAACTGTTTTAAAACGATAAAAACTTACTTCTCCCCCTTGGCATGCCGTGTGCTAACTGCATAGTCATGACCATTTCCGACAAACGACTGCGACGCCATCTGCTCACAGCAGTAGTGATCAAGCTACTGGTGCTGACAGTGCTGTGGTGGCTGTTCATCCGGGATTCGCACGTCAGTGTCGACTCGAACACCATCGGAAACCGTTTCGGTGTACCCACCTCGACTCAAGGGGCAAGCAAGTGATTTCAGAACACCTGGTGGATTTGTCTCGGCTGCAGTTTGCAGCCACTGCGCTTTATCACTTTCTTTTTGTACCGCTCACGGTTGGCATGGTCTGGCTGCTGGTCATCATGGAAAGTGTCTATGTGATGACCGGTAATGTTATCTGGAAAGACATGACGCGCTTCTGGGGCAAGTTGTTCGGCATCAACTTCGCCCTGGGGGTGACTACGGGCATCACCCTGGAATTTCAGTTCGGTACCAACTGGGCGTATTACTCGCATTACGTCGGCGACATCTTCGGAGCCCCACTGGCGATCGAGGGCATGATGGCGTTCTTTCTTGAATCGACCATGATCGGCCTGTTCTTTTTTGGTTGGGATCGTCTGAAGAAAGAGCACCACTTGCTGGTCACGCTGCTGATGGCGATTGGTACAAACCTTTCAGCCTTGTGGATTCTGATCGCCAATGGCTGGATGCAGAACCCGGTAGGTTCAGAATTCAGTTACATCACCATGCGCATGGAGATGGTTGATTTTTGGGCAGTGGTTTTCAATCCGGTAGCACAGGCCAAGTTTGTGCACACCGTCTCAGCCGGCTACGTCACCGGTTCGATGTTTGTGCTGTCGATTTCCAGTTGGTACTTGCTCAAGAATCGTGATGTCGAGTTTGCCAAACGCAGTTTCCGGGTGGCGGCGGCCTTTGGTCTCGCATCAGTGCTGAGCGTGATCGTGTTGGGTGACGAGTCGGGTTACACGGTGGGTGAGGCGCAGCAAACCAAGATGGCAGCCATGGAGGCCATGTGGGAAACGAAGCCTGCTCCGGCTGGCCTGACATTGGTGGCCAGTATTAATGAAGCCGAGTCCAAAAATAACTGGGAAGTTGAAGTGCCGTGGCTGATGGGCCTGATTGGCACACGATCAGTCAGCAAGCAGATTCCAGGCATTCATGAGATCAAAGAAAAGAACCGCGCTCGAATTCTCCGAGGTATTACCGCCGTCAATGCCCTTGAAGCCGTCAGAGCCGATCGCACCGATTCGGCAGCTCTGAAGACATTCGATGAATACAAAACCGATCTGGGCTTTGGCCTGTTGCTCAAGAAGTATGTCGAGGACGTCAACCAGGCCACGCCGGCCATTATCGAAAAGGCCGTAAACGATACCGTACCGCGCGTGACACCTATGTTCTGGGCGTTCCGGATCATGGTCGCGCTAGGTTTTGCCATGCTTGTGCTCTTCGGACTTGCCTTTTGGAGCACCTTGAAGTCGACCTGCACACGACGCCGCTGGTTACTGCGTTGGGCGCTCTGCATGCTGCCTGCGCCATGGATTGCCTGCGAGCTGGGCTGGTTCGTCGCTGAATACGGCCGCCAGCCCTGGACCATTTACGGCGTGCTGCCGACCCACATGAGCGTATCCACGCTTAGCGTCAACAACCTCTATGGTTCGCTGGCGGGATTCATCGTTTTCTACACCGTGCTGCTGGTGGTTGAAATGTTCCTGATGGTCAAGTTTGCCCGTCAAGGTCCTGGCAGCCTCGGTACTGGCCGTTATGTACACGATGCCCATTTGAAGGAACTCCACCATGCTTGATTACTTCACCCTGAAAATTATCTGGTGGGTGCTGGTCGGTGTATTGCTGATCGGCTTCGCCATCATGGATGGCCACGACATGGGAGTCGGCACGCTGCTGCCCTTTGTCGGCCGCAATGACATGGAGCGGCGCGTCGTTATCAATACCGTCGGTCCGCATTGGGATGGGAATCAGGTCTGGTTCATTACTGCGGGTGGCGCATTGTTTGCGGCGTGGCCTGTGGTGTATGCCACCGCATTCAGCGGATTCTACTGGGCGATGATTCTGGTCCTCTGGGCGCTGTTCTTCCGCCCGGTGGGTTTTGACTATCGCAGCAAGATCCACAACTCCACCTGGCGCAGTACTTGGGATTGGGGACTCTTTGTGGGTGGAGCAGTGCCGCCTCTGGTGTTCGGGATTGCGTTTGGCAACCTGCTGCAAGGTGTGCCGTTCCACTTTAACGACCTGCTGGTTTCGACCTACACCGGCAGCTTCTGGCAACTGCTCAACCCCTTCGCGTTACTCACCGGCGTTGTAAGCAGCGCAATGATCACCCTGCAAGGTGGTGCTCATCTGGCACATCGCACTGAAGGGGTTATCCAGGCGAGGGCAATCAAAGGCGGGGTGGGTGCAGCGATCGTGCTCGTGTGTTCATTTATCGTTGCCGGCATCTGGCTGCAATGGATTGATGGCTATCGCATTACATCGGTAGTTGATACGGCAGGACTGCCTGACATTCTCAGCAAGTCCGTGGTGCGCGAAGCGGGAGCCTGGATGGCCAACTATGGCCATTATCCTTTGCTGTGGCTGCTGCCCGCACTGGGATTGATCGGCGCAGCAGGTGCCGCCGTACTGTTGATGGCGCGCCATACACTTTCAGCGTTTATTGCGTCATCGCTTTCAGTCATCGGTGTTATCTGCACGGCCGGCGTATCGATGTTTCCGTTCGTCATGCCGTCATCAACGATGCCTGCGGCAAGTCTCACCGTGTGGGACAGCGTCGCCAGTCACTTAAGCCTGGCCATCATGTTCTGGGCCGCGTTGATCTTCATGCCACTGATTGTGCTTTATACCTCGTGGGCGTATCGCGTCATGCGGGGGAAGGTCACCATCGCGAAGATCAAAGCCAACGAACATTCTGCCTATTAGTGCCGGCAAAGGAGTAATGAACATGTGGTATTTCGCCTGGATGCTGGGGGTCGGTTTTGCATTGCTACTGGCTATATTGAACGCGATGTGGGGCGAGAACGAAGTTGGCCGAGCCTTGAGCGACAACGACGAGACGCTGTCATGATGCCGCGCGTCGCTAACCCTCAACCAACCTCACACCTTCATTTGCCGAGTTTGGTGATCGCTTTAGCAATCATGCTCGCTTGTACGCTCTATCCTCCCATGATGGCCGCTCCTGACGGGAAGCCTGACCACGCGCTGGCTACAGCATTGTTCGCAGCCATGAGCGTGGCCTTTGTGAAAGGTGTGGGTTTTGTCCCGCGGATGCTCGTCTGGCGCTGGCTTCTCTCAGGCTGGACTTGTTTCGTGTTACTTGCCGTTGCTGGCTGGGTAAAGTTTCTACAGTGAGGACTGCCGACACGATTTGATCTGAGTCTTCAACATAAGGAACTGAGGCCGGTCAGATCATGCTCAGATCGGCCAGCGCTGATGGTTATTTCGCCAAGCTAACGAGTGACTGCCGCCCTCCTGGTCCCCGCAAACGCACTCGTCCCCAGCCAGCGCCACAGGTTTTCCGCGTCCTTCACCGCGCCATCCACACGCAGCTCTTGCGACTCAAGCACCTCCCGCGGTGTGCGGTCGCCCGCCCACACTTCGGTCAACGCGCGCACGCTGGAGTCCACGACCAGCGTCAGCTCGCGGCCCGGGTCATCGCGGCATAGATCCGCCACGCCCTGCTCCACCACCAGCCACCAGGCTTGCTCGCCGGGCCGCGCGTCGCGGAACGTGAACTGGATGACCACCGGTCGCGACGGAAACGTCTCAATGCGCACGAACCGCCGCACATCCCACATCAGCAGGCCGGCGTCGAGTTGGTCATCGCGCAGGCGACTGCCGATCCAGCGCGCTCCCCAGTGCCCCAGCGCCATGATGATGGGGCGCAGTTCCTCGCCCGCCGCGGTCAGGCTGTACTCCCAGACTTTGCCGGTGGCCGTGCGGTGTACGACGCCGATGTCTTCCAGATGGCGTAGCCGTTGTGCCAGCAGATTGGTGGACATTCGGGGGACGCCACGGTGCAGTTCGTTAAAGCGTTTGCTGCCGCACAGCAGCTCGCGCACCACCAACGGTGTCCAGCGCTCGCACAGGGCTTCAGCACCGCGGGCGACTGTGCAGAACTGGCCGTAGCTCTCTTCCATTGCCTGGACTCCGCAACTGCAACGCTTCACTTTTTGAACTAGCCCGGCCCCTTCGCCACGCGCACGCTCAAGCCTTCGAAAGCCAAAAGCCAATGGAGAACGCCATGACCAAGGTAGCCATCATTCAGCGCCCGCCCGTGCTGCTCGATCGCAGCGCGACGATCGCCCGGGCCGTGCAATCGGTCGCCGAGGCGGCGGCAGCAGGCGCCTCGCTGATCGTTTTGCCCGAATCGTTCATTCCCGGTTACCCGTCGTGGATCTGGCGACTGGCGGCGGGCAAGGACGGGGCTGTCATGGGCCAGTTGCACACGCGGCTGCTGGCCAACGCGGTCGATATCGCCAACGGTGATCTGGGCGAATTATGCGAAGCCGCCAGGGTTCACGCCGTGACGATTGTGTGCGGCATCAATGAATGCGACCGCTCTACGGGAGGCGGCACGCTCTATAACAGCGTAGTCGTTATCGGTGCGGATGGCGCAGTGCTCAACCGCCATCGCAAGCTGATGCCGACCAATCCGGAACGCATGGTGCATGGCTTCGGTGATGCGTCCGGGTTGCGTGCGGTCGATACACCGGTCGGCCGCGTCGGTGCGCTGATCTGCTGGGAAAACTACATGCCGCTGGCGCGCTATTCCCTGTATGCCCAAGGGGTGGAGATCTATATCGCGCCCACCTACGACACCGGCGAAGGCTGGATCAGCACGATGCGGCACATTGCACTTGAAGGCCGCTGTTGGGTGCTCGGCAGCGGCACCGCGCTGCGCGGCAGTGACATTCCCGAGGACTTTCCAGCGCGTATGCAACTGTTTGCCGATCCGGACGAATGGATCAACGATGGCGACTCGGTGGTGGTCAGTCCTCAAGGCCGGATTGTGGCCGGCCCCTTGCATCGGGAGGCCGGCATTCTGTATGCCGACATTGACGTCGCACTCGTGGCGCCGGCGCGACGGGCGCTCGACGTCACCGGGCATTACGCGCGCCCTGACATTTTCGAACTGCACGTGCGGCGCTCGCCAGCGATACCGGTTCACTACATCGACGAGTGAAAACAGCCATCCGCGCTGTATCGGCCATTGATAAAGGAGTCATGCCATGAGCATTGAACGGTCGTACAAAGGCAGTTGTTTCTGCGGTGCAGTCGAGTTCACCGTCAGCGGCGAACCGGCCGCAATGGGCTATTGCCATTGCGAGTCGTGTCGGCATTGGTCAGCAGGACCGGTCAATGCCTTCACGCTGTGGAAACCCGACGCGGTGCAAGTGACTCGGGGTGCCGACAACATCGGCACCTACAACAAGACACCGCGCAGCTACCGCAAATGGTGCAAGACGTGTGGCGGGCACCTCTTTACGGACCACCCCGAGATGGGGCTGATTGACGTGTATGCCGCGGTCATTCCGGATCTCGCGTACTCGCCGGCTGTCCACGTGCACTATCAGGAGATGGTGCTGCGGCTCAAGGATGGATTGCCGAAGCTGAAGGATGTTCCCGGCGAGTCAGGGGGATCGGGGATCATCGTGGAGGAATAGTGCTGGCAAAAGAAGTGTCCGGGATTGCAGCTTATGCCGGTTGCTACCTGATCGGCGCTCAAGCAGCGGCACAACTGAAAACGGGCACCGTAAAGGCGCCCGTTTTTTTTCGGTGTAGTCGCTTACATCAACCGATACGGCTTCAACGCCCGGCCAGGCAGCAGACCGATTCAGCCTCGCGGGTCAGTACGGGTTTTTTGATCCCGAGGAAGCCGCGTTACTCAATCCTTTCGCGTTGTGATCGCCTGGAGTCGAGGTCGAAATCGCACCGGCTTTGGTGACGCCGCGCGTATCTCTGGATTGGGCGATGCCTGAAGTCGTTGAGCCTTTACTGCGATCACCGTTGCGTTCACTGCCATAGTGGTTTCCGCTTTCACCACGGTCGCGAACGGCCTTGCCGGCATGATCGCTGGACAGTCCCTTTCCACGGCCACTGCTGTCAGCGTTGCCGGCGTGACCGGACCCGCTGTGACCACCACCCGTGCCACCGCCATGGCCACCTCCATTGCCACCGCCGTTACCGCCACCTCCTCCATTACCACCACCACCACCACCACCACCACCACCACCCTCTTTCGCATAGGCGGAGTTCATGACGGACAGGTCAACGGGGAGCAATGGCGCAGCCGCAAGCATCAGGGCGCAGGACATGACAGCAAAAAGACTCTTGTTCTTTAAAAGCATGGTGGCTTCCGTAGGTTGATATCGCATGCCATAGGACGCAAGAATCCCATTTCGGTTCCTGGCCCTGCGACGGACGGACTGCAATGGATGCGGGCTCTGATCAGCATCAGAGCCTGGAATGAACCACGGGTCTTTTGTCAGTGGATTCCAATCGCATTCGCCACTCAAGTGCTAATCAAACGCACCGTTCAACACTTCATAAATCAGCCCGGTGGCCAGCGCCACCAAGATCAAATCGGTCCCCGCTTGCTGCCATTCGTATCCGTCGTAATGAGGCAGCCTGCCAACCAGGCGGCCATCCAGTTTTTTGGCAATGCCGGGGGGCAGCGGCTTCCCGCGCGCGAGGTTCTTTTGGATACCCGGTGGCAACGCAGGGCCGGGGCTCCAGTAGTCCCGATAGCCGCCGACAATCCCCAGAATACTGTTGTGATTGATACTCGGGCCATGACCCCATTCGCCGCCCCCGGTGTTTTTGCCTTGGCCGGCCTGGCCTCCCTGGTTGCCATGGGCCTGGCCGTTTTGCGGGTTTCCCTTGCCGTTCCCCTGGCCCTTTCCATTACCCGGATCGGCCAATGCCGTTGCCGAGCCGCAGACCAGTGCAAGACTTGTGACAGCGGCAATCAATGAGCGTGATGTGAACATTGGGTCGTTCCTTCAGTAAGGGGGAAATATCCCTCGTTAAAATTTAGTCGTTATTGAGGAGATTGGTTCCCTTCCTGTCGCCAAAGTATTTAACCAATAACAATGACTTCAATGTCCATTGGTCGAAGCAGACTTGCTCTATAGATTCATTAAACCTATCTTCGAATCTACAGATTCAGAAAGAGCTATTGAATATGGCAGTCCCCCTCCAGGAACAAGCCTTTACCAAAGCCCAATGCGTAACAGGTCTGCGCGCTGCCGTCGGCATCCTCGAAAAGTGGAGCGCCTCCAGCGATCAGGCCTGTCGCATCTTGCGCATTTCCCGCAGCACCTACACCCGCGCCCGGCAGCGCGATCCCGCATGGTCCGTGACGCTCGATTCGGACCAGATGCAGCGCATCAGCTTCGTGCTCAACATCCACGCCGCATTGCGCCTAGTCTTCGACAACCCGGACAACGTCTACGGCTTCCCGTCGATGGCCAACCACAACGAGTTTTTCAATGGGCGCAGTCCGCTGGAGATCATGGCTCAGGGCGACATGATTTCCTTGTATGAAACCTTCAAGCGCATTGACGTGCTGCGTGGTGCGCAATGGTGACGGTGAGCGAACTGGCAGCACTGGCTGGCGAACAGCTGCAGGCTTATCGACTGGTCAATTCGAAGTTTCCACCGATTGCGATGTTTGATGACGTGGCGGATGCGGACGAGTTTGAGGTGCTGTATCAGATTCAGGCGCTGACCAATCCCCGGCTGAAAAATGAAGTGGGTCATCTTGAGTTGATTGCGCGGGATCAAATCCCGTTCGGCATCCCTGGCTGCTCTTATGCGACGGCGCCGTTTACCCACGTCAACCCGGCGGGTTCGCGGTTCAGCGATGGTCGTTTTGGGGTGTTGTACCTGGCGGACTCCATGGACACGGCATTGGCCGAGGTTCGGCATCACCAGAGTCTTTATTGGTCAAATGTGCCGAGCCTCAATTATGAGCGGTTTGTGTTCCGGGGGTTGTCCTGCGCCTTCGTGGATGTGGCAATGAAAGACGCTGCTGCCATTGCGCTGACTGATCCGGTTTATGACCCTGACGACTACACGCACTCGCGGCGCTTGGGCAGGTCCGTCAAAGAGGCGCGCTGTCCAGGGATTCGTTACCACTCGGTGCGGATGCAAGGCAGTTATTGCTGGGCGCTGATGACGCCCAAGCCGGTTCAATCAATCATTCAAACTGCGCATTACGAGATGGTCTGGAATGGTCAGGTCACCAGCGTCAGCAAGATCAGCGAGGCTTGAAACGATCGCCTGATCGCCTGATCAAATTACGCTGAAGCTGCGTTGCCCGGGCCTGCCCATTGTCGTATTGGGCGGGCGTGATTTGCACCCAGGTTTACATCACTCCACGCACCGTTTTGGCGTGATCCGGATTTCCCGATGCAGGTTATCTCCCGTGAGCTCGTCGGCGTGCCACGCGGGTTCTTTGCCTGCGCTCAACTCGACAGGATATGGCCCGGTCGGTGCCAAGGCGGCCTGTGCCCGAGCGATGAAAGCATCGGTGCTTCGGGTGTCTGTGCCGGAAAGAGGGCCCGAGATCTTCGAAAAGTGCTTTGTATGCCAAGGCTTTGTCGGATTCCCGATCTTGCACACACGTATCGTAGGCCGCGCTGTTGACAGGGCCATCCTCCAGGCAGGGATCGCGGTAGACCGGGCTGACCGGTGGAGGCGGACTGGAACAGCCGGCGATGAGCACGCTTGCCAATACCGACAACCAAACCAAGGGCGACACGATGGTGGATGTTTGAGACCGCGCAGGTGTTGATGTGATTCAAAGTACCGTCCTTGGAGACTGTGGCGAATTATCGTTGCGGTTTTCTATTGACCAGCGAGACGCCGCCGTCTTTAAGTTTGATCGGTATCGGCCCGGATTACAGGCAGTTTAGGGATATGCGGTGTCAAGGAGCCGAAGACCGCGCGCTCGAAGCGTTGCGTTTTCGTCGTGCCTCTTCATCCTCCGCCAGTGCCTGACGCACCAGCGCCCGAGCCGCCCAGGCGGCGGCGTCGAGTGATTCTGCGACGCTCGCGCGGCTGATATCGCGCACGGCGATCAACGCCTCGGTGCCCATGACGATCGACAGCGCCTGCTTCAATCGCTTTCGCGCCCGAGGTGAGAGCACGTCCTTCAGCGAGTCGACAATCGGCTCGATGTAGCTCATGCGTCGGCCTGGTCGCAGTGCCTCACGGGATTCGTTTTCGAGCCACACCGTCATGAACGAACGTACCATCACGTGCAGACCAATCTCGTCGTCGATCAACAGTTTGTTCAACGCGTTCGCCGCCAGACCGATGCCCTTTACCGGATCGTCCCCCGGCCGCCAGATCTGCTCCAGCGGCGTCATGTCTCGGTCTGCCGCCGTCTCGCTGATCAACGCCTCCGTCGAGGGAAAGTAGCGATACGCCGTGGCGCGCGACACCATCGCCCGCTCGGCCACTTGCGCAACCGTCGGGTTATGGCCCTCGTCGCGCAAGGCGATGGCGGCATCGACCAGCGCCTGACGCGTGCGGCGCTTCTGGTTGTCGCGGCCCTGATCGCCGTCTCCGCTGGACGGGCTTGACTTGGAAATTGGCATGGAGTAAATGAGATCCTGTCTTGTCGTGAGACACGAGTCTCATAATAGACACTCGATATCCAACCCACAAGAAGTCGCACGCAGGAGCGCCTGACGACTTCAAATCAATTGTTTGAGCAACTGAACGCGCCCCAGGGCGCATGAGGTGAATGCCATGAATCACAACCCCCGTTCGCGGACCTGGTTTCGGCTCGCTGCCCTCTACTTTGCCATTGGCGTGATGCTGGGCGTGGCAATGGGCGCTTCCGGCGATCATTCGCTCTTCGCGGTACATGCCCATATCAATCTGTTGGGATGGGTGTCGATGGCCCTGTTCGGCATCATCGGCACAGCCCACCCGTCCATCACCGAAGGGCGCGTGGCCGCAGCGCAGTTCTGGATATACAACCTTGGCGTCCCGCTGATGCTCGGCGCGCTGACGCTGCGGCTCAAGGGCTTCCCGTCAGTCGAGCCGTTGATTGGCGTCGCCTCGCTCCTCATCGGTTGCAGTGTGCTGCTGTTTGTGTGGCTGGTGTTCTCGCGCATCGGTGTGACAACCGTGTACCTGAGCAGCCCGACAGGCGAATCGCGCCTGTCTTGACGCGCCAAACACGTCCCCGCTTTTTGGGCAGCGTATCGGTCCGGGGTGACTCTGCCTCGGATCGATTGCTGCCTCCGTCATGATCAAGCCTGTGTCAACGGCCGATGCAGCCTCGCTCCAGGCGTGCACGCAATGCGCTGGACACATCTCATTTGATAAACCCTCTCAAATGAGTATAAATCCTATTCCAGGATCAATTGCTATTGCGTATGATACGGATTCTCAATAACAGCAAAATCAAATGAGTGTTCGCATGACCGCCCCCATCTCCCTGTGTACACAAACCTCCGTGACGCCGCGCATGCCTTCGACCCTGCGCCCCCTGGCGCTCGCAGTGCACATGCTGGCAGCCGGTATCGCCATGACTGCGCCCTCCTTGCAGGCAGCGGAACAGACTGAGCAGACGGAGACTGGAAGCTCTGTGACCTTGGCCCCTATCGCGATCACTGAGACGGCCATTCGCGAACGCAGTGCCGTCACCGAAGACACCAACTCTTACACGACGGAGGCTGCACGCACGGCCACGCCGTTGAGCATGTCGCTGCGGGAGACGCCGCAGTCGGTCAGCGTCATCACCCAGCAACGCATACAGGACCAGGACCTGCATACGATCCTCGACGTGGTCAACAATGCCACCGGTGTGTCGGTCAACCGCTATGAGACCAGCCGGGCGCAGTTCAACGCCCGAGGTTTTGAGCTCAACTCGCTGATGATCGATGGCGTGCCCACCATCTACGAGCAGCCATGGAGTTCGGGGGAAATTTTCAGCAGCCTGGCCATGTATGACCGCGTCGAAGTAGTACGCGGCGCCAACGGTCTGATGACCGGTGCCGGCGATCCATCCGCCTCCATCAACATGGTGCGCAAGCGCGCCAACAGTAAAGACCTGAAGGGTTCTGTAGAACTGAGCGCCGGCACCTGGGACACCTACGGCGTCGAGGCTGATGTGTCCACGGCGCTGAACGAGGAAGGCACCATTCGCGCGCGGCTGGTCGGGGAGACCAACGAGGGCGACACGTGGATCGATATGAACTCGAACAAGCGCCAGACCCTCTACGGCACGATGGATATCGACCTGACGCCCGACACCACGCTCTGGTTCGGCTTGAGCCGGCAAGAAAGCAACGCCGACTCGCCGATGTGGGGTGGCCTGCCAGTCTGGTACGCAGACGGCGGCCGCACGAACTGGAGCCGCTCGAAGTCGACCTCCGCCAAATGGAGCAAGTGGGACACGACCTACGAGACTTACTTCGTCAATCTTGATCACACCTTTGCCAACGACTGGCAAGTCAATCTGAGCTACAACCGTGGCGAACGCACCGGCGACTCCTCCCTGCTGTACCTGTCCGGCAATCCAGGCAGGAACGGCAGCTCCGCGATGTCTTCGTTCCCGGCGACCTACAAGACCGAGACCACCCAGGACGACTACGGCATCCGCTTCAATGGCCCGTTCTCGTTCCTGGGTCGCGAGCACGAATTGGCCTTCGGCTATGTGGACAGCAAGCAGAAGTTCGACACCGATTCACTCGACGCGCAAACAGGCTTTGGCGGTGTCGCCGATTTCGATTCCTACAACGGTAATTTCGCAGAACCGGTATGGGGCCCGAGGACCGACTACGGTTACAGCGAGACCCGCCAGAAGGGCCTGTACGCGGCAACCCGCCTGAACGTGACCGACGATTTGAAAGTGATCCTTGGCGCGCGTGAAAGCTGGTACGAGAAGACCAGTGATGACGTCTTCTCGGAAGTGAGCAAGATCGATGTCGATCATGAGCTGACACCCTATGCAGGTATTGTCTACGACCTCACCGACAACCTTTCGGCTTATGCCAGCTACACAGAAATTTTCCTGCCGCAATCGGTACGCGACCGCAGTGGCCAGACATTGGAACCGATCGTTGGCGAGAGCACTGAATTGGGCCTGAAGGGTGAGTACTTCGGTGGCCGCTTGAACGCCTCCGCAGCGGTTTTCCAGATCAAACAAGACAACCTGGGCCAGAACACCGGCGCGCTGATCGATCCTTCAAACCCGGTTGGCGGTTTCGCCTACGAGGCGAGTGAAGGCGCGACCAGCAAGGGTTTCGAGCTGGAAGTTTCCGGCGAGCTCGCAACGGACTGGAATGCATCGATGGGTTACACCCAGTTCACGGCCGAAGATGCCAACGGCGACGACGTCAACACGCTGTACCCGACCAAGTTGCTGCGCACCTTTACCGGCTCTTCGCATTTAAGGGTGTAGCTGATTTCTAAACCCTCCTGACTTCAGCAAGCACCTGGCTATGTAATTGGTTAAATTTCTAAAGCCCAAGGCGGTACCTCGTAAGTGCTCAAGTCGCCCGTTGATAGCTTCTGTTGGACCGTTGCTGGTTCCTGGCCGGTCGAAGTAGGCAAGGATGCTCTCAGCGTATTTTTTCAGCGTTTCCCCCAAGCCTTTCACCTCGATGAGCGCTTTGGGCAAGTCGCTGGCTGTAATGATATTTATGACCTCTTCCATGAGTTTTTTACCACGTTTTCGATCCGGCTCGTTGTAGGCGCTGACCACCCGTTGGTACATGCTCCAGGTGCAATCCACTTCGAGGTGGTGCTCATCTGCAAACAGCTGGAACAGTTGCTTTTTGTTGGCGTCAGACAGGTAGCTGATCCGAGTCAGTAGCGTTCGACGGCTTTTGTAGAGCGGGTCATTTTTACGCCCTCTGCGGCCCAGGATGTCGTGTTGCACACGCCGGCGGCATTCATCCAGCATGTTGCTTGCCCAGCGCACGACATGGAAAGGATCCAGCACGGTTTGGGCTTGAGGCAGGGCTTCTTGCGCTGCAGATTTAAACCCCGTAAAACCGTCCATGGCAATGCTTTCGATCTGGTCACGCCACGATTTGGGGCGACTCTGTAGCCATTGCTTAAAGGCTTGTTTGGAGCGGCCTTCCAGCACATCGAGCAAGCGGGCCGGCCCGTTTTTGTTACGCACGGGCGTAAGGTCAACCACGATGGTGACGTACTTGTCACCACAGCGTGTATGTCGCCAAACATGCTCATCCACGCCCAGCACGGTCACACCGTCAAAACGTGTCGAGTCATTAAAAAGCAGGCGCCGTCCTTCGTTGATAATGGCATTATTAGCGGTGTGCCATGCAACATCAAGCTGGCTCGCAACACGAGATACCGACAGATGATCCAGCACGATGGCAGCTAATGCCCAGCGTATCGCCCCATATGAAAGCTTTGAACGTGGAGGTGCTGCACTGTTTGTATCTTCATGCCAGAAACAGCCGCAAGCACAACGCCAGCGACGGATACGCAGCAGCAATCTGGTTGGTCGTTGTCCGTAAGGT
Organism: Pseudomonas mandelii; assembly: GCF_900106065.1. NCBI lineage: Bacteria > Pseudomonadati > Pseudomonadota > Gammaproteobacteria > Pseudomonadales > Pseudomonadaceae > Pseudomonas > Pseudomonas mandelii. The sequence continues at coordinate 6,641,798 of NZ_LT629796.1, forward strand.
GTGTGAGCAAGATGCCTATCGACAGTACCGCGTGAAACACCAGCAGCCCCGCACTTGGGGCATGGCTCGGGTGCTTTGGTTAAACGACATTCGATGACGGCGCGCTCTGCACAAAGATGTTGTCCAGTGGCAGTCAGGCCGAGGTTATTCAGTTGGCAAAAGCTGGAAAGATCAGGGCTAGAAAAGGTAAGATTGTTCACGTCGGGGGCTTAGTTTTTGTTGGTGTGAGAGCTTACATTTTCTAAGATCCTCGACTCCTTTTCCAGCCGGTCAGATTTTTTCTACACCCTTAAATGCGAAGAGCCCCTTTACCACCTACCGCCTGCCAGGGGCTTTCAACAAGCTGACCATCGGCGGCGGGGTTAACTGGCAGGATTCGATCTACACCTACGCCGTCAACCCGGCCGGCAACTCCGAAAAAATCCAGCAGGATGCCTATGCCCTAGTCAACCTGATGGCTCGCTACGAGTTCACCGAAAACCTCTCGGGCCAGGTGAATGCCAACAACGTCACCGACGAGAAGTACTTCGACATCTTCGATGCCTACGGCGCCCTGACATACGGTGCACCGCGTAGCATTACGGCTTCGGCGAAGTACCGCTTCTAAGGCACCCGATCGGGTGGCGCTGCACTCTGCCAACACAACACCGGCCTCGCGCCGGTGTTGCACTTCTTGACTACGGACAAACACGAAAGCGTCCTCGCCTCATGTCGAATAAATAGCCCATTCTCTCGTTCACCTGCTCCTGGCTTCCGCACTCATTGACCGCTGTGTATCATCAGTCCCGGGCCGATGCTGCCCGCCGCTCGCTCCCGAAGGGAAAGGTGAAAGCATTGCTTCTCCCCCAAATCCTGTCGTATCTCTTGAGAGCCGAGGTTTGGCAACGCGAGCACCAGAATGCCTTGGCTACAGGAGGAACGATGTTTTCAATCGAACAAGCCAAGCAGATGGCCAAGAGGCTGCGTGCCTCGCTTGAGGGGCGCAATCAAGCGACGTCTCACTCAACCGCGCTTGAGCTGGTCGCGCATCAACTGGGCTACAAGGACTGGAACACAGCGTCTGCGACGCTTCCCCAGGAACTTGATCAACCCGCCATTACCTTCGACAGAGCCATCCCGATACTGCGGATGTTTGACGAAACCAAGGCGCGCGAGTTCTACCTTGATTTTCTAGGCTTCAGCGTCGAATTCGAGCACCGCTTCGAAGCAGATCTGCCGCTGTACTTGGGCATCAGCCGAAACGGTCTGCAGCTCCATCTTTCCGAACATCATGGCGATGCGAGCCCGGGATCGACGATATTTGTCCCTATGCACAATATCGAACTGTTGCGCGACGAATTACAGGGCAAACGCTACGGATACGGACGGCCAGATATCGTTCAGCAAGGTTGGGGGCAAGTGTTGGAAGTCCATGACCCCTTCGGCAATCGCATTCGATTCTGCCAAAGCTGATCCTGCCTGGCGGGCTGGGGTGACCCAGCCCGTTTCCTTGATACGTGTCCTATCCTTCTAACCAACCCACCACGCCAGACGCCAACATGCCCGCCTCCGAATCCACCCTCCTCGACAGCTGGCACCACAACGCCCACGCCTGGATCACAGCTATCCGCAGCGGCGCCATCGAAAGCCGCCTCACGGTGACCGACCAGGCCATCCTGCTGGCCGTGCTGGGCCGCCAACCCGAGCGCGTGCTCGACCTCGGATGCGGCGAGGGCTGGTTGCTGCGCGCGCTGGCTCAACGGGGCATCACGGCCGTCGGTGTGGATGGCGATGCGACGCTGGTCGACGCGGCGCGGGCGTCGGGGTCATCGCAGGTGCATGTGGCGAGCTATGAAGAATTGGTGGAGGCCAAGGTGGACATCGGCCGCGACTACGACCTGATCTGCGCCAACTTCGCCCTGTTGCACCAGGACATCATTCCGCTGCTCGCCGCCATGAACGCCCTGCTTCGCCCTGGTGGTGCACTGGTGATCCAGACACTGCACCCGTGGGCTGTCGCGGCAGGCGACTATCAGGATGGCTGGCGGGAAGAAACCTTTGCCGGGTTCAAGGGCCAGTGGCAGCCCATGCCGTGGTACTTCCGCACCTTGTCCAGCTGGCTGAATGCGCTGGACATGGCCGGCTTTCGGCTGGCCGTCCTGCAAGAGCCGCAGCACCCGCAAAGTCCGGTGCCGCAGTCGTTGCTGTTGGTGGCCGAAAGCGGGCAAGGCGTTGTTCAGACGGTCGATTGAACAACCGCTGCCTGCCGCCCCTTGAACGCCAGCGCAAAGCAGAAAAAGATCGCCAGGGCGAACCCCGCCGGAAACAACCAGATGCTCTTCCAGTCATGGCTGCCCGTCAGCGCATAGTGGTCGGTCACCTGCCCTGCGACCCAGAAGCCGATCAGCATGCCCAGGCCATAGGTCGCCAAAGTAATGAGCCCTTGGGCCGAGCTTCTGAAACGCTCCGGCGCTTTGGCGTCGGTGTAGATCTGGCCGGACACGAAGAAGAAGTCGTAGCAGATACCGTGCAAGGCGATGCCGGTAAACAACATGAACGCCAGGTCGCCATTGTTACCGTAGGCGAACAGCAAGTAGCGCAAGGCCCACGCCAACATCCCCACCAAAAGCGCAATCTTGATCCCGAAGCGGTGAATGAACAGCGGCAGAAGCAGCATGAACAGCACTTCGGAAACCTGCCCGATGGCCATTTTCGCCGTCGGATTGGTCACGCCGATTTCCGCCAGAAACGGATTGGCATTCTGGTAATAAAACGCCAACGGAATGCAGATCAGAATGGAGGCGATGAAGAACACCAGGTAACTGCGGTCCTTCAGCAAACTCAACGCATCCAGCCCGAGCATTTGCTTGAGGCCGCTGCGGCCCACCTCCGGTTTCAGTGGCGCGGTGCGCGGCAAGGTGAAGCTGTAGAGGCCGAGCACCAGAGACGCAATCGCCGACATCAGAAAGGTGTTGCGCAGCCCGCCTGACGAAATCAGGGCCTGGGAGTCCCAGGCAAACACAAAGCTGATGACCACGCCGGCCACGATCCAGCCGATGGTGCCCCACACGCGGATGCGGGAAAACTCGAGGGCCGGGTCGCTCATCTGCCGGAACGCCACTGAATTCACCAGTGCCAGGGTCGGCATGTAGATCATCATGTACGCCAGCACGTAAGGGTAAAACGTACTGAAGTCCGGCGCTCGATACAGCTGATACAGCAACACGGCGCCCACCAGGTGCAGCACCGCAAGGATGCGTTCGGCATTGAAGAAGCGGTCGGCGATCAAGCCGATCACAAAGGGCGCGATGATCGCGCCCCAGGACTGGGTGGAGAACGCCATGCCGATCTGCCCGCCGCTGGCGCCCAGGTTACTGGCGAGGAACGTACCGAGGGTGACGAACCATCCGCCCCAGATAAAGAATTGCAGGAACATCATGGCGCTCAGGCGCGCGGTCATCGTGGACATAACAGTCACCGTCTTATTGTTTTTCTTGTTGGAGAGAGAAGCGAATAACTTTTTGATCAGGCTTCGGGCAACCCCAGCAATCGTCGATTGAAACCTTCGTCCGACTGCACGCTGGCGAAATCGTCGAAGGCCTTCTGCGTCTTGCTGATCATGTGCCGCTCGATGAACGCCGCCCCTTCTGCGGCACCCTGGGCGGAGTCCTTGAGGCAACACTCCCACTCAAGCACGGCCCAACCGCTGAAGTCGTATTGGGTCAGTTTGCTGAAGATCGATTTGAAGTCGATCTGGCCATCGCCCAGGGAACGGAAACGCCCCGGCCGCTCAACCCAGCCCTGGTAACCGCCGTAGACGCCCGAACGCGCATCGGGCCGGAACTCGGCGTCTTTGACGTGGAACATGCGGATGCGCGCGTGGTAGCGATCGATGAAGCCCAGGTAGTCCATTTGCTGGAGCAGCAGATGGCTGGGGTCATACAAAATCGCGGCGCGTGGATGGTGATCCACCGCCTCCAGAAAACGCTCGAACGAGGCGCCGTCGTGCAGGTCTTCACCGGGGTGGATTTCGTAGCACAGGTCGACACCGGCCTCCTCGAAGCAATCAAGAATCGGCAACCAGCGTTTGGCCAGTTCGGCAAAACCCTGTTCGACCAATCCGCTTGGGCGTTGCGGCCAGGGGTAGATATACGGCCACAGCAGCGCACCGGAAAAGGTTGCGTGGGCCTTCAGTCCCAAGCGCTGACTGGCCCGGGCTGCCAGCTTCAACTGCTCGATGGCCCATTCGGTGCGTGCTTGCGGCTGGCCGCGTAGATGCGCCGGGGCAAAGTCGTCGAACAGGGCGTCGAACGCCGGATGCACCGCCACCAGTTGACCTTGCAGGTGCGTCGACAACTCGCTGATCTCGACGCCCGCTTTTGCGCAGACTGCCTTCAATTCGTCGCAGTATTCCTGGCTTTCAGCGGCGCGCGCCAGGTCGATGTATTGCGTGCCCAAGGTCGGCAACTGAATGGCCTTGTAGCCTTGCGACGCCGCCCACTGGGCAATATTGGCCAGGGTGTCGAAGGGCGCTTCGGCGGACATGAACTGCGCGAGGAAGATCCCCGGGCCGCGCAGGCCTGCTTGAGAAGTAGGGTTCACGGGCGAGTGCTCCGGGTTCATTGAGGGCAGACCAGTTCGGTCCATTTCGTGTCGCCACGATGACTGGCGATCACGGTTTCGATGAAGGCCATGCCGCGCAGCCCGACGTCGATGCCCGGCACGCCGGGGGCCACGTTGCCGTCGACGTTGCTGCGAATCGCCGTGGCGAAATCGCCGTAGAGGTTGGCCATGGCTTCCAGATAGCCTTCGGGATGTCCGGCCGGCAGACGCATGCGCCGGGTCGCGGCGTCGCACAACCAGGGTTGGCCGACACCGGAACGCAGCACGCGCATTGGTTGGTCAAGGGAACGATGGATCAGGCTCGACGGCTCTTCCTGGCGCCATTCCAGGCCGCCCTTGTCGCCGTAGACGCGGATTTTCAACGGGTTCTCTTCACCCGCGCAGACCTGGCTGGCAATCAACACACCACTCGCGCCGTCAGCCATCTTGAACAGCATCGCGGCATCGTCGTCCAGTTGCCGGCTGGCAACGTGGGTATTCAACATCGCGCACAGGTGCTGGATGGGCTGGTCCGCCACGAATTCGGCCAATGAAAAGGCATGGGTGCCGATATCGCCGATGCAGCCGCCCAACCCGGACTGCTCAGGCAGGTCGCGCCAGCCGGCCTGCTTGTTGCCCTGCCCCGCCACATCCTCGCTCAGCCAGCCTTGGGGGTACTCGACAATCACCTTGCGCACGGAGCCGATCACCCCGTCGCGAACCATCTGCCGCGCCTGCCAGACCATCGGATAGCCCAGGTACGTGTGGGCCAGGCCATAGAGGCGATCGCTGCGTTCAAGCACAGCCTTGAGCGGCAGCAACTCGGCCAGATTCAACGCCGCCGGTTTCTCACTGAACACATGAAATCCCGCACTCAGCGCCTGGCTGGCAATCGGCGCGTGCAGGTGATTGGGGGTGACAATGATCAGCAGCTCCATGCGCTGATCGACCGGCAGCGCGCGCTCGGCTTCCAGCATCCGCCGCCAGTCGCTGTAGCAACGCGAAGCGCACAATCCCAGCGCGGCGCCGGTGTCCTGATTGTTGCGGGCGTCGCGACTGAACGCGCCACACACCAACTCAAAACGGCCATCGAGCCCGGCGGCCTGACGGTGGGCCTGACCGATGAAGGCGCCCTCCCCACCACCGACAAAACCCATTCTTATTTTTTTCACGGCAACACTCATCGCAACGTTTCTCTGTTTGAGGCGGTTTTCGGCGGCTTTACAGGAATGCATCCAAAAGTCGATGTAACCGGTTACATCATGACGGAAATCTAGGCCCTGTTTGACGAGGTGTCAAACCCCGGATGAATCTCCAGGAAAATTTCAGGGGTGGGCTTACCTGCGTTAAGCTCGCCCCTGCACAGTTCGATAACGAGGTGGTCTTGTCCAATATCCGCGAAGTAGCCAGGCTGGCCGGCGTCTCCGTCGCCACGGTGTCCAGGACGCTGAAGTCGCCTGAACGCGTGCTCCCCGACACGCGCGACAAGGTCAACGCCGCGGTGGAAAAAGCCGGTTATCGACCGAACCAGATGGCGGTGCAATTTCGCTCGCGCAGAACCGGCAACCTGGTGATTCTGGTGCCGACCATCGCCAACACGTTTTTCGCCAAGGTGATCAGCGGCGCGCAGCAAGCCGCCCAGCTCGCCGGGTATCGGCTGTTGCTGTGCGACACCCAGGGCCGCGAGGAAGTGGAACGGGAGTTTGCCGAATTGGTCTACGCCCATCAGGCCGATGGCGTGATCCAGTTACGCGCCTATGACCCTTTCGAAGCGCCCTTCCCCAGCGCCGATTTACCGCCGATCGTCAATGCCTGCGAGGTGATTCAGGGCGGCCGTCATCCCACCATCAGCCTCGACAACCGCGCGGCTGCCAAGGCCATGACCGAACATTTGATCGAACTCGGCCACCGCCGGATCGGCCTGATCAAAGGCCCGAAAAGCAGCCCGCTGACCCGCGATCGCGTGGCCGGTTATCAGGACGCCTTGCAACAGGCCGGTATCACGTCGGATGCCGCGCTGATCTGCCATGGCGATTTCAGTCTGAAGGCCGGACATGACGGCGCCGCCGCGATGCTGGAATTGCCCGACCGCCCCACGGCGTTGTTTTGCGAAAACGATGAAATGGCCATCGGCGCGTTGAAACGCATCAAGCAACAAGGCCTGCGCGTTCCTGAGGACATTTCATTGGTGGGCTTCGACGACATCCCCTTCGCGGCGTACTGCGACCCGCCGCTGACGACCATCTCGCAACCCGCCGAAACATTCGGTCAGAAAGCCGTCGAGATGTTGATCGCGCTGATCGAGAGGAAACCGATCGAACAGCGGCATGTGGTGTTGCCGTTCAAGTTGACGTTGCGCAACAGCACCGCAGTTGTCAGGGCGCGCTAACGGATGACCAAAGTGACCGCACCCCGATACCAGCGTTAGAATCCGACGGTTGAGTTCATTCGTATGAGGAAGCGCCTGTCATGTCCAGTCTCGACAACTCCCTGCAAGACACCGCCGCGCCTGACGGCGTCTGTTACGGCTGCGGCAGCAGCAATCCGCACGGGCTGCACATCAAGAGCTTCTGGCATGCGGACGGCGTGCATGTCATGGCCGAGCACGTGCCTGATCCCATGTATTGCGGCTGGCCGGAGTTGGTGTACGGCGGGTTGATCGCGATGCTGGTGGACTGTCATTCCAACTGGACGGCGATGGCTTATCACTACCGTGAGGAAAACCGCGAAGTCGCCAGCCTGCCCCGGATCAATTGCGTCACCGGCAACCTTGGCATCAAGTTCATCAAACCGACACCGATGGGTGTGCCATTGACCCTGCGTGCCAGAGTGGAAGGCGATGTCGGACGCAAAACCCGTGTCATCTGCGAGGTCTATGCCGGGGACGTACTCACGGCGGTTGGCGATTCCGTTTTTGTCCGCGTGGATACCGATCAATTGGCGGCGGCGGCGCACAGTCGGTAGGACCTAACCGAAAGCGGAATCGATCCTGCGTGTGGGTCGCGTAATTTACAAGGAGGTGTCATGAGCAACTTCCCCATCGTGGCCACGGTACTCGCGATGATATTGGGGCTCTCCGTCACTCGCCTGCTGATGGGTGCGCTGACGGTGTTCCGCATCCGCCGCGTCGCCGCGCCTGATTGGGTGGCGCTGGTCTGGGCGGTCATGCTTTTCACGTCCCAGCTGGATTTTTGGTGGGCGGTCAACGCGTTGCCGACGATCAAAGCGACCTTTTCGTTTGCCGAGTTTTTATTGCTGGTGCTCCTGGCGCTCTCGCTTTTTGTCTCTGCCGCGTTACTGCTGCCCAGTCGAAGTGAGGACGAGCAAAGCGGGCTTCGCGTTTACTTCGAACAGGATGGGCGCTACGCCCTTCTATCGTTTTCGACCTACCTCGTGCTCGGCCTCATCGTGAACGTCCTCTTCTTTCAGGTATCGCCGATGGCGCTTTGGGGGGCGCTGGATGTCGTCATGATTATTCTCCCGGTCTGCGCATTCAAGGCCAAATCGCGCAAAGCGTATTCGACGATCACCCTGATTTATGTGCCCATTTCTGCCCTGGACGTCGCCATTACACTGACCAGCTAGGCGGGTCGTGGAAAGTGGCGCGGGTGGCCGCAACCCTGGAGGGTGAATAGACCATCTTCGCAGTTGGCGAGAGTCGGCATGGCAGCTGTCCAGTCCAGTACAAGCGAAATCAAAAGGCAGCAATCGGCCAGGAGGGTCCACCTCGCCAGCCGCCTCAGGGACGAGCTGGTTGGACGGCAACTGGCGAGGCGAACACATAGACAATAGCTTCCCTTGCTGAACAGCCCTCACGCCGCTCATCAAATACCCCTGCTCGTCCGCCGCCTCCCTCCGCAGCTTTCGTTTAGACGTAAGCTCAACTACGGTGATTCCAAGACCGCTGTCCAACCGAGGAGCCCAGTGCATGTCCAGAATCTTCTCTCTGATGCTCGCCGGCCTGGTTCTGTATACCAGCCCGGCGATGGCAGACACCCTCAAGATCGGCGTGATCGGCGCCGGCAAGGTCGGCGGTACGCTTGGCACGCTCTGGGTAAAGGCCGGGCACTCGGTGATGTTTTCATCACGCCACCCCGAGGCGCTGGCGGACCTGGTCAAGGAGGCCGGCCCCAACGCGCGGGCCGGCTCGGTCACCGAGGCCGCGGCCTGGGGCGATGTGATCGTGTTGAGTGTTCCCTATGGCGCCATGCCGGCGCTGTCCGAACAGTTGAAGGGCAAACTGGACGGCAAAGTGATATTCAGCACCAGTAATCCATTTGGCGGCCGTGACGCAGATGTCGGGCGCAAGGCGCTGGACATGGGCGTGGCCCTGGCGGATCAGCAGTATCTGCCCGGCGTGCACCTGGTGCGGGCGTTCAACGCCATTGGCTTCGCCTCAATGAAAGGCCTTTCCGGCAAAAACAAGGCGATTCCTGTTTTCGCCGACGATGCCCAGGCCCGGGATATCGGCGTCCGGTTAGTGCGTGATGCCGGGTTTGTACCGGTGCTGTTCCCGCTGGCGCGCGCCAATGAGGGGTTGCCGGGCGGCCCGCTCAGCGGCGTCTGGCGTGAGGCCGACCTCAAGCAACGACGGGGCGTCGGTGAGCTTTGTCAGAATGTAGAGGCGACCTGCGCTGAAGCTCGTTAGTGTTGAAATCAATAGAGGGTCAGGTCCAACACCGTCTAATCTCAATGAAGCACAACCCCACACGGCTCGCCTCTTGATACAGGGGAAATGGGATGGCCAATAGAACAGCGCGCCAATGCTCGTCATGGGTCATACCCTCCCTGCTCGCCATCAACCTGGCGCTGATCGCGGGATGTTCCGGCAAAGCGTCCACCGCTCGCTATGCAACTTCAAGCGTGGGCTCAGCCTGCTATGCAAAAGCGCTTCCCACCGCTGGCGAGGGTGGACTGGCTTGGGGCTCCACCTTGAGCATGGCGCGTAAAAAATCCATGGATAATTGCATCCGCTATGCCGGCCGATCCGGTGGCACGCCGACTACCTGCCAAGTGGTGTTGGCGGAGTGCAGGCATTGAAACCTATGCAAAGCCGAGGAACGACAGGATAACCACGACGACCACCACTAACCCGACGATGTAGATGATGTTGTTCATGAAATCCACCTCTCAACCAGAATAGGACTGCGGCACGAAGGCTTACACCTACACGGTAGTGCAGCTTTGCTCGCAATGCCATTCAGCATGGGACGATCGAGCCTGACAGTTTCCCTTGCTCGCGGACTAGAGCCGAAAGTGCTGCTGCATGGCTTGGGAGAGCAAATCCACCGCTTCATCCCCATCTGAAGACGGCGATCGGACAAACACGACCTCATGCTCCGGTATGACGGGCAAACCAACGAGAATCTGCATACTTTCCGTCACCCGGGCGCGGTCTATCAGACTGATCGCCAACCCGGCCTCCACGCAGGCGCTGACGGCCTGGTTGGACGGACTGTCCAGCACCACGCGCCACCGGCGGCCGCTTTGTTTGAGTGATGCCACCATGGCTTGCCGATAAGGGCATTGCGCCGCATGCACGGCCAGTGGCAGCGGATCCATCGAGGCCAGCGACTTGTTTGCCGGCCCCACCCAGATCGGCGTGGTGGCGACGAGAAATTGCGCCTGCATGGTCAGTTGCCCCCTGGCTTGGGCAATCACCGCGGCCTGAAGCTTTCCACGCTGGACCTGGTCACGCAGCGAATCACTGGGGGCTGTCTTCAACTCCAGCACCACGTTGGGCCAGGCAGCGGCGAATGTCGGCAGGATGTCGCGGATGACATGGGCGGCGTATTCGTCGGGGACACCCAGGGTAATGCGTCCTGCCAGGTGGTTTCCATGCAGGTCGGCCAGCACCCGGTCATGGGTGCTCAGCAGTTCTGTCGTCGACAAAAGCAAACGCTTGCCCAGTGCGGTCAGGGAGACGGACTGATTATCGCGATTCAGCAAGCGCCCCCCGGCGACTGCCTCAAGCCGCTGGATATGCACGCTCACCGCCGCCGGGCTTTTATGCAGCTGCTCGGCCGCCGCACTGAATTTGCCAATCCGCGCCACCGCATGAAATGTACGTACCAGCTCGATATCGAGTATCGCCGTCATGATTTAATCTTCGTGAATGACTGCTGCACTTTATTTTGATTTATTAGATTAGGCCGATTTCATAGCCTGTGGCAATGAACCAGCCCACACCGATCTCCTGTCAGCAGCAAGTCATCCCCCACTGGCGCCAGAAGATGCCGCTGCCGCTGCTCGAGGCGGCTTTGATTCTGACCTGGAGTTCCGGATTCGTCGGCGCGCGATTCTCGATGGACTATGCGCCCCCCTTGTTGGTGGTGTTTTGGCGCTGCGTCGTGGTCACGCTGATCCTGTTTCCTTTCGTCGCCAGGCAATTGCGGCAAACCTCCCCTGCCGTGTTGCTGAAAAACGCCGGCATCGGTCTTCTGGCCATGGCCGGCTATCTGGCCGGCGTCATCCAAGGCATAGCCCTGGGCGTACCGGCGGGCCTTGCCGCGGTGTTCGCCAACCTGCTGCCGATGGCGGTCGCATTGCTGGCCGCTGGCGTGCTGGGGCAAAAACTGGCCTGGCAAGTCTGGACAGGGCTGGGCATCGGCCTGGTTGGGGTTGGGGTGGTGACGCTTGGCGCGCTGGCCTGGGGTAGCGCGCCCCTCTGGGCGTATGGCCTGCCGGTGCTCGGTACGCTTTCGCTCGCCATCGCGACACTCTGGCAGAAGCATCTGCACGCCTCTGAATCGCTGGACCTGCTGCCCAACCTGTGGCTGCAATGTTGCGTGTCGAGTTTTGCATTCGCCCTGATCGAGGGCACGCAAGGTAGCCTGGCGCCGATACCCGGCATGGGGTTTGCGCTGAGCGTACTGTGGACGGTGGGATTGTCTACGTTAGGCGGCTACGGGCTTTATTGGGTCTGCCTGCGCCGGGCGACAGCCACACGAGTGGCCAGCGTCTTGTACCTGAGCCCGCCCGTCACGATGCTTTGGGCCTGGGCCATGTTCAACGAACCGTTGTCATGGCAGATGGTGTCAGGCATGGCAGTGTCCGGGGTCGGCATCTGGATGGTGGTTCGGTCGGAGGCTCGGCAGGCTCGGCGGTAAAAGCTGATGGATGTTTCGGGACAGAAGTTGCTCTTGCCGACAGACTGCAATCGGCTGTGGATTCAACCGGTCGATGCAACACATCTAAATTCTGTGTAAGCAAAAGGAGTGTTGCAGATGGCCACGCTGGTTTACCAGCCCGGTATGACATGAAAATCCCGGTCTAGCGCTGGTTTTTAGATTATGCGCGGGACTCGGAAGGAATGAGGAGGACCAGATCAGTATCGCCTACGTCGACACCCGCTTGTGACAGCAGAGTAGTAACTTGGCCTCGGTGATGAGTCTGGTGGTTGAAGAAATGCATGACCAAGCCATAAAAGCTCCTGTCAGCGGGGGTTCCTTTCATGCTTGTGTAATTGAGGGTGTAATCTAAATCCGCCTCTGTAATCGAGCGAGACCACTCGACAATCACCTGATCGAGCCAAACGCGATGTGCCGAAAGTTCTCGGATATTTGAGAGCAGTAACTGGTCGAGGCTTTTGGGGGCCGGGAGCTGTCGAATCGGCTCCAGAGCCAACTGATTCGCCGGGTGCCTGGCAAATCGCTTTAGCCAGATAGTGTCCCCGGCCACCAGGTGATTCAACGTCCCGAGAATAGAACCAAAGAATGCTTTCCTATCCACTGACAGCTCTTCATCTGTCAGACTTCTGGCCGCCTCATAAACCTTTGCGTTCATCCAATCGTTATAGATAGCCATCTGGCAGATATGGTCGGTGCGGCCCATCGTGTTCATCCTTTGAGTGAATACTAGACAAGCGTTCCACGCTCATCTGGGGCCATTCTAGAGCAAGGCTTTTTGAATCGCCCTTGATTTCGTAGACACGTGACCGGCTATATCGGGTCGGTTGCTGCTGTTCGCGACAGGCAACTATCGGCCAACAGCAGCCGGTGAACGAAGCGATAGCTAATGAGTAGCTATGCTTGGTCTACTGCCGGAACTGATTGAGCAGATGGGGCTTTCCGACCATGGTGTATAACCCCCTTCAGCGGTCGCCCGACAGTCACAATGCCCGGTCTAGCCAGGCAAGATGACAGAGCAAGGAATGTAGTCGACCAAGCCCGTGAAGGTGTTATCACCCCACTTGAGGTCAACTTAGAGTTAGGCCCAAAGAGGAGTCCGCCATGACCGTAGTCGATCGCCTCAGGTATTTGCGCGTCGTTCTAGTTTTGGCTGGCCTCGCGTGCCTTGCGCTCTACCCACTGATGTTGTGGCCATCCGGCTGGGCCTGGCACGTCGGTCACTCGGACTACCCGATGATGATCGTTGGCCTCTACGCCACACTTGGGGTGTTCTTGATCCTGGCCGCACGCGACCCATTAGCCAATCTGAGCCTAATCTGGTTCACCGTATGGTCTAGCGCCGTTCACGGAGGAATCATGACCGTCCAGGCGCTCACCCAGCCGGGGCAAATGGGGCACTTGACAGGTGACGTGCCGGCGCTTTTCATCGTGGCGGTTGCCTTGGCCATCTTGACGCCCCGCTCGCAATTGGCCACTCAGCCCCGGACACACAATGGGGTCTAAGAGCAGGTTTGACTGTCAGGATCGGGACGAAAATTGCGTTTCAGTAAATCAACCACGGGCGAGCTGTCGATACGTCAGATCTCAGCTCATCCCGTGGTTTCTGGAAGCTTGGCGATCACCTTGATCTCGAACTGGTAACCGTAGAGCCACGTGACGCCGACGCCGGTCAGCGTCGGGTGCGGCGCATTACCCCAGAACTCTGGCAGAACCTTCCAGATCGTCTCGAACTTTGATTCGGGATCGACGATGAAGACGGTGACGTCAATCACATCGTCGAAGGTGCAACCGGCAGCGCCCAGGATTGCATTCAAATTGTTGAACGCGAGTCGAACCTGGGCCTCCAGATCGGGTTCGGGCGAGCCGTCTTCGTTACTGCCGACTTGTCCCGACACGAATAAGAAACCATTGGACTTGATAGCCGGCGAATAGCGATTGCGCTCATAAAGCGCCTGGCGTCCGGGTGGAAAAACAACATCACGCTGTGTCATAGGTGCCTCCATCAATGGGTCTAATCAGACCCGGAACAAACGATGTCGAGACTGTAAGGACTTGTGCCTGAGCGATAAACAAGCAACCGTAGCTATCACTGTTTGTGAAATCCAAACAATCTGATCGATAGCCGGGGCAGCAATGGACCGTTTTGATGCAATGCAGGCATTTGCTCGAGTGGTGGAAGCGGGCAGCTTCACCAAGGCAGCCGAAACACTGCACATGAGCAAGACCACCGTGACACAACTGGTCCAGCAGCTTGAGGCACGGTTGCGCGTCAAATTACTTAACCGCACGACTCGCAAAGTCAACGTCACCGCCGACGGTGCCGTTTATTACGAGCGAGTGCTCCAATTGCTGGCCGACATGGACGACGCCGAGACCAGCCTGTCCGGCGCCTCGACGCTGCCCAGGGGCCGGTTGCGAGTGGATGTGCCGAGCCCGCTGGCCAGCATGATTCTCGTACCCGCGTTGCCTGCGTTTTACGAGCGGTACCCAGACATCCAGATCGACATGGGCGTCAGCGATCGTATCGTGGATATGATTGATGAGAACGTCGATTGCGTGGTGCGCGGCGGCGAGCTGACGGATCAGTCGTTGATGGCCCGACGAGTAGGCGACCTCCAGCTTGGTGTTTTTGCAGCGCCCAGCTACCTGGCACGCGTCGGTACGCCTGCGCATCCGCGGGAGCTGGAAGATTCGCATCACCGTATCGTCGGTTTCCTGTGGGCGCGCACCGGCAAAGCCGTGCCCTATGCCCTGCACAACGACGTTGAGAGTGTCCGAATCAAAGGTCGCTACGCGCTGGCAGTCGACGATGGCAATGCCTACCTCGCGGCCGGCCTTGCCGGACTGGGCGTGCTTTGGCTGCCAAAGTACATGTCCAAGACCTTCGAAGCACGCGGCGAGTTAGTGCCCCTGTTCGAGAACTGGAAACTCGATCCGATGCCCATCTACGTGGCATTTCCGCCAAATCGGCATATCAGTATCAAACTGCGCGTGTTCATCGATTGGGTCGCTGAGCTGATGGCACACCATGCGCCGGTCAGCGACGGATATGACTCATGAATACAGCGTTGGGGAATTCGCCATGGCGGTCGCTTTGTCCAAATGATCGCGGTGACGGCTCCCACCACAATCAGTGCAATGCCCCTCCGGCACCGAGGGCCCTGGTAAGTACAACAGCAGCCCCAGGCAGGTCGCGAAGATCATTTCCAGGGACAGCAACAGGCTGTCCAGTGTCATGGGCAGGCGTATGGACGCGATGGTCCAGCCGCCCTCCTCTTTTCAAGACCTGAAGTGAGTCAAGACGATCTGCACAGTTCTCAATACGTTCAGAAGCCAAGAGCGTGGAGTCAAAGGCAACACTGTGTCCACTCCCAACGTAAACCGCGCTGGGTTTGAATCCCCACATTATTGGAAGCCTGAATCATGACTACCTTGAACAATGAGAACTGCAGAACGACCGGCGTCACTCAGAAAGTATCGCTCGGGGTTAGAACCACGGCGATCGGGACCTACGGTGCTTACGTTGCTCTGGCCATCATTTACTTCTGGTTCGGCGGCATGAAGTTCACGCACTATGAAGCCGAGGGCCTGGTCCCGTTGGTAAGCAACAGCCCTTTCCTCGGTTGGGTCTACAACATTTTCAGTGTGGATACGTTCTCCAGTCTGCTCGGTATCCTGGAAGTCTCGATCGGTCTCCTTATTGCGGGGCGCCTGCTGTCACCCAAGCTTTCATTGATCGGGGGTGCGTTGTCTGCCGGATTGTTTTTCACGACCTTGAGCTTCATGTTGTCGACACCTGGCGTGATTGAACCCGGCCTCGGTTTCCCGGCCATTTCGGTTGCACCTGGTCAGTTTCTCCTGAAGGATATCGGCTTGCTTGCCGCTTCGGTTTTCGTGGCCGGCCATTCTCTGACTGCACTGGAATCGCGTTGAACCGATGATTTGTCCTCCAGGAATGGCCTGAAACCGCTCGAGGTTTTCAGGCCATTTCGCTATCAGCCTCTCCTGCCGAATCCTTCATCCAGTCCCGGGGGCTGTAGCCCGTCTTGCGACGAAAAGCGCGGGCAAGCGCCGAAGGACTTTCATAACCGACCTCGGCGGCGATCAGCGTGATCGGTCGCCCTTCACGCAGACGCTTTTGCGCCAGGCTGATACGCCAACTCAACAGATAATCGGCCGGTGTCTGCCCGATGACGGCCCGGAAATGCACGGCATAGGCCGCGCGCGACATGTTTGACTCGCTCGCAAGCTCGGCAATCGACCAGGGACGATGCGGTGCGTTTTGAATCTGGACCAGGGAGCGCGCCAATCGTGAATCGGCCAGCCCGGCCATCATTCCGGTGTGCAACTGGTGGTGGTCGAGCAGATGCCGAAACAACAGGATGATCAGCAATTCGAACAAGCGATCCAGCGCAGCCTCCCTGCCGCAATGTCCGCCCGCCGCCTCAACGAACATCCATCTCAACGTGTCGGCCAGCATCGGTAGCTCATCCAGGGGCAGCACCAGCAGGTCGGGTAACGAAGCCGACAGCGGGTTATCGACCCCACCCTCGAACTCCATTGATGCGCACAGGAGTTGAGCCCCTTCGGGTTCATTGGCAAACAGTTGATGCCGGCGTGGTCGGGGCAGAAAAATCAGACTGGGCCGAGTCAGCAGCAAGTCCTTGCGATCGAGCCCCTGCAACGTGAGGGCACCGGCCTGAAGCAGGTGAATATGACCTCGCGTGTCAGCACCGTCGTAAGACGCCATGCCGCAAAGCTTGCCGTTGTAAAAGAGGTTGGCGCGCACGCCGAACTGCGACAACAGTGTAGACAAGCGATCCATGGGCGATCTCTGGGCGAGGTGTAGATACGAAATAGCATATCACCGAGGGGGTTGCGGTCCGATTGGGTCCTTTCCCCACGCGGCGGGCGCTCCAGGCGTTGTATGCTTGGCGCACCTGTGTGATACACAACACCTGATTGTGTGAGTCCTGAGTTCTGACGAGGTTTTGCTTATGCCCCACTCCCCACGCATCCCGCAACTGCTGGCCTGCGCCCTGATCGGTTTATTCGCTGGCGGCGCACAGGCGAGCACGCCCTCCCCAGCGCCCGAGAGTTTGCAACCGCTGCTGGTGACGATGAATGAGCGACTGAACATTGGTGATTTGGTGGCGCTGGCCAAGTGGGACAGCGGCAAACCCATCCAGGACAGTGCCCGAGAAGCGCAAGTCATTGCTAATGCCAGGAAGATGGCGGTTAAACGCAAACTGGACCCGGAACAGGTCGCCGAGTTGATCGCCGCACAGATCGAAGCCAACAAGCTCGTGCAGTACGGACTGCTCGCCAATTGGCGGGCGGCCGGCAAGGCGCCTGACACACCGCGGCCGGACCTTGCCAAACAGATCAGGCCCCAACTGGATGAGCTGCAAAACCGGCTGTTGCAGCAATACGCTGAGTTCGCGCCCTATCGCAAAGACCCGAACTGCCCCAACTGGCTGGGCGAGGCACGCGCCGGCCTGATCAAGGACCAACTGCATGGTCAGGCATTGATACGCGCGACCGGGGAGCTGTGTGTCGCCGATCAGTGACAGGCCGACGGTAGTCTCGGGCAGCCATTGACTGCATCAATAGTCACCATTAACTCAATGAAGTTCTCTTAAAAACTCCGGGGCGTAACATCGCCTCCATACCAAACAACTACACCCCGGAGCACACCATCATGAAACGCCAAATCCTTCTCAGCATCGCTTTCTCGGTTTTTGCAGTTAACGCTTTCGCCGCTACCTCTGCTCACCCGGTTGTCGCTGAAGGCGGCTCGGATCGTCTGATTGAAAGTCGCGTGGCTGAAGGTGGTTCGGATCGTTTGATCGAAAACCGCGTTGCTGAAGGTGGTTCCGACCGTCTGATTGAAAACCGCGTCGCCGAAGGTGGTTCCGACCGTCTGATCGAAAACCGCGTCGCTGAAGGTGGTTCCGACCGTCTGATTGAAAACCGCGTCGCCGAAGGTGGTTCCGACCGTCTGATCGAGAACCGCGTTGCTGAAGGTGGTTCCGACCGTCTCATCGAAAACCGCGTCGCTGAAGGTGGTTCCGACCGCCTGATTGAAAACCGCGTTGCTGAAGGTGGTTCCGACCGTCTGATCGAGAACCGCGTCGCCGAAGGTGGTTCCGACCGCCTGATTGAAAACCGCGTCGCCTGAATGAATGGCTTCACAGCGGTACCCATCAAAAAGCCCGGCCTGACCCGCCGGGCTTTTTCGTGAGCTACTTTTAGTACATTCGCATAGCCGTCAGTCGATCTTCGCGGCACTATCAGGGTCTTGCCGCAAGCCATCGGGCGACACTGCATGTGCAACACTGAAACGTTCTACAGAACAACAAAAATACAGGAGTTGAAAATGTCTGAGCTGAACCTGCACCCCAACGCCGCACACTCCCTGAAGCAATGGCACGACATGATCCGCAAGGGTGACTTGAGCGCCCTGCCGGAGTTGTTGGACCCACAGGCAGTATTCCGCTCACCGATGGCCCACACGCCCTACCCGGGAGCGGCCGTGGTATCGATGATTCTCAACACGGTAGTCAACGTATTTGAGGATTTTGCCTATCACCGGGAACTGTCGACGGCCGACGGCTTGAGCGTCGTCCTGGAGTTCAGCGCCAAAGTGAACGGTAAAGAGTTAAAGGGTATCGACATGATCCGCTTCAATGAACACGGAAAAATCGTCGAATTCGAGGTGATGGTTCGCCCATTCAGTGCCTTGCAAGCCTTGGGCGAGCAAATGGGACAACGACTTGGCGCTTTTCTGGCCGCCAGCAAAGCCTGATTGCAAAGCATCGGTTGGGGCGCGGTGCTGCAGGGGGCCGACAGGCAACCCGAGCACCTCGCTCTATACCGGCTAATCACCCATTGCAGTTCTTACGCAGGAGTTGGCAATGAACTTCAGATGCTCACTTGCAACCCTAATGATCAGCGTAAGCCTTTTCGGCTGCGCCACTTCAACAGACCATGGCGTGTCTGTCCCCTTGGTCGCCACCCGACAGAACACCGGCCAGATCGGCAACGTCACGCTGACAAGCTGGGAAAAACAGACCGGACTCAGCTTCTTCATCACGGGAGCTCCCAGCGGAGCGACTTTGCCCTTGCGTCTCTACAGCTTCATCCATAAAGGCACCTGTCAGCAGCCCGGGCCAGTGGCCTTTGCAATGAACGACAAGGTCAACACCCTGCGCGAACCTGTACGCGGCTGGTCGTTCTCAAGAAGTGCACCGATCGCCCTGCAAGACCTGCTTTCCAGCGAGTATTCCATCGTCGTGCGAACGGCTCCGGAGAGTGGCAACGTCGATATTTTTTGCGGTGACATCAAGCAGGGAGGCGCAGTGAAGTAGCCATTCGAAACGGCTTATTCCCTGTCTTTCGTAGTACGGATGAGGTTGTCCCGTAATTTCACAATGGCTTTCTGCATTTGCACGAATTCGTCGGGATCAAGACCGGTTTGCGGGAAGCCTTCCTCCGTGAGGCCTTCACGCAGTTTTCGCCCCTCGCTTGTGAGGCGGATGCGAACCTGCCGCTCGTCTTCCGGGTCGCGCTGGCGCAGCAGATAACCCATCGCCTCCAGTTTCTTCAGGATCGGCGTGAGGGTGTTGGATTCGAGGAACAGCTTTTCGCCAAGGCTGCCAACGGTCTGGTTGTCTTCTTCCCACAGCACCACAAGGGTGATGTATTGCGTGTAGGTAAGTCCGAGCCGTTCAAGCATTGGCTTGTATGCCTTGCCGAAAGCGAGGTTAGAGGAATAGACAGCAAAGCACAGGAAGTCGGAAAGCTTCAGGTCGAGGGCGGCTGTCTTTTCGGTGGATTTCATGAGCGTTCTCTGTGGCCAAAGACGGATGGACTGCAAGGTCAGACTATACGTCGCATGCGATGGCATCGGAAGTGCTCACTGCTACGGCCGGCGCTTTCAGGTCGATCAGGCCTTTGAAGGCCGACGACCGGTCCAACGGGAACGCCCCTTGATCGCGCGGTTCAGATCACTTTCACGCAGGAGCTGACCAGCATGCTGATTTCATACTCGCGCTTGCGTCTCCGGGCCAAGGGGTGAGCCTGCCCTGCCCCTCTTCTTCACTTTGACGCATGACGAGGATCGTCACGACGGTCAATGTACTCAAGCCCCAGCGGACCTGTTCCGTACACCTGAGAAATATATTCCCCCGATCTGGCCCAGTGAAAATGCGGCGTATTAGCCGGGAGCACCACGACACTGCCCGGGCCATAAGCGACCAACTTGTCCGGATCAAACACAGAGCCAAAACCAATGTAAAACACACCGGACATGACGGTGTATATACGGTCTTCAGGATGGGTATGGGGCATTAACTTCGTGCCATTCGGTACTTTGACTCGCACGACGTAGGGGCCTGGCTTGGCAGGATCACCGACCAATACAGCCAGTTTTACTGCTTGCGGAAACGCTGGAAAGCTACGCCACTCCACGTCTTCGTTATACAAAGCACCGGTTTTACCGAGCGGCAATGGTTGTGCTTGAACCACCGACAGGGTTGTACACAGGGCAAGAAACGTAGTCAGGCAAGCAGTTTTCATAATGCTCTGAATCATGGGAGGCTCCTGAGAAAAATGTCCTCTCTACTGTAGGGGTGGCGATCGCCTGTGATAATGCCGCTGATGCGTATTTCAGTTGATACGCAATGTAATCAATTCAATAACAGGTGTCATAACAGCCCCCCGACTCACGGCGATGGCGAGCCCTTTCACTTCGCGAGCGTCTGCGCTGACACAACCTCCAACGGAGG
Source organism: Pseudomonas mandelii (assembly GCF_900106065.1). Taxonomy (NCBI): domain Bacteria; kingdom Pseudomonadati; phylum Pseudomonadota; class Gammaproteobacteria; order Pseudomonadales; family Pseudomonadaceae; genus Pseudomonas; species Pseudomonas mandelii. Next base: position 6,662,298 of record NZ_LT629796.1, read on the forward strand.
GATGAATTCAGTCCGGGCTCTTGCCAACCAACAGTTCGCCCGGACGCTCACCCTCCCCCCTCACACCTGATCCATCGCCTCGAACACACCCTTGTCCTCACCCAGGAATCCGCCGCTTTGGTGCTGCCACAGCCGCGCATAGACGCCGTTCTTCCCAAGCAATTCGCTGTGAGTGCCCTGTTCGATGATGCGTCCGTCATCCATGACGATGAGTCGGTCCATGGCCGCAATCGTGGACAGCCTATGGGCGATAGCGATCACGGTCTTGCCCTGCATCATTTCATCGAGGCTTTCCTGAATGGCGACTTCGACTTCCGAGTCCAGGGCGCTGGTGGCCTCGTCAAGCAGCAGGATCGGGGCGTTCTTGAGCATCACACGGGCAATCGCGACGCGTTGGCGCTGGCCGCCCGACAGCTTGATGCCGCGCTCACCCACAAGGGTGTCGTAGCCGGTACGGCCCTGCCGGTCGCTCAGTTGGCTAATGAATCCATCGGCCTGGGCATTGGCCGCGGCGCTGCGAATTTGCGCCTCGGTCGCATCGGGACGGCCGTAAGCGATGTTGTCGCGAATAGAACGGTGCAGCAGGGAGGTGTCCTGCGTGACCATGCCGATGGAGCCGCGCAGGCTTTCTTGCGTCACGTGTGCAATGTTTTGGCCGTCAATGCGAATCTCCCCGCTGTCGACGTCGTAGAAGCGCAGTAGCAGGTTGATCAGCGTGGATTTGCCAGCGCCAGAGCGGCCGACCAGGCCGATTTTTTCGCCCGCGCGAATGCTCAGGCTCAGGCCATCGAGCACCTGGCGTTCGCCATTGTAGTTGAAGCTCACCTTATCGAAGGTGACTGCGCCCCCAGAGGTCACCAGCGCGCCCGCGCCCGGTGCATCCTGCACCTTGGCGCCCAGGGTCAGTGTTGCCATGCCGTCCTGTACGGTGCCGATGCTCTCGAACAGCGAGGTCATTTGCCACATGATCCAGTGCGACATGCCGTTGATCCGCAACGCCATGGCGGTGATTGCCGCCACGGCACCCGCGCCAACCTCACCCAGGTGCCATAGCCACAGGGCATAACCACCGGCTGCCATGATCAACGCCACCACCAATGCCTGGTTGACGATCTCGAACTGGCTGACCAGACGCATCTGGCGAAAGCCGGTTTGCTTGAAATCCTCCATCGCGGCACGCGCGAAGTGCGCTTCACGATTGGAGTGGGAGAACAGTTTGACCGTCGTGATGTTGGTGTAGGCGTCCGAGATACGCCCGGTCATCATCGACCGCGCATTGGCCTGTTCCTGCCCGACTTTCCCCAGACGGGGTACGAAGTACAGCATGGCCAGACCGAACAACACGACCCAGGCAACGAACGGCAGCATCAGTTTCAGCGCGAAGCCGCCGGCCAGTGCGATGATCGCGATGAAATACACCCCGATCCCGGGTGCGATCTCGATCAGGGTGAAGAGCACGTCGCGCACCGCTAGCGCCGTCTGCATCACCTTGGTAGTGACTCGCCCGGAAAACTCATCGGAGAAAAACGAAAGGCTTTGCCGCAGCATCAGGCGATGGAAGTCCCAACGCAGCCGCAACGGCAAGTTAATCGCCAATATCTGGTGCTGCACCATGGTGCGCAACGCCACCAGCCCGACACTGGTCACCATGACGATGCCCATGCCCCACAACACGCGACTTTCCTGCGCCGCCGCTTCACCGCCCGCCTGCCAGGTCGAGAGCAGGTCCACGACCTGACCGAGGAAGGAAAACAGCCAGGCTTCGTAGATCGATACACAGGCACTGAGCAACGCAAGCGCAAGGATGTAACCGCGGGCGCCCCGGGTACAGGCCCACAGGAAACGAGCCAGACCGGCGGGTGGTGGTGGTACCTCGTCAGGAGGAAAAGGGTCGAGTCTTCGTTCAAACGCACGAAGCATGGTGTTCTCCAAAACGATCAAGTGGGGGAGATTCTGCCATTGAACGGTTGCTTTGAGGGTTTTGTGAAATTGAGGTAAGGCGCTGCTGGCCGGCTGCTGGCCGATTGCACCGCCGAACTGACTCAGCAATGACAGAAAGTGCTCGGATTCAGGTTCGCTTCGAGCGCCAAGGCACCGGGCGATCCATGGCCCCGGTCGCAGGAATTTGAAATGCACGGCGTTGCTCGACAGAATGGCGCCCCGATTCGGCCAAAGTGCCGGTCGTTTGTGGTGAAAAGGGGTTGCGGTTGAACGAACAGACATTGTCCATGCGCCTGGAACGCGTGGCGGCGCATGTGCCAGCCGGTGCGCGCCTCGCCGATATCGGCTCGGATCACGGCTACCTGCCGGTGGCGTTGATGCGCCGGGGCGTCATCGCATCGGCGGTGGCCGGTGAGGTGGCATTGACGCCGTTCCACTCGGCTGAACGCACCGTGCGCGAAAGCGGTCAAGACCTGCGAATCACCGTGCGCCTGGCCAATGGCCTGGCGGCCATCGAGCCGGAAGACGGGATCACGGCGATCAGCATCTGCGGCATGGGCGGCGAGACGATCCGCGACATCCTCGACAGCGGCAAGGCGCACCTGAGCGGCCAGGAACGCCTGATCCTGCAACCCAACGGCGGCGAGCAGCCGTTGCGCCAATGGCTGATGGACAACGGTTACCGCATCCTCTGCGAGGAACTGCTGCGGGAAAACCGCTTTGACTACGAAATCATCGTCGCCGAGCGTGCCGCTCCGGTGCTGTACACCGCCGAGGAGCTGTATTTCGGCCCGCTGCAGATGCAGGCACGTAGCCCGGCGTTCCTGCTCAAGTGGCAGCGCATCTTGCGCCACAAGCAGCAGACCCTGACCCACTTCGCCCGTGCGCGGCAGGCCGTGCCCGAGGCGAAGCTGCAAGAGATCGCCCGGCAGGCCCGATGGATCACCGAGCTGCTGGCTTGAGATTGTGCAGGGCTTACGCGAACAGTGCAGAGCGGTGATCCGGCAAAGCTAAAAACACCTCAGGCAACAGCATTCCCCATGCCGGCGGCGCTGTTCGGATCATCATATTCGCCTGTAGCAAAGGGTCCACCCTCGAGGTGATAGACCGTCGGTTCCTCCGAAAAATATTCCTCCAAGCCCATCATGAATATCCGATGGTCTTCACTCGCCTCGAAGCCCGGCGTGTGATCCTCGAGTGATTGCCATCGCACGATCAGGTTGAATAGCTGGGGAGTTTCGATCCCTTGAGCGAGCAAGTGACCGCGGTAACCCTTTGCGCGGCTGAGCAAAGGAGCGACCTCGGCAAATGCACGCCTGAACGTTTCAATCTGTTCTTTGTGCACGGGTAGCACAGCGATTTCGTAAATCATGGCGTTCCCTTAAAGTGAGTTCAACGGTCAAAATTACGCACTGACGAGATGGGACGATGGCCCTACTGCAATCGCGATTTTTCCTTGAACACCGTTGTTGGGCCTCTCCAGAAGGGCATGGGCGAGCGCAATGTCGGCAAGCGAATAGACAGCGCCAACGTGCGGCCGCAGCTGACCGCGTTCTATCAATGCGCTCAACTCATCAAGCTTGCCGCGGTTTTGTCTTGTGAAAACGAAGTGATAACTCGCGTTCTTGCCCCAGGCCTGAACGACGTTTTGTGGCTGGGCAATGTCCACAATCGAGACAACGCGGCCCAGTTGTGCGAGCACGTCGGGGCTGCGCGACAGTGTGTTGCCGCCGATGGTGTCGAACACGACATCGACTCCGCGACCACCGGTTTCCCGGATGATGGCGTCGACGTAATCCTCCTTTTCGTAGTCGATGATCACGTCGGCACCCATACTTCGAGCGAACTCAACGTTTGCTTCGCGCACAGTCGTGAACACCCTTGCGCCCATGGCTTTTGCCAGCTGGATCGCCACATGACCGACGCCTCCCGCGCCGCCGTGGACCAGGATGCTTTCCCCCACTCGGAGCTCAGCACGCACAGCCAGTGCTTCCCACGCCGTTCCTCCGACCAGACTCAGGCTTGCCGCCTCAAGATGGCTGATCGAGGAAGGCTTCTTTCCGACAATGCTTTCGGCAGCAACGTGGTACTCGGCATAACTGCCTGGCCCGTCGAATATTTGCGGGGTGTACCAGACTTCGTCTCCCGGGGCGAAGGTCGTCACACCCGGCCCAACGGCTTCGACAACGCCAGATACGTCGTGTCCGGTAATGGCTGGCAGTTGCACCAGATCGGGATAATCGCCACGTCGTACCTGGTAATCCAGCGGATTGATGGAGGTTGCGTGTACCCGGACAAGGACCTGTCCTGTGTTCGGTACTGGCTTGGGCACGTCACGAAGTTCGAACGATTCCGGGCCGCCAAATGATTTGAGTATGAGCGCTTTCATGGTCAATCCTCGTTTCGATAAAAAGGGATATCGGGATTTCTCGATATCTTACGGTAAAAAAGCTACAGCTCTTTCCCCATGAGCTCGACTAGAGCACTGATGGTTGCTTCATTGCGCTTGTAGTAGGTCCACTGACCGATGCGCCTGACCTCGACCAGGCCCACTCGTTGCAGCGTTGCCAGATAATCAGACACCGTCGACTGCGACAGGCCGACGCCTTCTTGAATACTACTGACGCAGACGCCCACCGTATGAACGTCACCTTCATCCTGCGGAGGGAAGTTCTTGGCTGGATCCTTCAAACCTTTCAAGATTTCAAGGCGTGTACGGTTTGAGAGGGCTTTGAATATTTCGAGTAATTCCATAACTCGAAGATATCGACATTTACCGATATGTCAATACATTAATACGAGAGCAAGCGGCTGACGCTTGCCTCACCCTTTGACCGAGCAGCCGTTAATCGTAGAACGGCTCAACCGATACCCGACTGCCGACAAAAAAGCTGTCAGCCACCAGTCGCAGCGGCTGGAGGTCCAGGTCACTGGTTTTGTCGCTAATCAGCTGTTGGAAATGTCGGTACACCGCCGCGTACTCGCCCTCCTCCGAGACGGCTTGACGCACGCCATCGATACTCAACAATGCGCCACCGTTGTCCAGTCGCAGGGTGCCTTCGGTGCAGCGAATCTCGATGCTCCAGAGTTCGTCATGACCGTGGTCGAAATCGAACTCTGCGCGCACGTCGAGGTGACGCGCGTCAGACATTTTGATCGAAGCGGCAATCGGCGACTGGCAGTTATTGGGGACTCGCAGTTCAGCAGACTCGACAAACAGCGGCAGCGCCAACAGATGGGTTGCAATCGACAACGCGTTGATACCGGGATCGAAGACGCCCAGGCCGCCCGGTTGCCAGATCCACGCCTGACCGGGGTGCCATTTGCGTACGTCTTCCTTCCAGTCGATCTGCACGCTTTGCAGGGTGCGGGTAGCCAGCCACGCACGGGCGGCTTCGATACCGGGCGCATAGCGTGAATGCCAGGCGAACAATCCGCTGACGCCTTGCTCCTGCACCTGGCTCACCAATGCCATGGCTTCACCCAGCGTGGCGCACGGCGGTTTTTCGACCAGCACGTGTTTGCCGGCGGACAACGCTTGTTGCACCAGCGCGAAGCGCCCCTGCGGCGGAGTGCAAAACGCAATCGCATCGACCTGCGGGCCCTTGTCGAGCAACTCACCCAGGGACCGAAAGTTCTCGACCCCGGCGCAGGGCTGCCCTTGCGTGGCGACAGAAACCAACTGGAACGCGGGGTTGGCGTTGATAGCGGGGACGTGTTGATCCTGGGCAATCTTGCCGTAGCCCACCAGACCGAGACGGATCGGTTGCATCAATGACTCCTGATTTTTTGTTTTTCTTGATACGCGAATCGGCAAGATTACGTTTGTGTGGCGGGGAAGTCATTGATGATGTGCTGACGTTTCATCTGGCACGCGAGCTGGAGCGATGCTATCCCTGCCAACGGACGCCGAGGGTCGATAGCGGCCCGCCACCGACGCCCCCCTGAACCCGGCGGGGCGAAGGCATCGCACCGTCGCCACGACGGCGCAAAAACAGGTCAGCTCATCCAGTTACCGCCGTCGACATTGTAAGTCTGGGCCACCACATATTCGCTCTCGGACGACGCGAGGAAAATCGCCATGCCCGTCAGGTCCTCAGCGTTGCCCATCCGCCCAAAAGGCACTTCCTGCCCCACGCGCTTTTTCTTTTCACCCAATGGCCGGTTCTCATAGCGGGCAAACATTGCATCGACGCCGTCCCAATGCTCGCCATCGACGACACCTGGGGCGATGGCGTTCACATTGATCCCATGCTTGATCAGGTCCAACCCTGCGGATTGGGTAAGGCTGATCACCGCCGCTTTGGTCGCGCAATACACCCCCACGAGGGCCTCCCCTCTTCGTCCGGCCTGGCTGGCCATGTTGATGATCTTGCCGCCATGCCCCTGAATGATCATCTGACGGGCCGCTGCCTGCAGGGTGAAAAGCGTTCCTGCCACATTGATCGAAAACAGACGCTCGAAGCTGTCGCGGGTGATATCGACAATGGGTGCAAGGTCGAACAGTGCGGCGTTGTTGATCAAGATATCCAGCTTGCCGGTCTGCGCGATGACAGCGGCGATGGCCGCATCGATGGACGCCTGGCGGGTAACGTCCATCTCGACAGCGTATGCGTCAGGCCCCAGCTCGGCGGCCGTGGCTTGGGCACGCTCCAGGTTGATGTCCGCGATAGCGACAGTCGCTCCCTCGCGAATGTAAGCCTGGGCAAAGGAACGTCCAATGCCTCGGGCGGCCCCTGTGATAAGCGCGCTTTTTCCTTCGAGTCGTTTCATTGATGGTTCATCCGTTTTCTAACATTCGGGTAAGCCCGATCAAGGGCAGGCGGGGTGTAGCGTTCAGGCAGCGGGACGCATCAGGACAGACCCGCTCCCACATTAATTGCGCAATCCTGTGGGCGCGTGGCTTGTCCGCGATGGAGGCCACTCGGTGTCCAGACAAACCAGGACAGTGGCCCCGATGCACCGTTGGCTACTTGGGATAACCGGCGCGTTTCATTTCACGTTCGGTGGAGGTCTGTGCGGCAGCGAGTGCCTGATCGACCGACATTTGCCCCGTCAGCGCAGCGGAAAACAGTTTCCCCACGGAGGTGCCTATCGCCTGGAACTCAGGAATCGTGACGTACTGGATGCCGACATAAGGAACCGGCTTGATCGAGGGGTGTGCAGAGTCAGCGTGCTGCATCATCTGCAATGTCACTTGCGCGAAAGGCGCCGCTTGCAGATAGGCCTCGTTGTACGTGGATTGACGCGTGCCAGGCGGAACATTGGCGATGCCGTCTTTTTCAGCGACCAGCTGAATGTATTCTTTCGACGTGGCCCACGTGATGAACGCCTTGGCTGTCTCTTTATGCTTGGAGGTGGCCGGTATCGCCAGCGACCACGCATACAGCCACGAAGAACCCTTGTCGGTGACCTGCGTCGGTGCCGGGGCAAAGCCAACGCGGTCGACGACGTTGCTCTGTTCCTTGTCCGTCGTGAAAGATCCCGCCACGCTGGCATCCACCCAGATCGCGCACTTGCCGCTGTTGAACAGTGCGAGGCTCTCGTTGAAGCCATTGCTCGACACACCGGGTGGCCCATACTTTTTCAGGGTGTCGACGTAGAAGTGCGCCGCGGCGGTCCACTCCGGGCTGGCCAGCTCCGGCTGCCACTGTTCATCGAACCAGCGGGCGCCAAAGGCATTGGCCATGGTGCTCAACAACGCAATGTTCTCACCCCACCCTGCCTTGCCCCGCAGGCACATGCCGTACTGTCCTTTATCGGGTTCGTGCAGCCTGGAGGCGAACTCGCCGAGCTGCGTCCAGGTCGGATGCTCCGGCATGGTCAACCCGGCGCCCTTGAACAGGTCGGTGCGGTAATAAGTGATCGTGCTTTCACCATAGAAAGGCAAAGCATAGAGCGTGTTGTCGACCGACAAGCCCTGGCGTACCGAGGGGAAGATGTCTTGCAGATCGTAGGCCGGCGGCAGTGCCGTGATCGGCTCAAGCCAATGCTTGGCACCCCACAGCGGTGTTTCATAAGTACCAATTGTCAGCACGTCGAACTGCCCGCCCTGAGTCGCGATATCGGTGGTCAGGCGCTGACGCAGGACGTTTTCTTCCAGCACCACCCAGTTGAGCTTCACGTCGGGGTGCTGCTGTTCAAAGATCTTGGAGAGCCGCTGCATCCGGATCATATCGCCATTGTTCACAGTGGCGATGGTGACCGTTTCGGCTGCATGACTGACGAGGGCAAAAGACAGGCCGGCAAAAATGTACAGTGCTTTCGGGATGGTCATCGTAGTGCTCTCCGCTTCGCGCCCTGGACGACGGAAGCTATTATTTTTGTTGTTAACCATTGCCGGGCAAATACAGCTGCGCAGCCATGGTGGACGGCTTGATTACACCAGCTTGGAAAACCCCGGACAAACGCACAGAGGACGGCAACCCGATACTTTTTTTACCGTCCCCGGGACACAGCCTGGCGATCAAAAAAGTATCAGTGCCAAGCAATCCCCGAGCTAGCAAGCGCCAGGCAGGAAGGCGTATGTTGCCTGCATACGAACAACAAATAACAAAGAAAGAGACCTGCCATGCCTGATAGCCGAGCCGCGCTGTTTGAACAGCGCCCCGCCGAACTGGAGGTCATTCTTCCCGAGCCCGATCATTGTTTTCGCTGGTATGAACACGACTACCCCTACTCCCTGGCTCGCTGGAATCACCACCCGGAATTCGAAATCCACCTGATCCGCCAAGGCAGCGGCAAGCTGGTTGCGGGCGATTACATCGGCGCATTCGGTGCCGGACATGTGGCGCTGATCGGCCCTGATCTGCCCCATGACTGGATAGGCGATCTGGCACCCGGCGAGTTCCTGGCAGGACGCGATGTGGTTCTGCAATTCGACGGTGCCGCGATTCTGGCCTTGCGTGAAACGATGCCCGAACTGGGCGAGCTTCAGCACCTGTTTGAACGTGCACGCCGGGGCCTGGAGTTCTGCGGCGCAACGGCTGTGCAGGCCGCACATCTGCTGGAAGACATTGGCCCCGCTCAGGGGCTCGAACGCCTGATTCTGTTTCTGCAACTGATCAATGCACTGATGAAAGCGCCCTCCCAAGACGTCCATGTGCTCGCCAGCGCTTACTACGCGCCAACCCTGGATGCCCAAAGCTCCGAGCGCATCCACAAGGCCTTTGACTACTTGTTGACCGAGCTCACAGGCGACATTCGCCTATCGGTGATTGCCCAGCGCCTGAACATGAGCGAGCCCGGTTTTTCGCGCTTCTTCAAGCGAGTCACCGGCCACGGTTTCATCGACCTGATGCGCAAGCTCAGGGTTCAGCGTGCCTGCCGGCTACTGTTGCAAACCGAGATGTCAGTGGCGGGCATCTGTTTTGAAGTGGGCTATGAAAACCTGTCCAACTTCAATCGGCACTTCCGTATCGAAATGGACCAGACCCCGAGTGAATACCGTCGCGGTTCGGCGATGACCCTGTTCAATCGCAACGGTCCCCACGCCTCCCTGCCGTTCACCAAAGCCCATTGAATGAGCGATGCGAGCCAGTCGGTTCAACCTGGACTCGCTTCCATTGCGATCAAACCGCCGGCTGATGACTGGTCACACAGTGAATCCCTCCGCCACCCGCCGCGACGGCGTCGATATTGAGCTGTACCACCTCCCGGTCCGGGTACAGCTGCGACAACAGTTCAAAGGCCTTCGTATCCGCCGCCTTGTCACCAAACTCAGGGGAAATGACCGCGCCATTCACCAGAAAGTAGTTGATGTATCCGGCAGCAAAGTCCGGGTTGTTGCGGGTGAACTGACTTTTGCGCGGATTGAGCGGTGGCGACAAGGTATGCACCTGCAGCTTGCGGCCATCCGCATCGGTGGCGTTTTTAAGGATGTCCAGGTGCGCCAATGTCACGTTCCGGTCGTATGAATCGGGGTCGTTGTCGAGGTTGGCGACCACCACGCCCGGCTTGACGAAACGCGCATAGAAATCGACATGGGCGTCAGTGATGTCCTTGCCCTTGATGCCCGGCAACCAGATGATTTTACGCAACCCCAAACGGTCTTTCAGTTCCTGCTCGACCTCGGCTTTGGTCCAGTCGGGGTTGCGGTTGCGGTTGATCCAGCTGCTTTCGGTCATGATCCCCGTGCCGTGGCCATCCACTTCGATACCGCCGCCCTCGCCCACCAGTTCGCTGCGCAGATAACGTGCCTGCGTAGTCTCGGCCACCAAAGCGGCCACTTGCGCATCCTCGTCATGCTGCTGTTTGTTGCCCCAGCCGTTGAAGTTGAAATCAACGGCGCCGAGTCCGCCTTCGCCATCGATGACAAAATTGGCGCTGATATCGCGCATCCAGATGTCGTCAAGCTCAGTGGTGACGTAGGTGATATTGGCCGTGCCGCACTGTCGTTCGGCCAGACGCCGCTCGCCCTGGCGGCAGAACACGGTGACCGGCTCATAGCGGGCGATGGTGCGGGCGATCAGGCCCATGGTCGCTTGCACTTCGGGCGTGAAATCCTCCCAGATGGCGCTCTGTGCGCCGAACGCGATGAAGGCCCGTTCGTGTCGGTCGCCCTCGTCCGGCATGCGCCAACGACCTTGTGTCGCCGCGTGCACGGGCGCAAAGCTGAAGCCGAGGGAAGCTGCGGCGCCGAGACCGGCAATCACCGACACCTGCTTGATGAAATCCCGACGTGTCGGGCTGTGTTGATCCTTGTCTGAAGCACTCATTTCGCTGTCGCCGTCTTGAATTTGGTCCAGGTGCGCATCCGCGCCCGCATGTCGGATTGGGGAATGTCCTTGCCCGGAATCAGCCGCGCATAGGTGGCCTCATCGAGGTAAATATCCGGGTTGTTGCGCATCGTCGCATCGACGTCCGGGCGGGCCTTGGCGTTGGATGTCGGGTAGCCGGTGAAATTGCTGATGGCCGCCATGTTCTGCGGGCGCATGACGAAGTTGATGAACGCGTAGGCGTACTCCGGGTGTTTGGCGTCGACCGGAATGGCCATGGTGTCCATCCACACGGTCGTGCCTTCGCGGGGAATGCGGTACTCGAAACGAGTGTGCTTGCCGGCGCTGTCCGAGGTGCGTTGTGCCTGGGTCATGTCGCCGCTGTAACCGAGGGACAGGCACAGGTTGCCGTTGACCAGATCGGTCACGGGTTGCGACTGGAACTTGCGAATGTGCGGTCGCAGCTTCATCAGCAACTCACTCGCTGCGGCCAGGTCTTCAGGCTTGGCGCTGCGCGGTTCACGCCCAAGGTAGTTGAGCACCACCGCCAGCACTTCGTCCGGCGAGTCGATTATCGAGATGCCGCAATCGGCAAATTTCGCCGCCAGTTCCGGTTTGAACAGCATGTCCAGGCTGTTGACCGGGGCGTCGGGCGAACGCTGTTTGACCTGTTCGTCATTGTAGGTCAGGCCGATGGTGCCCCAGGTGTAGGGGACGGTGGCCTGGCTCGACGTTTCGTACTGCCTGCGCAGCTTCTGCAAACCGGGTTCGATGTCGTCCACAGCGGTGAGTTTTGAGCGATCCAGCGGCAGCAGACTGCCGGCGCGCATCAAGCGTTCGGCGACGGTGTCGCCGGGGAAGATCAGGTCATAACCACTGCCGCCGGCGAGCATCTTGGCCTCCAGGGTTTCGCTGCCGTCCATGACGTCGTAGATCACCTTGATCCCGGTTTCGGCAGTGAATCTGGCGAGGGTGTCTTCGGCGAAGTAATCGGCCCAGTTGTAGAGCCGCAGGGTCTTCTCTTCGGCGTGCAGCGGCGACGAGGCGATTGCCCATCCCAAGGCGCCGAGCAACAGCTTGCGGGGAATGCGCATATCAAACTCCTTGAGTGTTCCAGCGTGCATGAAGGTGACGACCGTCCTGACTCAGCAACGCCCCGTACATGTCCGGGCGACGGTCGCGGTAGATGCCCCAGCTCAGGCGTTCTTCGCGCATGGCGTGCAAGTCCAGGCTGTGGACCAGCACGCCGCTGCTGTCGCGATCAGCCTCGGCGAGCAACTTGCCCTTGTGGTTGCAGATAAACGACGAGCCGTAGAAGCTCATTTGCAAGGCCGCATCGGTGGTCGCCACCTCGCGACCGACGCGATTGGCCGCCACCACCGGCAGGATGTTCGCAGCGGCATGGCCACGCATGGTCATCTGCCAGTGGTCACGGGAATCCAGCGCTGCACACCCCGGCTCAGAGCCGATGGCGGTGGGAAACAGCAAGACTTCGGCGCCCATCAACGCCAGGCAGCGGGCGGTCTCGGGGAACCACTGATCCCAGCAGATCCCGACGCCGAGGCGCCCGAACGCCGTGTCCCAGACACGGAAACCGGTGTCGCCAGGGCTGAAATACTCCTTCTCCTGGTAACCGATGGCGTTGGGGATGTGGGTCTTGCGATACACCCCCAGCAAGCGCCCGTCGGCATCGGCCACGCTCAGGGAATTGAAGTAGGCATTGCCAGCCTTCTCGAACCAGCTCAGCGGCAACACCACCCCCAACTCCTTGGCCAGCGCAGCAAAGCGTTTGAGTACGCCGCTGTATCGATACTCTTCGGCCAACGCCAAATGTTTATGGCTTTGCTCGATGCAGAAATACGGCGTAGCGAACAGCTCCTGTAACAGAATGACCTGGGCGCCCTTCGCGGCCGCCTCACGGATCAGTCGCTCGGCCTGATCGAGATTGTTCGGCAAGTCCCAGGTGCACGGCATCTGGGTGGTAGCAATCGTCAACAGGGTCATGGCATCACTCCTGCACAGGCCAGGCGGGCTGCTGCTGGGTGATGCAATGCACCCCGCCGCCGCCATGGGCCAAGTGATTGATCCGCACCGGCACCACCTCGCGCTCCGGGAACGCCCGGGCCAACACTTCGGCCGCCGCATGGTCGGCGTCGATGCCATAGGCCGGCATGATGATCGCGTGGTTGGCGATGTAGAAGTTGGTGTACGAGGCACAGAACACTTCGGCTTCGGTGTCCACGGCATCGGTGGCTTCATAGAGCTCGATCAGCTCGAACGTGCGCCCATGGGCATCGGTGGCCAGCTCCAGTGCGCGACGGTTTTCCCGTGCAACCTCGGCGTACACCGAATCTTTGTCGTGGGTGGCATCCACCAGCAACACGCCGGGGCGGGCGAAGGCGCAGACGCCATCGACGTGGCCGTCAGTCATGTCGCCCGTCACGTAGTCCGGGTCACCCGGCAGCCAGATGGTTTTCTTCACCCCCAGCAGACGGGTGAAGATTTCCTCGATCTCGGCCTTGGTCATGCCCGGGTTGCGATTGGGGTTGAGCAACACAGATTCGGTGGTGATAAGCGTGCCCTCGCCGTCGACATGAATCGCACCGCCTTCGTTGCTCAGCGGGGTGCCAAAGCACGGCACGCCGAGGCGATTGAGTGCGCGGCGTGCCAGGCTTTCGTCGAGGTTATGCAGCGACTTGCCGCCCCAGGCATTGAAGCGCCAGCTCACCCCGCCCAGACCGTGTTGCGGATGGCAGACGAAGCTCGGGCCGGAGTCGCGGCACCAACTGTCGTTCACGGCCAATTCGATCAATTCGATGTTGGGCCCACACAGCGCTTTGGCACTCGCAACGGCCGACGGGTCGACCACCATTTTCACCGGTTCGAACCGGGCAATGGCGTTGGCCACCCGGGCGAAATCCTCCTGCACCAACGGCAAGGTGACGCCCCAGCCCGACTCCCAAAGCGCCTGGTTGTGTGGCCAGACCATCCAGGTCGCGGCGTGCTTCACCCACTCTGCCGGCATCCACCAGCCACTGTTCTGAAGTTCGTTCTGCTGCATGACAAGCACCCTTGAGTTAAGTCATTGTGTTCAATGAAAACTGCCTTCGCGGTCTTGGCATGCATGCTACGGCCGTAAAACAAGGCCAACAAACGATGGATTTTGTAGAAAAGTGATTAGAGGAACTTATCGATATGCTCAAGCACTGGCCTCCGCTCAACACCCTTCGTGGCTTTGAAGCCGCCGCCCGCCTGGGCAGTTTTCACAAGGCGGCCGACGAGCTGCACCTGACCCAATCGGCGATCAGCCAGCAGATCCGCACGCTTGAGGCGTACCTTGAGCAGCCGTTGTTTTTTCGCAGTGGGCGCAGCGTCAGCCTGACCGATGCCGGCCACGATCTGCTCAGCACCACCCAGGCGTTATTGCAGCAACTGGCGGTCGGCATTCGTCGCCTCGGGCAATACCAGAAACCCAACCAACTGGTGCTCAACACCACGCCGACATTCGCCCGTCATTGGTTGCTGCCGCGTCTGGGGGATTTTCGTCGTCAGCACCCGGAGGTCGACCTGTGGATTTTCAGCACCGATGAAGTCCCGGACATGACCACCCAGACCATCGACCTCGCGGTGCGTGACGACATCAGTTCCCAGGCCGAGTGCAGCTTCAAGGTGTTGCACGCCGACCGCCTGTACCCGGCGTGTCATCCAGACGTGTTGACGGTGCCCGTCGAGCAGCGCACCACCCTTCACGGAGAGCGGGAGATGGACTGGAGTCATTGGGCGGTGGAGGCCGGGATTGATGTCGGGCAGAAGGATCAGGGGCTGAATTTCTCCGACCCCGGCCTGCTGCTGGACGCCGCCTGCGCGGGGCTCGGCATCGCCCTGGTCAGTCAGTTGCTGAGTCGGCCGGCACGTGACAGCGGACTGTTGCAGCCCTTGGTGGAAGACACCATTCGCGGCCCGAACTGGGCCTTGCTGACCCATCGTGACAGCGAGAACAATCCGCTGGCGCGAAGCTTCGTCGAGTGGCTGTTGAGTAACCTGGACGCAAAGAGCCAGACGTCTCCCGCACTTGCAATATGAAAGGGGACTCGGCTAATGGCCAGTATTCTCAGCCAAGTCCGTTGATGAAGCTCATATTGAACAACAGAACACTCAACCTAGTGCTATTGAGAGATAGTCGCTTACAAGAAACTTAATTAGTTCAAAAGAACTTCCAGTGCGCCATGACATTATTCAGGCGCCATTTAAGTGACTTGTATTTCACAAAAAACACTCGCTAATGCCGCCGACCGAGACTGCAACAATCATTCAAAAATTCAAACACACCGACGAATGGACTTTAAATATTTAAATCATTTAAAAACAATAACTTAATATTCTATTACCAACTAAAACAAAACCCCTTCAGAAAAACACAAAACCAAAAAAAGACAGGGATCAGTTATAAAAGTTTCAAACTCATTTAATAAATAATAAATTCCATGTAACGCTTTAAAACATCTCTCTTCAATGCTAATAATTCCGCCGCTTCCGGGCTTACAGGCGCTCTCCCCCTCACACGAAGTGAATATCAGCATCAACGCTGATCCCCGGCATTAATCAAATTCAAATAACACCGGCTTGCTCAAGTTCAATAAAACTTGGGCCTGCATTGTGCTGCGCACTAAAACTGCGCGAGGAAGGCATCATCGCTCGTCATCATTCAAGGATTAAAATCCTTTCGATCTTCGGTACCCGTCCAGAAGCCATCAAGATGGCGCCGTTAGTCAAAGCCCTCGCTGCGGAACCCGGCATTGATTCGCAGATATGCATCACCGGCCAACACCAAAGCATGCTCAAACAGGTGCTTGACCTGTTCGACCTCAAGGCCGATTACACCCTCGATGTCATGACCCCGCAGCAAACGCTCAACTCCCTGACGGCGGCGCTTTACGGGGCGATCGACCCGGTGCTGGAAATGACCTGCCCGGACCGGGTGCTGGTGCACGGCGACACGACCTCGGCCATGGTGGCTGCGATGGCGGCGTTCCATCGACGGATCCCGGTCGGCCATGTGGAAGCCGGGCTGCGAACCGGTGATATCTACAGCCCATGGCCGGAAGAAATGAACCGTCGCTGCATCGACCTGGGGGCGGACATGCTGTTTGCGCCCACCCACGAGTCGCGCCAGAACCTGCTCGACGAACGCCTACAGGGTCGCACCTTCGTCACCGGCAATACGGTGATCGACGCGCTGCAGATGACCGCACGGCGCATTGAACAGGATGCCGACCTGCGCGCAAGCCTGGACCGGCAGTTTTCGTTCCTGCAGACCGGCCGCAAGGTCCTGTTGGTGACCGGGCATCGTCGGGAAAATTTCGGTGAAGGCTTCCTGGATATCTGCAAGGCCCTGAGTCATCTGGCTCGGCGTTCGGATATCCAGATCGTTTACCCGGTGCACTTGAACCCCAATGTCATGGGCCCGGTCACCGAGCATCTGGGCGGTCTGCCCAACGTGCACCTGATCCAGCCGCTGGACTACCTGGCCTTCGTGCGCCTGATGCAACGGGCCCATGTGATCCTCACCGATTCCGGTGGCGTGCAGGAAGAAGCACCGTCCCTGGGCAAACCGGTGCTGGTCATGCGTGATGTGACCGAACGCCCGGAAGCTGTGGCGGCGGGCACTGTGCGCCTGGTCGGTACCTCGCCGGGCTCGATCATCGCTGGCGTTAACGCGCTGTTCGATGACGACCTGTTGTGGCGCCGCTGCTCCCAGGCGGCCAACCCTTACGGCGACGGCAAGGCCAGTGCGCGCATCGTCGATGCCCTGATGGGCCGTCCGGTGGACGATTTCATCGTGGCCGGCCAGTCCTTGCCCAAGTTCCTGCAATACCCGTCTGCACAGCCTGCGCCCGAGAAGCATTACCCCGCTTTTACCTCTCGATAAACCAAACCGTTCCTCCCCTTATCAGCTCGAGATCTACCTGAATGAAGTCTTCCGTTGCCATCCATACGGGTGCCCTCAGCGCCCTTGCCTGTGGTGTGAGCCTGCTCGCGCTCATGCCGACCCTTGCCTTGGCCGCGGACAGTCCGCTCACCCAGGCGATCAACCGGCTCAACGCCGACACCCGACAAGAGCGGGAGGTGCGCTTGAGCGATCTGGGGATCGATGCACCGATCATCCTCGGCTCCACCGATGCCCGCCGCGAACTGTATCTGCCGGTGCCGGCAGGTGTTCCGCTGACGGATGCGACGTTGAATTTCGACGCCAGTTACCTCAATGGCGAAGGCGGCCGCAACACGCTGCTGCTGTCGCTGGACGGTTATCCGGTGCGTGCCGAAGGGCTCAGCGAACCCCAGGGTGACGCCAGCGTCACGCTGGGCGTGGACAAAAAAGCGCGGGACAGCGGCTCGCTGCGCCTGGGCATCGCCTGGTCGTCGATCGTGTCCCGTGTGCTGTGCGAAGACGAACGCGCCATCGGCAATGTTCTACGTATCGAACCCGACACCCGCCTGACTTACAGCTATGACGCCAGCCAGTTGCGCGACGTCGGCGCTGCGTGGACGGCCTTGCCTGGTAAGCCGGGGATCATGGTCGCGCCCGGCACCTTATCCGCTGAAAGCTACGATTCGGCATGGCGTCTGGGCGTGGCACTGGAGCGGATTGGCAAGCGCAGTCAAATCCTGCCCTTCCCTGCCGTACAAGACAGCGTCGACCTGAGCGGCCTGCGCATTCCGGCCGAACTGCAAGGTATTCCAGCGTTCGCCAGCCTCAACGGCAAAGGTCGACACACCCTGGCGAACCCGGCGGAGATCGGCGCGTTGCTGGTGTTGGGCCAGACGCCGAACGTCCAGGCGGATCTGGCGGTCAACGACCCGCAACTGCTCACAGCGATCAATGCATCCCTCGACGCGCTGCAGAGCCAGATCCAGGGCTTCGATGCCACGGCGGCCAACGCGTTCACGCAATGGCGTGAGACGCATATCAATGCCGGCCTTGCCGCCAATGGCACTGACAATGTGCGCCTGGCCCTCGTGGGCACGCGCCCGGTTCTGATGATTGCGCCGCATGCCACCGACAAGGCGCTGGCCTTGTTCAGTAGCGCCTGGAACAAACTGGCACGCAGTCGCCAATTGACCGTCAGCGAAGCGCAGCTGCCCTTGAGCACCGACGGCCGTGTCGCCCTGTCTCGCCTGGGCGGCAATCCCGGCGCCATCGACGTGCTGGCCAAGTCTGACTGGAGCACGTCATTCCCTCTGGGCAGCGTGGCTTACGACGGTCGCTTGCCGGTGAAGGCTGTGGTCGACGTGTCTGCCGCGCCCGGCGCTTCTGACACTGCGCCGGTGGCCTCGCTGTTTCTCAATGACTACCTGATTGGCGCGCAGCAGCTGGTAGCCAACGGTGAAAAACAACGCATCGAAGCGCGCATCCCGCGTTACGCCGTGGGCGCGACCAACGTGCTACGCGTGTCGTTCCAGCGCCAGCCCGTGAGTGATCGCTGCCTGGAAACGCCGCAAGCCTTCCCGGTTTCCGTGCTGCCGACCAGCCACATCGTGCTGGAAAAAACCGCGCTGGGTGATGACTTCTCCGGCATGGCCGCGCGCTTTGCCGTGGACACCCAACTCCTGGTGCCTCAGGCCTACCTCGATCATCCGGCGAGCAGCTTGCCGCAAGTGATTTCAGTCGCCGATGCCGCCGGGGTCTCGCCGCTGCGTGCGCAATTGAAGGTCATCACAGATCCGAAAGCCTCGGTCACGCTGGACAAGGCCTTCCTCGCCTTCGAGCTGCCGATCAAAGACAGCAAGGAGTCCGTGCAGGTCGACGAGCAGGGGCGCCTGCGCATCAATCACAAGGATCAAGTGTTGCTTGACGTGCATCCGCTCAATCACCTTGCCTCGTTGCAAGTGGTCGATGCCGGCGGCCAGCACGGTATGGTCTATCGCGCATTGGGCAATGACTCGCCACGCTTCGCCAAACAGATTCTGCTGACCCGCGGCGATGTGGCCATCCTCGGCGACAATGGTGCCCTGACGACCTTCGACACTCAGGATCCAAGCGGCAGCCAATTGATCGACAACGAAGAACCCAAGGGCCTGGACGCCTGGCGGACACCGTCGCTGTTGTGGCTGATTCCGGGTGGCATCCTGTTGGTTCTCATCCTGTTGCTGGCTGGCCGTAACGCCCGTCGCAATCGCCAGTAACGGAACCCTTCGATGACGTCGCTTTATTGGCCCTATTGGCTGGCTCACTACTACAGCTTTCTGGAGATCTCGACCATCGTGGTCGCGGTGCTGATCCTGATTTCCAGCCTGGACGACCTGTTCATTGACCTGTGGTACTGGTCGCGCCGCCTGTTTCGCAAGTTCACCGCGGACCGCAAATACCGGCCGCTGACCGCCGAGCAGTTGATGGCCCGGGATGAGCAGCCGCTGGCAATCATGGTCCCGGCCTGGCTGGAATATGACGTCATCGCGCCGATGATCGAAAACATGGTGTCGACCCTCGATTACCAGAACTATGTGGTTTTCGTCGGCACCTACATCAACGATCAGCGCACCATTGACGAAGTGGAGCGCATGCGTCGGCGCTACAAGCAGCTGCACCGCGTGGAAGTCCCGCACGCCGGGCCGACCTGCAAGGCCGACTGCCTGAACTGGGTGATCCAGGCGATCTTCCTGCATGAGAAAACCCACGGCATGACCTTCGCCGGCGTCGTATTGCACGACAGCGAAGACGTGCTGCACCCGATGGAATTGCGCCTGTTCAACTACTTGCTGCCGCGCAAGGACATGATCCAGTTGCCCGTGGTTTCGCTGGAACGCAACTGGTACGAATGGGTGGCCGGCACCTACATGGACGAGTTCGCCGAATGGCACGGCAAGGACCTGGTGGTGCGTGAAAGCATGACCGACACGGTGCCGTCTGCCGGCGTCGGCACCTGTTTTTCCCATCGCGCCCTGCGTGTGCTGGCCGGGGAAACCCAGAACCAGCCGTTCAACACTGACAGCCTCACCGAGGACTACGACGTCGGCGCACGCCTGGCCAAGGTCGGCATGAACGCGATCTTCGTGCGCTTCCCGGTGCAGTTTCGTGTGCTGCGCAAATCCTGGTTTCGCAAGCCTTACGAATCGACGCTGAAGATGCCGTTGTGTGTGCGCGAATTCTTTCCCGATACCTTCCGCACCGCGTTCCGGCAGAAGGCTCGTTGGACGCTGGGCATCGGCCTGCAAGGCTGGGAGCAAATGGGCTGGAACGGTTCGCTGGCCAACCGATATCTGTTGTTCCGTGACCGCAAAGGCGTAGTGACGGCGTTTGTCAGCATCATCGCCTACGTGATTCTGGTCCAACTGTTGGGCCTGATCATCCTGCGCCAGAGCGGCCTGTGGGACGTGAGTTTCCCCACGCCGTTCGAAACCAACGGCTTCATCAAATACTTGCTGCTGGCCAACGGTGTTGCGCTGGCCTGGCGCATCGCGCATCGCTGTTACTTCACCACCGTGCTGTACGGCTGGCAGCACGGTTTGCTGTCGATCCCGCGCATGGTGGTGGGCAACTTCGTCAACTTCATGGCCGCGTCACGGGCCTGGCGCATGTTCCTGGTCGGCAAGGTCATGAACCGCAAACTGGTGTGGGACAAGACCATGCACGACTTCCCGTCCACCGACCTGGTCGCCGCCGCCCCGCGCAAGCTGGGCAGCGTGTTGCTGTCCTGGCAGGCGATCAACGAAACCGACCTGCAAAGCGCCCTCGCCGAACAGAAAACCCGGCACATGCCATTGGGGCGGATCTTGCTCAGCAATGGCTGGCTGGACGACGAGACGCTGGCCGAAGCCATCGCCTTCCAGAATGACCTGCCGCGGGTGTTCGATGTGGCCCACAAGGCGCAGGCGTCGACCCTCACCCTGGATGATGAGTTCGCCCTGCGCTGGCGTGTGGTGCCGGTGGGTTTGAATGCCGACGGCCGAGTCCAACTGGCCGTGGCCAGTCCGTTGCCGGCCGAAGGTCTGCAACAAGTCAGCGAGGTACTGGGCAGCGAGCCGGTGCAGCTGATTGCCCGTGAAAGCGAAATCGTTGCGCAGTTGCGCCTGATGAATGTGCGCGAAGGCCAGTCGGTACCAGATGCCCGCGCGCCACTGTTGGGTGACCTGTTGATCGAAATGGGCTTGCTGGATCGCGACGTGTTCAACCGCACCATGTTGCAGTACCGCCCGCAGCGTCACGGACGCATCGGCGACTATCTGGTCGACAGCGGCGTGCTGCCCCGCGCCACCATCGAAAAGGCCGTGGCACGTCAGCACAGCCACTACCCTGCGGAGCTTCCGGCATGAATCGCCCCTTGCTGACCCTCATGGCCACGGGGCTGAGCCTGATACCTGCGCTGGCTCATGCCGAAACACTGCCATTACCGTTGACCGGTCCGGCCTACGTCACCGCCAACGAAGCCTACAGCGCCTACGAGCGCAAAGACTACGACCTGGCCATCGCCAAGGCCCGCGAAGCGTTGCGTCAGCGCGCCGACATCACCCGTTTGAACAGGCTGATCGTGCTGGCTCAACGGGACAAGGATCTGCGTGATCATCCCAAGCGCTACCCACAGTCACGTCAGGCTCCAGGCTTCGGCGCCGCCGCCCAGGCCTTCAAGGCCTATGATCGCGATGATTTCGGCGCGGCGGCACAGGCGTCACGCAAAGCCATCGCTCAGGCACCCAAACGCATGGATTATCGACTGCTGCTGATCGAGTCGTTGCAGCGTCAACAACATCTTCAAGAAGCGGATCAGGCCACCACTCAGGCATTGGCCGTGTTCCCGGACGACGATACGTTGCTGATGCGCCGCGAAGCGATTCGTCGGCAATTGGCCGCACCGCTGGCCGTCGAAAGTTATCGCGCCCTGGAGCAAGGCCAGATGCCGCTGGCCGTGGATAAGGCCCGGAAAGCCGTCGCCTGGGCACCGGAAATCGGCGCCAATCAGCAACTGCTGATCAGCGCCCTGCTCGCAGCCAAGGATTACCGAGGGGCCGAGGTGGCCGCGTCTGGCGCACTGGCTCAGGACGATGGCGAAATCGCACCGTGGATCCTGCGCAGCTACGCCCTTGATCGTCAGGGTAAAACAGCGGCAGCCGAGGCTGACCTGAATCACGCCCTGTCCATCGATGGCCTGCTGGAAACCGAAACCCGCGACATTCGCTTCTTCGCCGCCGACGCTGCGCTGGCCCATGGCGAGCCTCAGCGGGCGCTTGATCAGCTGCAACCTTTGGCCGATGACGAAGGCGGCGAAGTGGCCCGTCGACGCACAGCCGCCCGAATGGCCCTCAGGCAAAAAAACAACGGGTTGAACGCTGTCGCCCAGTTTCCGGCCCCGGCCCTGAACTGTCAGGAAACCGCTTTTGGCCTGGTCTGCGATATCTGGCCGGGCAACCAGCGCGACGGCGGAACCGACAAGGCCGGTCAGGCTTACGCCGCACTCGCCAGCAAGGACCCCGCCTCGGCCGTCGTCCTGGCCAACGAAGCCATTGCCCGTGCGCCGCAGAATCCAGCGTATCGACGGTTGCTCGTCAGCGCCTTGAGTGATCAGAAACGAGTGCCCGAAGCCATCGCGGCGGCCAGCGAGGGGCTCCGGCTCACAGGCGACGACGCCCGACTGCTGGCCCAACGCGGTCGTCTGCGCCAGCAATCGGGTGACGACGCCGGGGCTCGCCAGGACTTTACCCAGGCCTTGGCACTGGGCAGCCTGCCTGCTTATGAAGAAGCCAGTCTGTACAGCGCCATCGGCCAGCGCCGAACCGCGCGCGAACGGCTGCAACAAGCGCGGGACACGGGTGAACTGGAATCGATGAGCGACCTGCAGATCGCTTACTTGTCGGTCCAGGCCGGCGACGATGAGGGTGCCCACGCATCGTTCCGCAAGGCCGATGCCGAGACGCGACTGACGCCGACAGCCACTCAGGACGCGGCCTATAACGCGATGCGGGTCAATGATGACGAACAAGCCGTCAGCTACTTCAAGCGCGTCATCGACGCAAACAATGCCGGTGAACCGGACCTGTCCCCGCAGCAGCTGTTCGACACCCGTCGCGCCGTGGCCGATGTCTCGCGCACCTGGGGTTTGACCAACACCACCAGTTACCGCGGCAACAGCACCAGCAGCGGCCTGAGCTCAGCGCCGAGCGGCGGCAATAGCAGCAATGACAGCCTGCAAAACAGCACCGAATTGTCCTGGCGCCCGTTGGGCTATCGCAATGCACGCTTTGTCGAACTCTACGGACGCGTCACCGACACGCTGTGGAGCAAGAACAGCGATTCGGACACCGGTTTCGATGCGCTGCAAGGCGCGGTGGGTGTACGGGTCAAACCCTTCACGTCGCTGAACGTGATGGCCGCCGTCGAGCGCACATTCCCCTTGGGATCGTCGGACGTCGACGGTGACTGGCTGCTGCGTCTGGGCTATGGCGCAAGCGTCGGGACCGATCTGCGGGTCGATGCCTCCAGCTGGTGGACTTCGCAGTTGTTCGCTGAAGCCGGACATTACGTCAACGACTCGCGGGACTATTTCAACAGCGAATGGCAGGTCGGCCGCAGCTATGCCATCGGTGGCGCGGGCTCACGCTGGGTGACGTTCCCCCATGTGGTGGCCGCGTTCGATTACGACTCGAAGATGAACAGTGGCACCGACTCCGATGGCAAATCGGACTCATCGTCCGGCAAGGCCGGTGGCATCGGTGTCGGCAACAACGTGCGCTACTGGTTCCGCGAAGATGCGTACAACGCGCCCCGCTCCTATCTCGACTTCTCCCTGCAGTACCGCGTCAAGGTGCTGGGCGATGATCGCGCTCAAGGTGTCTTCGGTCGCCTGACTTATTCCTATTGAGGACTTGCATGAAGATTCGATTCTGTTTGTGGCTGGGACTTGGCCTGATCCCGATGGGGGCAAACGCCGCCCCTGAAATTGCCCAGTTGTACGCGCCAAAACTGCCGGAGGGTTCGGCCTGGGTGCGGGTGGTCAACCCCTCCGACACTGCCATGCAGGTCCAGGTGGGCCAGGGCGCGAGTTTCGCCCTCTCGACCCAGGCGACGGTGGCCAGTCCTTTTCAGGTCGTGGACTCGCGACAGCCGCTGCAAGTGACCGTCAACGGTCGCGAGATAAAGGGCCTGAGTGCACCGAAAAGTGCGTGGGTCACGCTGATTCTCGACAGTGACCCGGCGCGGGCACCCCGTCTGGTCATCGACCCGCCGCTGCGCGGCAAAGACTTGCGTGCCGAACTCAACCTCTACAACCTGGCCAGCGGTTGCGAAAAGGCCGGGGTGAAACTGGCTAACCATGCCCCGGTGTTCAATCAAGTGCCGTTCAACGGTCAGGCCCAGCGCACGATTAACCCGGTGCAAGCAACGCTGGTTGCCAATTGCGAGCAGAACATCAGCCTGCCGTTCAAGCTGGCGCCCTTCAAGGCCGGCGATCGTTACAGCCTGTTCCTGGTCGGCTCCCGGCAGGCTCCACGCCTGATCGGCCTTGTCGACCAGACCGCGCCATGACCCTTCAATGGAAATCTCGCTGGCCGGTTTCCGCCCTGATCGCCGGTGTCTTGTTGAGCCTGTCAGGCACCGGCGTTGAAGCGGCCTCGGCGGTCATTACCGGCGAAGGTGGCTGGCTGTTCCCGGCCTGGGAAAGCCTGAGCAAGGTCGATAACCCCGGCACGACTCGCAACATTGCGCTGGTGAAACAACTCCAGCAGAACCTTGCGCGGGAACACATCAGTCTGGTCGTATTGGTAGTGCCGATGAAAGCGCCGTTTTATGCCTCGCGCCTGCCCGCCAGTCAGCCCTTGAGCCCGGCCGTGATGCAGCGCTACGAGCTCTTGCAGAGCGAGCTGACTCAAGCAGGCCTGACCATGCTGAACATCAAGCCCGTCCTGCAACGCACTGAACACGGCAAACAGACCGCGTTTTATCGCGCCGACTACCACTGGACCGCCTGGAGCGCGGAAAACACCGCCGACGCCACGGCGCAACTGATTACCGAGCGTTACCGCCTGCAAGGCGAACCCGGCGGTGGCGCGGCGCTGGGCGAGTGGTTCGACCGACGCGCGTTCGGCGATCTGGCGAGCAATTTCCTGCCGGCGATCAAACGTAAATCGATTGGTCGCGACATCTACACCGTTCGCCATCAGGCCCAGAACGACTTGCTGATCGATGACGCACCGGCACCGGTTCAGGTGATCGGCAACAGCTTTGTCCAACCTTACCTGGGCTTTACGCAAAAGCTTTCCAATGCCCTGGACCGTCCCGTCGCGCTGACCTGGAATCCTGGCGATGTCGGCCCATGGGCTACGCTGCTGCAATACTTGGAGTCTGCGGATTTCGCCCAACACAAACCGCAAGTGATCGTCTGGCAATTCAACGAGGGCCAGTTCCACCTCGGCCCCGATGCCGCAGCTAACTGGAACGCCAAAGGCGTCACCTCGCTGAGCCAATGGCATCAGCGCATCAATAAGGCGCTTCCGTGAACATTCTTGGTTACACCGCCAGTCGCGCGACCATTGCGGGTCTGTTGTTTGCCGCCATTCTCGGCACCGGGACCGGCGTGCTCTACGTGACGGACAAAAAGGCCCAGACCCCAGGGATCGTCGGCATCGTCTGGCAGCCGGACAACAAGACCGTCGGCATCAATGGCCACTGGGAAAAGCTGGGGGCCCGCGAGCTGCTGGTGCAATGGACTGTCGTCGACGATCAGGCATTCGTTGCCGGTTCCGGCCTGCCCAGCGTGCCGGTTCTGCCCGATTGGGCACGCATCGCCAAGGCCCCTTGGGCGCAAGACGTCATCCTTGGACTGGCCGGCTATTTCAGCGAAAACCGCTCACGGGACAACATCGAGCAACTGGCGGCAGTCTCGGCACGCATCGCCAAATTGCCGACGCCCTTGCACGTCACCGGCTGGTATTTCCCCGCCGAAGTCGACCCCAGCTGGACCCGCGCCAAAGAACTGCCCGCCCTGCTGGCCAAGCTGCCACGACCGTTATGGATCAGCGTATATGACGGTGCGAACATCGGTCCTGTCGCCACGGCAGAATGGCTCAAGCAGTGGCTGCCGAATGACATTGGCGTGTTCTTCCAGGACGGCGTCGGTGTCTACGCCCGCACCGCACCGGTCGCCAGGACCTACGCCGACGCGTTGCGCGAGCGTCTGGGCAAAGACCGGGTGCGCATCATCGTCGAAGCCTTTCGCCCCAACTTCGGCGGCGGCTTTCGCTCCGCCACCGCCGCCGAGCTCAAGCCGCAATTGGCGGCCTATGACGGTTATCCGCTGTACCTGTTCGACGGACCGCACTACGTGACGCCTGAGCTGGTGGAGCAACTGGCGCGATAACGTAGATCATCAGCGTCAGGTCGGATTAACCCTTGACCGCCGCTTCGATCGCCGCGACATCGATTTTCCCCATCTGCATCATCGCGTTGAACGCGCGCTTGGCCGCTGCTTGATCGGGATTATTGATGGCATCCGTCAGGACGCGGGGCGTGATCTGCCACGACAATCCCCATTTGTCCTGGCACCAGCCGCAGACGTTTTCCTGGCCGCCGTTTCCGACAATCGCGCTCCACAAGCGGTCGGTTTCGGCCTGGTCGTCAGTCGCCACCTGGAACGAGAACGCCTCGTTGTGCTTGACCCCCGAGCCCCCGTTCAGGCCGAGACACGGAATGCCCATCACCGTGAATTCGACCGTCAATACATCGCCCTGCTTGCCCGCAGGATAGTCGCCAGGCGCGCGAAGGATGGTGCCCACCGCGCTGTCGGGAAACGTCTTGGCGTAGAACGTCGCGGCCTCCAGTGCGGCGCCGTCGTACCAGAGGCAAATCGTGTTTTTGCTGACCATTCTGGTTCTCCATCAATGGGGAATGAATGGTCATTCTAGCTGAGCGACCAGATGGACCACGAAGAGGGCCATGCCCCTTGTCGGCAGATCAACGCTGTAACGAAGTCCAGCGTGCTGATTACTGGAAACTCGGCTCGGCGCAAACCGCTGATGTGGCGCGAAGTGTACGCAGCCCCAACAGCACGATCACCACCATGACCAGCCCCGCGCCGATGGCGACGCCGAACCCTGCCCGTGCGCCATAGGCGTCGATGACCAGCCCCGCGAGTACGCCACCGAGCGCCACTCCGATGCTGATGCCCGTCGTCATCCACGTCAGGCCTTCGGTGATCCTGGACGGTGGAACGATGATCGTACCAAGGTTCATGACGACGACCATCGTTGGTGCGAATGACATGCCTGCCACAAACAGCATCCCGGAAAGGATGTAGACGTCCGGCGAGAAAATGGGCAAGACGGCTGTAACTGCCGTGATCAGAACGCCAACGAAGAACTGCTTTTCAATCGACAAGGAGACCCTCAACGCGCCGAACGTCAGGCCCGCGATCATTGAGCCGAGCGCATAGGCTGCGAGGATGAAGCTGGCGGACGCTGGCCAGTCTTGTGCGTTGGCGAAGGCCACCACCGCCACATCGATTGATCCGCCAATCACCCCCATCGCCAGGAGTGCCAGAACGATGGTGCGAACGCCGGGAATCAGCAAGGTAGAGCCGGTGCTCTTCCTGACGCCCACGACGACCTTAGGTTCTGTCTGCTTTTGCAGAAGAAAAGCGCTCACGCCGATGACCAGCAGCAAGACCGCGACAAGCGGTCCGGCTTCGGCAAAAAAACTGACGCTCAGACCGATGGCCAGGGGTGGACCGATAATGAAAGCGAGCTCAGTCAGCACCGTGTCCAGAGAGAAAGCCGTGTGCAACTGCGGCTTGCCACGGAAAAGCTGTGTCCAGCGTGCTCTTATCATCGCGGGCATGCTGGGCATCGTGCCCGCCAGTGCCGCAAGAATAAACAACAGCGGGGTCGGCGCCCTCATAGAGACGGCAACGATCAGCGCCAGCAACATGCCAATGCTGAAGGTGGTGACTAAGGGCAGCACTCGACTCTGCCCCCGCTGATCGACGAGTTTCGACACCTGCGGGCCGATCAGCGCATTTGCCAGGGTAAAGGTACCGGCGACCGAGCCAGCCAGCCAATAAAGTCCCGTCTGCTGCACCAACATGGTAATGATGCCGATGCCGATCATTGCCTGCGGCAGACGGGCAATGGAACTCGCGATCACCAACCCCATGACGCCCGGGGTAGTGAGCAGTTCGCGGTAGGGATTTGCCATGATTTCTCCTTTTTATAATGCTTCGCCGATGGGTACCCCGCTGCACGCCCGCAAACTGTTGCGGGCGCTTTATCGGCGACTCAATGGCACATGTGAACCAGCAAGCAAGCGAGGCAGTTGTTCACCATAGCTGAGCGTCTCACCCTCAAAGACCAGCGCCGTGGCTTCAGGACTGCGTGCAACCTGGGCTTCGAATAGTTGATGAATACACAGATGAACAGAAAATTCAGACGTAACTTGGTCGTGCATCCTTGCCTCCAGAAGTGAACAAACTCACTTCTATCGATTGTTCGCACTTGCATCATGCAAGTGCAGTCCTCGGAATATTATCTAATCAATCCAACCTGCCATCTGCCGCAAACTATCCAATGGCAACGCGTCGATCATTAGAACTAACTATTTAGGGCAGGCATATCCGCCACCCCCTCTTACCCGTGTTATCACATGTAACCAATGCCACCTAAAACGCCCATCCCAGACAGCTCGCAGCTAACAAAAAACGGTGTATTCATAGCGCATTAAAAACAACATTCACGGCCAGAAAACCAGAATGTTTTGTTTCTGCACTAGAGACACGATGATCTTCGAGTCTATTTGGCAAGAGCATTTCTATCCGGTTTCAGCTACGGGTTCCAGCGACGCCAAGACTCTCCCCCTGAAACATCGAAGTCAATACCGGGAGGAAACTGACACATCCTAACGAAGTAAAACTGCCTGTCCAGACGAATATCAAGTTCGATAAACGTGGGAAAAATCACCGTTCGGTGAGTTTTTTGTAGGCGTCATCCTACGTACCGATCACCATGGTACGCACTGTCGTCTTGACCCTTCCTGCATTCATTGCCGGCATCGATAGGCACAATCAATTCAATGAAGTTCTCATAAAAAATCTTCGGCGGACGATCAGGCTGCATCACGCAGCACTTCTCTTATGCCTAGCCGCGAACACCTGAGCCCTGCCTCCTTGAGGCCTTTTGTCGTTCAATGCCGTGACGTCGATAGCCACCATCAACACACTACTCGATGGCACATTCGGCCGGGGCCTCCGGGCTTTTTTACGTAAATGAAACCTATCTCCGCCTGATCTTTTTTTATCAAATTTAATTTGTCACTTATCGCAAAATGATATTAAAAACTGTCAGATTTAACAGGTTCCCACCTTAACATCATCGTCTACCCTCTCACTGAAAAAACCAATACCCAAAAGGCGCTACAACACAAGGACAATTCCAAATGAATTTAACTCCCGAACAACTCTCAACACTATCCCCCAAAGAACTTGAAACCTTATTATTATTAGAAGAACTTGAAGCTTTATCAAAAGCAAAAGAAAACCTACCGAAATCAAACATCCACCTCGAAGAGGTCGGATCCAACAAAGTTAGCGTAATCAAATCATTAAGAATGTTGACTGAAATGGAAATGAGCTTGACCGACGCCAAGAATCTCGTTGACCGCGCACCGACTGTTGTATTGACCGTACCGACAGAGGAGGCTGAAAAGGCAAAAATCGAGCTTGAGGCGGCTGGAGCGAAAGTTTCGATTAAGTCCGTATGAACGCGAAGCGCGCCCCGTCTAAAGGTGAGAAAAGGAAATATCCAATTCGTCTCGCTGAGGTGCGCACCCACTGGCCACGACTGTGTGATAAACAAAACTCGGCACCTGCCCCGGTACGTCATCGAGCACATCGACACGTTGCATACCGACCTTTTCCAACACGCCTATCGAGGCGGCGTGGGCAGGCCTGACCAGCGCAAAAACCTCAGGCACCCTCAGCTCTTCGAATCCATATTCAAGCGCCGCCCTGCTCAACTCAGTCGCGTAGCCCTGGCCCCAGGCGGTCACGGCAAATCGATAACCGAGGTTCAGCAGCTCGACCTCGCCAAACGCTCGCAAACCAACTCCGCCAAAACCAATGACATCATCCGGGTCAGTGCGGCTAGCGACGGTCCACAGCCCGTAGCCGTGGACGGACCAATGGCGAATCCAGTCATCCAGCAGCGTTTGAGCCTGGTCAATATGGATCAAAGGCCCGGCCGGGTTGTATCGGTTCGTCGCAAGGTCGCCGTAGATCGCGAACAGGCTGGCCAGGTCTTCAGTTCGGAGAGGCCTTGAAAGCAATCGCGAGGTGGTTCGTTGCATTGCTTTACTTATCCTTGGCAGATGTCGGGAAGCCCTACTGCGGCTGAAAGGTCTGCAGATACGCCAACAGGTTTTCAATCTTCTCCGGATCGCTGAGCCCCCAGAAAATCATCCGGGTACCGGGTACTACTTCCTTTGGATCTTCGAGGTACGCGATCAGGGTCTCGCGGGTCCAGACAATGCCGGCCGATTTCATGGCGTCGGAGTATTGATAATCCGTCGTGCTACCTGACGGGCGTCCAAAAATGCCATTGAGTTGCGGCCCGAACGAACCCCGCGCCGACTCCCCCACTTGATGGCAGCCGCCGCATATCCGTTTGAACAGTGTCGCGCCGGCTTCAGCATCGCCGGCCGCCTGGACTTGCGCGCCGAACATCCCCGCAATAAGCACCATGAGGGCTGCGGCTTTATTCATGTCCTGCTCCAAATCATTTGTGGCCAAGCGCACGTAAATCAGCTCGCACCCGGTTGAACCTACTTCCAATAAGCCGCCGGCAGACGGGTGGAATAACGACCCCGCTATCCGCTGACAGCGGCAAGCGCAGACTCTATCCTGTGCAACCCTGCGATTCCACCGGAGATGCCCTGTGCCACCCTTGACCGCCCGCGAGGTTTACCAGCAGTTGCGCGACGCCGCGCTGGAACTCCGGCCGCTATCGCGCCTCGCCAGACAACCCGAGCCCGGCCACGTGCACGTCGATATCGAAGGCTGGCGCCTGAGCCTCGGTGTCGACGGCGCCCGTCTGCTGCATTGCCAACGTTGCCTGGCCCCGGACGGCCGCGAGGGTGAACTCGACCGCTGGCAACGTTACGGCACCGACCCGGTCAGTTTGCTCAGCACCTGGGAGTTAGCGCAGATCGAGCGCTTGCTGTGCCTTCAGCGCCAGCCTTAGAGATCAACGATCACCGTCCCGGCAATGCTCTCGGCGAATTCGACTCCGAACAGCGTGACGCCGCTCAGCGCTTGCGCCGTTTGAGCGTCGGCCGTGAAGGTGCGATAAGGCACGCTCAGCTGCCGGGCAAGCGCAGCCACCCTTGTCGCGTCACGTCCAGCGACTTCGAAGTCCAGCCCGGCGGCCTTCGCCTGTGCCGCGACCATTCGGCCGGTGTACCCGGTTGCGCCATAAATCAGAAGTTTGCTCATTGTCGGTGCTGCCAGTTTTTATAGACGAATTCGAGGCTGTAGCCATCCGGGTCCAGGACGTTAGCCGCGTAATAATTCGGGTCGTAATGCAACCGTGCGCCGGGAGCGCCGTTATCGGTAGCGCCTGCTTTCATCGCAGCGGCATAGGCCGCATCGACCTCGCCCCTGCTGTTCGCAACGAACCCGACATGCGCAGCCCGCCCCTCCACCACCCCTTCACGCAGCCAGAAAAACACCCGGCCTTGCGCACCGAAACCCTTGAGATCCGGGTGGCCCGGCGGGCCATCCTTGCCGTCGAAATCGAGCGAGTGAGTGATGCCGAGCGGTGTGAGCGCCGCGGTATAGAAATTGACGGAGCGTTGGGTGTCGCTGACTGAGATAAACACATGATCAAGCATGGAATGCGCCTCGCTGGTTCAGATGATGTAACCGCCGGAAACCT
The DNA here is from genome assembly GCF_900106065.1 of Pseudomonas mandelii. Lineage (NCBI taxonomy): Bacteria > Pseudomonadati > Pseudomonadota > Gammaproteobacteria > Pseudomonadales > Pseudomonadaceae > Pseudomonas > Pseudomonas mandelii. Next base: position 6,693,860 of record NZ_LT629796.1, read on the forward strand.
CAATGGATTGCGCGTTGATCCAGGCACTTTCTTCGGACAGCAACGTGGCGATCACTCGACCGACGTCGTCCGGTTCGCCGATGCGACCGAGCGCCGTTTGCGAGGCCAGCAGCGTCTCGAATTCTTCGCTCAAGCCGCCGCCCAGTTCGGTGCGAATGGCGCCGGGCGAGACGGCATTGGCACGGATGCGTCGCTCACCAAACTCCTTGGCCATGTAGCGAGTCAGTACTTCCAGTCCGCCCTTGAAAGCGGCATAAGGCGCCACGCCTGGCGTGACCACCCGTGTCGTCGCGCTGGTCAGGTTGACGATGCTTGCGCCCTCCTCCATCAGCGGCAGCAAGGCCTGGGTCAGGAAGAACGGGCCCTTGAGGTGAACGTTCATGAGGTCGTCGAACTGCGCCTCGGTGACCGTCTCAAGCGGATTGAACAGGCCGTGGCCGGCATTGTTGACCAGACCACCCAAGGTGGTGGTTTGCCAGTTCGATTGCAGCGCCTCTCGTACCGCATCGACGAACACGCCGAAGCGCCCGGCATGGCTGACATCCAGTTCAAGGGCGACGGCATGACCACCTTCGGACTTGATGCGCTGAACCACCGAATCCGCCGCTTGCACGTTGCTCTTGTAGGTCAGGATGACGCCCATTCCACGCCGGGCACAGTGCACTGCGGCGCTGGCACCAATGCCTCGACTGCCGCCGGTAATGACGATAACGCTCATGGCTTGCTCCACTGTCAATCAGATGAGCAACCACGGTAACCATAGACCCTCGGGCGAGCGCAGCCGTTACTACTCCAATCCTGCCTGTTTCTGCTTTTCGCTTGCGCCGTGCGTCCCCCTGCGGTCAGATGTCTCCCCATGGAAAACCAACTGCATGAACTCAGAACCCTTGCCGCCAGGGCCGAAAACAGGCGTACAGAGACGGGCATTCCGCGCGTGGCCATGGTCCAGGGTGCGATTCCCGAACATCAGTTGGCCGCTGTCTACGAGCCGATGATCAACCTGATCCTGCAAGGCAGTAAGACCATCACTGTCGGTGATCGCACACTGAGGTATGACCCGGCGACCTATTTCGTGATTTCGATTGAACTGCCGGCGGTCGGCAGTGTGCACCCGGCCACGTCCGGCGAGCCGTACCTCGCCGTCGCCTTGACGCTGGACCCTGCCGTACTGGCAACGTTACTGACAGACCTGCCAAAACCTGTCGCACCGTCAGAACAGGAGGCCGGCTTCTCAGTGGCCGCGGTCACACCCGAGCTGATGGACGCCTGGGTGCGCATGCTGCGATTGATGGACCGGCCGGCGGACATCGCGGCCCTGAGCCCGGTGTACGAGCGGGAGATTCTCTATCGGGTTTTGCAAGGACCGCACGGCTGGATGCTGCGCGAGATTGCCGCGCCCGATACGGCCATGGCCCGTGTCAGCCTCGCGATCCAGTGGATTCGCCGCGCCTTCGCCGAGCCGCTGCGGGTCGAGGACATGGCCCGCACGGCGTCGATGAGCGTGTCAGCGTTCCACCGCCATTTCAAAGCCGTCACCACGCTCAGCCCCTTGCAGTATCAAAAACGCGTGCGGCTGCTTCAGGCGCGGACTTTGTTGGTGGCGAACGCTAAAAGCGTCACCAGCGCCGCGTTCGATGTCGGCTATGAAAGCGCTACCCAATTCAGCCGGGACTACGCCCGCGTTTTCGGTTTGCCTCCGGCCCGGGATGCCGCGCGGATTCTCGCGCAACTGCGCGGACGTGCCGACTGAGGACGCTTCGGTCCGACTGACTCTGTTTCTTGTCATCGCGTTGGCGAATGCGTGTACCGATCGATGCCATGAAAGCGCCGCCACTGGCCCCCACCCGACCATTGCGCATACCATGCTGCGACTTCAAACCGTCAGGTGTCTTCCATGATCAAAGCCAGCTTGCGAAGCCACCTGACACTCTGGTTTGCCGGTCTGTCGTTGCTCACGCTGATGAGTGTGGGTTTCTACGTGGGCCACATCGCCACCGAGCAAATGAAGCAGGCCAGCGGCAATGCGTTGTTGAGTACGGCAAGGTCGGCGGCCGAGCTATTGGGCGCACAACTGCATGAGCGTCAGCTCGAAGTGTCTCTGCTCAGTCGAGCGCCGTTATTCAAGCACGGCGACCTGGGCGATCCGGATATCTTGTCGTCGATGGAGCTGCGTTCGCAATCCCGTGCCGAGTACGCCTGGATGGGCGTGGCTGACGCCAACGGGCGTGTACGGCAAGCCGTGAACGGTCTTCTGGTCAATCAATCGGTGAAGGAGCGCCCCTGGTTCCAGGCCGGGTTGCGCGGTGCTTATACCGGCGATCCTCATGAGGCGGTCCTGCTGGCCAAACTGCTGCCCGGAACCGCCAGTGGCGAGCCTTTGCGCTTCATCGATTTCGCCGCGCCGATCCGCAATGCCGAGGGCCAGGTGATCGGTGTGCTGGGCGCCCATGCCCATTGGAGCTGGGCGACGCGGATTGTCGACGCGGCCGTGCTGCGCAAGGACATGACGCCCGAGGTGGAGGCGCTGATCGTCGACCACGACGGCAAAGTGCTCTATCCGGAAGCGCTCATGGGGCAACGTGTGGCGAACATGCCGGTCGCCCGGGAAAACCATTCCGACAACGCCGGCTGGTCAGTCGGCGACGGTTACCTGACCAGCGTGGTCGCGGTCCCCACGCCCTCGAGCACGGACCTGACGTGGTACATCGCGGTCCGCCAGCCACTGGATATCGCGCTTCAACCCGCACGTATCCTGTTTTACAAATTGCTGGTGTTGGGGGTCATTGCCGCCATCGTGTTTGCTCTGGTGGCGTACTACCTGGCGCTGTACCTCAGCCGCCCGATCGAACAGCTGGCAAAGTCAGCCAAACGGGTACAAAACCAACAACCGGGTGTGACGTTTCCGCGGGACCATTCGGTGCGAGAAATTGCCCAGCTGGGCCAATCCCTCCAGGGCATGACGGAGTCCTTGCTCGGCAAGGAGCGCGAGTTGCAGGAAGCCAATGCGTCGCTGGAAGCCACGGTCGCGCAACGCACCGCCGCCCTCACCCAGGCCAACGCCGATCTGTTGAAACTGGCCACCCACGACGCACTGACCGGCGTGTACAACCGGCGCCGATTCGACGAGAAACTGAATGAGTGCAACCTGCTGTTTCAACGAACCGGACGGCCCTTTGCGTTGCTGTTCATCGACGCCGACCACTTCAAGCAAATCAATGACACCCACGGCCACGCGATCGGCGATGAGGTGCTGCACCAACTCGCCCGGCTGATCCAGGACAACACCCGCGCCACTGACTTCGTGGCCCGTTACGGTGGCGAGGAGTTTGCGGTGCTGTTACCGGAAGTCGAGGAACCCGAGAGCCCCGAGGTCGTTGCCGAGAAGATTCGCGCCGCGATTGCCGCAGCCATTTTTGCTACGGTCGGGCACGTCACGGTCAGCATCGGCATTGGCCTGGCCGAGATATCGGACAGCAATACCACCGCGCTGATCAAACGCGCCGATCAACAGCTCTATCAGGCGAAGTGGTCGGGAAGGAATCGGGTGGCTCCGCAGGCTCGCGTGACGGAACGCCACTGACCTCCAGCTTCCACTGATGAAAACCCGGTTAAACCGCAAGGCTATTCACTTAAGAACATCTTCAGCTGAGAGACAACCTGTGGCGAGGGGACTTATCCCCTCGCCACAATTGCGCATCCGCAATCAAGACCGGGTATTGGGCTTACTGAACGTTTTTCAGCTTGACCACATCACCGGAGATCTTGGTGGTGTAGCCGGTCAGGACCCACGCCCAGAACCAGTTTTCCTGCACCTGGGTGTTGATCATCGCGTCACCGCCCTTGGCTTTGATCGCCGCGTTCTGAGCGCGAACAAAACGGTTGTTCTGCTGGATCGGGATCACGCCGAACAGCAGCAGGCCCGTGGCGCTCGCTTCACTGTGGCCCAGGACGGTGTATTGACTGCTTTCATAATGCTGGGTGTTCATCGGCGTGCCGGTGCAACCCGCCAGAACCAGACCGAACAGGGCTACTGCGACAACTTTACTAACGTACTTCACTGAAAAAGCTCCATGAGATATTGCCCGGGATCCATCTCTCGGGCGGCGCACACTCTAACGGATGAGGTGGCCAATTGGTATCAGCTAAAGCAGGTGATTGGCCGCCCCTTGGTTGGCGGCGGCTTTTGTTCGAGAGAGTGAAACGTCGCGCCTCAGCTCTGAGTTATCGCAGCCGGTGAATGCGCAGATGAAACAGGCTCGTCGTCCAGCTTGATAACATTGCCAGCATCGGCCCCAACCGCCGCCATGGGGATTGAAATGGCATAGCCGTAGAGATTGACTCACTGATCGGCATCAGTTCTTTGCTCATTTCACCGGTTTGGCACGCGCGGCAGCTCGCGAGAAGTTGAGCGCGACGGCAGCGTTAATCAACGCCTTCAACGCTTCCTCATCAATCTCATCGCCTTCATGCACATCAATCGCCCGTCGGGTATTGCCTTCAAGACTGGCATTGAAAAGTCCCGAAGGATCCTCCAGCGAAGCGCCCTTGGCGAAGGTCATCTTCACGGCGTTCTTGTACGTCTCGCCGGTGCAGATGATGCCCGCGTGTGACCACACCGGAACGCCCCGCCATTTCCATTCCTCGACCACATCGGGGTCGGCGTGCTGGATGATCGTTCGAATCCTGGCGAGCGTTTCGCCCCGCCAGTCACTCAGCTCTTTGATTCTCGCGTCTATCAGCGCAGAGGCGCCTTCGTCCTCTGCGTTCTTTGAGCCGATGGGTTCCTTGTTCATGAGATAACCGCCTCCTTCAGGATGGATTCGCCCGGTTCATGATAGATGGCGTTCACCCGCCTTTGAGGCGCGCTGACTGACGGCTTGCGTCCCTGACCGGTAATGACTGCAGTCAGTCATCAGAATCCAGTCAATGCCTGGCCATCAACCCATGTAACACCCCGACCCTTAAACCCGCTTCCGAAGGCGTCATTTGCGACAGGCCAAAAACCTTGAACGCGGCCAGCATGACCACCAGTCCGCCAGGCAAGCTATTCAGGCGATGGGGTTGCAAACCCGCCAGCCTGAGTTGATTGACCTGCCCCGCTTCAAGCAGGCGCAACGACAGGCGCAGCAGGCCGCCGTAGGTGATTCCGCCTTGGTCATCATCGTTCAAGCCGTTGGCCTTGAGGACTTTGGCGAGCATCCGCGCGGTGCCTGAAGAGCCGATGGCCTGCTGCCAACCCAGCGCCCGGTAACGATGTGCGACCTTTTCAAACTGCACCGTAGCGACGCGCTCGGCTTCCAGCAGGCCCTGAGCCGTAATGCAGCCTCCGTGAAAATAACGCATGCCAAAAGTGCTGCTGCCAATGGCAATGCTTTCGGTCAACAGGGGCTGTGCGCCCTGCCCCAGAATCAACTCGGTGGAGCCGCCGCCAATGTCCACCACGAGCCGCATACTCGCGGCACTCGGTGTCGTGTGGGCAACCCCGGCATACACCAGCCGGGCTTCTTCATGCCCGGAGATCACGTCAATCCGAAACCCCAGGTGACGCTCGGCGCTGGTCAAAAACAACTGGGCATTGTCGGCTTCGCGCACCGCGCTGGTCGCCACGGCCCGCACCCGTCCGGCCTCGAAGCCGCGCAGCTTTTTGCCGAATCGCGCGAGCGCCTGCCACCCTCGATCCAACGCCAACTCATCCAGCGCGCCGCCCTGGAATCCTTCCGCCAAACGGACGGGCTCGCGCAGGGTTTTGACTTCCTGGATCACAATCTGCTGGTTGCGTCTGACCGACTGGCCAATCATCAGGCGAAACGCATTGGAGCCCAGGTCAATGGCCGCAAACAGAGAGGCGTTCCCTTTCATGGTGGGGATTCCTGGCAGATTCATCAGCCCGCGGGCGGGTGCGCTGGGTATTGAAGATGGTTTGTGATGATCCTGCCATGCCTTAGGTGACACCAAGATGACACCGCCCCCCCCTGCGTCGCTGTGTATCACAGTGTGTACGGCTACCCTCTTGATACATGCGTTTTCACCGGGCCTGCGTTTCGACACAGGCCAGATACGTCGCCGCGTTCAAATGTTTTCAAGGTTTCAAGGGGCTCAGCCAGAACCCCTGGCCAACGCCTTGCAACGGAGACATCACCATGAAGATGGCAATGCAGAACAAAACCGGCATGACTCGTCGCCACCTGGTCAGCTCGTCGATCCTGGCATTCGCCCTGTTCGGCGCGCTCGGTGCGGCCCACGCACAAACGAGCGCCACCGTGCAGCCGGCGGCGGTCAAGGCCGACGCCGCTCAGGCCACACCCTCCCCGTTCGGCCCGCTGAAGCACATCAAGGCAGGGCTGCTGAACGTGGCCTACGCCGAAACAGGCCCGGCTGATGGTCCGGTGGTGATCCTTCTGCACGGCTGGCCGTATGACATTCACAGCTATGACGAAGTCGCCCCGCTGCTTGCAGCGAAGGGCTATCGCGTGCTGATGCCGTATGCGCGTGGTTATGGCGATACGCATTTCCTGTCCGATAAAACCCTTCGCAACGGCCAACCGGCCGCATTGGCCAGTGACGTCATTGATTTCATGGATGCGCTGAAGATCAAACAAGCGGTGCTCGGTGGCTATGACTGGGGCGCGCGTTCCGCCGGCATCGTCTCGGCGCTGTGGCCAGAGCGGGTCAAGGCGCTGGTTTCGGTCAGCGGCTATCTGATCGGTAATCAGGCGGCCGGCAAGAACCCGCTGCCACCCAAGGCCGAATTGCAGTGGTGGTACCAGTTTTACTTCGCCACCGACCGTGGTCGTGCCGGGTACGAGAAAAACACTCATGATTTTGCCAAGCTGATCTGGCAACTGGCCTCGCCAAAATGGGCGTTCGATGACGCCACGTTTGACCGCAGCGCCAAGGCCCTGGACAACCCCGACCACGTCGAGATCACCGTCTTCAATTACCGCTGGCGCCTGGGCATGGTCCAGGGCGAGCCTCAATACGAGGCGCTCGAACAGAAACTGGCCACGGCGCCCTCCATCAGCGTGCCGACCATCACCCTTGAAGGCGATGCCAACGGTGCGCCGCACCCAGCCCCCGAGGATTACGCCAAGCGCTTCACCGGCAAATACGAGTTCCGGCTGATCAGCGGCGGCATCGGTCACAACTTGCCGCAGGAAGATCCACAGGCGTTCGCCAAGGCGGTGATTGATGCTGATCACCTTTGAGGCCGATCTGAAATAGTCCTTTCACAACGACGGCTCGTTTGATCAACGAGCCGTTTTATGTTGGAAAAAATTCCGCCGACCCCGTTCTGAACATCATTCCAGCAAAGACACCAGACGCGGCTCCAGGGACGTTTCGAACACATCCAGCAGCGCCAGCGTCACCGGCAGCTTGAAACGCCGCCGCCCCGCACTGCCGGGATTGAGGTAAAGCCGGTCGCCACGCCACTCTATCCGTGGCTTGTGCGAATGACCGGTGATCACCAGCTTGATGGCTGAGTCGAGCGCGGCCGGGACATCGGCGACGTCATGCACCAGCAGCGTTTCCCATCCGTCGAGATCAAAACGAAGAAGGTCAGGAAGTTTTTCTGCCCACGGGGCGTCCAGGTCATTATTCCCGCGGACAACGTACAGCGCGGCGATAGCCTTGAGTTGATCGAGAATGTCGGCGTTGCCGATGTCGCCCGCGTGAATGATCCGCTCACAACCCGCCAGGGCAGCCAGGGCTTCGGCACGGAGCAAGCCGTGAGTATCGGAAATCACACCAACTTTCATGCGCCGCTCCAGATCAGGTTCAAGGATGAGTGACAGCTCCGTCCCGCAACGTCCGCCTGACCTCAGCCTGTATGGCATAAGCCGGCGCCTCCACCGCATTGAAATCTTGTGTATACCGCTGGGCAAATCCTTCTACCCCCCATTCCTGAAACTGCTGCACATGCTTGAGCTCGTGAGCCCAGAGCACGATGTTCTGCTCTGCGCTTTCAGCATCCCGGAAGAGGATGATGTCGATCAGCGTCACGGCACCGACATCGGGGTTTTGCAGCATGGCAGTGGCGGCGTTGAACTGGCCGCTATCGCTGACTTTGTAGCGCGCGGCATCGAGGACGACGGGATCGTACCAGCGCAGCAATTGCTCCCGGATGTGCGGTGGAATGGGTTGCAGGCCGGTGACGGCGGCGTCGGCGCGGGCCTGGGTCAGCCACAGCGCCAAGGCTGGCGCGGCGATCTGGTAAAGGTCATCCGTCAGTCCCATATCTGGCAGGCAGATGCAGCCGTCCAGGCACACTTGCTTCTCGCCAGCCGGGCAGGCGCCGGTCTGGGCTGGCACTTCAAGCGTCAGGCAAAGAACAACAAGCGCCACCAGGCGCGTGATGATGGACGGCATTGGACGCTCCAGGGACGGATGCGGCGCTAACAGTGAATCGGCGTGTCGGCAAAACATCGCTGGACACGACAGACCACTGTTTCCTGCAACTCACTCGCTCTCAGAGGAAGTGGTGGGGTCGAGAGTGGATTCAGCCGCGAGCTTCAATCGATCAGCCTTGCTGATGTATTTAGACTTGCTTGCCGGTGCCAGTTTGGCACTGGCTTTTTTGGCATGCGCCTTTAATAGCTGCTTGATTTTTTTTTGACGATTCATGGTTTTCCACTCGGTGTGTCAGCGCCCGAATGATATCAGCTTAAATGGCCGGACCCGATCCCCGGGGGGCGCGCAGGGTGCACAACGCGGGCAATTGACGACAAATCGCAGGCGCTGGCAGAACCGCCCGCCACCGAACGCCTGCCACCGCCGCAATCAGTCCAAGGCTGCGAAAAGCACTACCCCAGGGAATAGGCGGGGAAATCCGTATAACCGACCTCGCCGCGGCGGGTGTAATACGCTGATCGGTCCGCTTCGGCTAACGGCCAGCCGTGCTTGAGACGCTCTGCAAGGTCCGGGTTGGCGATAAAGGGTCTGCCGAAGGCAATTAAGTCCACCAACCCGGTGTCGAGCGCAGCCTGCGCGCTGTTGCGATCAGTGAACCCGCCACACCAGATGATTGCGCCAGGGAACGCGGCCCGAACCTTGGCCAGCAGAGCGTGGTCGAGGTGGTTCGATTTGAACTCGGCCAACTCCATGTTTTCCTCAGGCATCAGCTCGTAGACCAGGTGCAGATAGGCGACGCCGAGACGACCCAGACGCTCAGCCACGTACAGCAAGGTTTCCTCGGTCAGCGGGTCCGCCGGAATACCGTTGAACTTGCCAAACGGCGACAGGCGCACACCCACACGCCCCGGCCCCCACTCACGCACCGCCGCTTCAACGACTTCCAGCAGGAACCGTGTACGGTTTTCCAAGCTGCCGCCTCCATATGAATCGGTGCGCGTATTGAGCACCGAGTTCATGAACTGCTCGACCAGATAGCCATTGGCACCATGGATTTCGACACCGTCAAACCCGGCCTCCCGGGCGTGGATGCACTCTTGTGTAAACGTGTCGACCAATGCCATCACCTCCTCTGACGTCAGGCGCCGAGGCTGGCCCGCCGGGATGTGGTCCAACTTGCCATCCGGGCCGTGAGCGAACACTTGCGACTCAGCCCTTTCGTCGGTCACGCCCCAAGGCGCCTCGCCGTTCGGCATGAGCGATGGATGGGCCATCCGGCCGACGTGCCACAGTTGCAGAAATATCGTGCCGCCGTTGCGGTGAACCTGATCGGTCACCAGGCTCCAGCCTTGCCGTTGGGCTGGCGTGTAGATACCGGGTGTCATGGCGTAGCCATTGCTGGAAGGCGCAACGTCCGTTGCCTCGGCGACGATCAGGCCGGCACTGGCTCGCTGCCCGTAATAGGTGGCCATCAATTCATTGGGGACGTCACCCTCGGACGTCCGCGTGCGCGTCATGGGCGCCATGACGATACGGTTTTTCAGTCTGAGGGTGCCGCCAACCAACTGAGATTCAAACAGGTCTATCATTGGGCTTCCTTCGGGTCGGATCTGATCGGAAGGAAAGCGTACTGTTCCTAAATCGGGCCTATCTACCCACCGTTTAGTCAGTGGTACCCAATGAAGACAATCAATAGACTGCCGGGCTTGCCGATCGAGCGCACGCTGGCTGTGCTCTCCGGGCGCTGGAAGGGAGTCATCCTTCATGTGCTGCTGGACGGACCGCAACGCACCTGTGATCTGGAGAAGCGCATCGTCGGCGTTTCACAGAAGGTGTTGATCGAGCAACTGCGAGCGCTTGAGGAACACGGGATGGTGAGCCGGCAACCCAGCGCCCGGGATCGTCAGGGGGTCGAATACCTGCTCACCCCGCTGGGCGAAAGCCTGCGGCCCATCCTCGAATTGTTGATCGAATGGGGCGTCCATCACGCGATGGAACTCGACGAGGCCGATCGGCTGTTGCCCTGCGAGGCAGTTGTTCGAGATCGCATTATCCGATCAGAGAATGAGAATGCCTGACTGGGTGCCCGACATCGCGTCGTGCTGATACGCATTGGGCCAGGTTAGCGCTGGCCCGGTAAAAGTTGTGCCCCCCGGAGTGTGGCCGCCGGTCAGCTTGACGACCACGCCCGGTGCCACCTCATATTCGTCTTCGAACGTCTTCAGCTGGTTGTGGAAGGCATCCATGAACTGCTGGGCCGTGGACCGCAAAACGTCGGGCACCGGCGTCGGCATGGTGGTTTGGGTGAAGTCGGGAGTCGCCCAGAAATCGACCTCGGTCGCCGAAACGTGAATTCGCACATCAGGACGCAACCGGTTCTTCACCTTATCGACGAGCAGCCCGCCAATATGGTCCATGTGCATGTGGGTGATCACCACGTCGGTCACCGACGCCAGGTCGATGCCGGCCGACTCCAGACGCTTGGGGAACTGCCCGGCCCGCGGAAAGCCGGGGAACTGCCCACCCAGCCCAGCGTCGACCAGGATGGCTCTACGAAGTCACACGCACTAAGCCACCTTTTCGCCGCCTCGCCGTTTACCCACGCTGAACCTCGCGCCCGCCCGAAGCGCATGGCGGAGTTTCAGCGCCGGCCGTTCGATGCTGTAGTACGAAACGCAACTCAACCCGAACGACAGGATCAGAACGGCGGCAACGATGTGCGCGTCGTAGGCAACCGGCCAGAAAGCACGCAGGAAGTACATCACCACAAAGTGATTCAAAAACACGCCATAGCTGATGTCCCCGAGGAATTCGTCAACCCGGTGAAACTTGAGTTTCGTCAGCACGTACACGGCCGGGATGCCTAAGGCGATGCCCGCCGTCACCTCCGCGTTAAACGGCCGACGCTCAATCAGTCCCGCTTCGATGGCCGCAAACATCAAGGCAGCCACCACGGCAGTGCCGGCAGCGATCGCTAAACCCTTCGCCTGCGGTTTGTACAGGTAGCTGCCGCACAGGAACATGAACAAGACGCCCGGCAACAGGCGATAGCCGTACACATCGGTGTTGAGGAAACCAAGACACGCAGTCATAAATACGGCGACAGACAAGACAAACGCAACGCCCCTCGCCTTGTAGATCAACAGGAATGGAATCACCAGGTAGAAACACATCTCCAGCCCCAGAGACCAGGCCGGCGGCAGAATCAGCGGCCCGGCGAGCCCGAACATGTAGAAGCCGAGGGGCACCATCGTGAGGCTCGCCGCGATGTTCCCGAGCGTCAGCTCGGCGGCTTGAGGCGTGCCGGGCAGCAGGCAATAAATCACGGCGCACGATGCCAGGAAGTAGAACAGGAATTGAGGGTAAAGCCTCAAGGCCCTGTCCATGTAGAACAGCCCGATTTTCTGCGGCGCCTTGTAATTGCGCTCAATGAGCGAGGTCATTACAAAGCCGCTGATGATCAGAAAGGAAATCACGGCAACCACGCCAGGGTTAAGCCCCGCGAACGTTTTGCCCATATGAGAAACGGCCACAAGAATAGCCAACAGCAAACGATAAGCGCCCACTTACACTCCTGACGTCCTTGTATTTATGGCGCGTAAACTACGATGCTTTGCGTCCTGAGAACAGGATTATTTCGTGCTGCGGGAACCTGTTTACATTCGTGTGAGATCGACCAGGCAATCCGTGCCGTATGGCGATTCGAATTGGTCCTGACAAAAAAAAGCCCCGCGACCGAAAGGCGGTGCGGGGCAAAAAATTGGTTGGTTGCGGCCAACCAAAGGAGCGCTTGAAAAACGTTTACGGGCCGGGGTCAGATGCAATCCTGGGCGGCGCGTCCGAAACTCGACGGCAGGAAGTTCGAGGCCAGCAAGTGCCGCTCGTAGATGAACACCTTGCCGCCACTGCCGGACTTGTAGGCTTCCAGCACGTTGTCCGCAGAGACTTTGCTCGGCACCACGATCCGGTAGCTGCGCTGGGTCTGCGAGACGGTCGGGCTCAACGCACTGCCCTGCAATTTCGGTACGACGCAGTCGGCGTATTGCGCAGGTGTCTTACTGGTCTGCAGGGTCAGCGTCGGGTCGTTCGGTGCAGAAGCGCAACCGGCGAGCAATAAAGAGGCAAACGCCATGGCAGGCACAAATAAAGGGCGCATGGATGTCATCCTGAAAATAAAAAGTCCGGTTCATCGCGTGACGGGTCAGCGTCACGGGCTGTGTTCGATGGGGGCGATTTTCCGGTGATTACTGACAAAGCAGAACTTGTCTTTCGTGATTGTCACTATTACCTCACGCAATAGTTGCGCGCCGTGCAGACTCGTACACACTCAATCACAACCGAAATACATTGATGAGGCCTCTCCTTGAGAACGTTTGACCTGATCCGCGACGCCGTCCTGCCCGAGTTCCGTGACCGGGTGGCCGAGTACTTGATCCAGTACGAAACTGTACTGCTGTGCGAAAACCCGCCCGACCGGGAGTTAACCCGTGCCACCGCCAACCAGCTGCGTGGTTATTTGCGCGGGCTGAACACCACGCGGGTGTTGGGCATGGCTGATTGGGAGGAGCTGGATCGGCGGGTGGTGGATACATGGCTAGCGCCCGACCAATGACAGCGGGTCCAGACTCCGGTCTCGGTCGATGAGACGGTTCACCCGTTGGTGGATCATCTAGTGGGGTAATCGCGCTACGCCCTGCTGGGTATGTCCAACAGGATCATGGTGGCGAAAATCAAGGCGAACCGGGTTTTAATCGGGACTGAAGCAATAGGCCGCCAGTTTGTTGCCGTCCAGATCACGGGCATAGGCAGCGTAGGCATTCACAGGTACCGCCAGCGGCCAAAGCGGCTGCATGGAATGCGTCGATGGCGGCACGGGGCGGCGCTTCGAAACTGATGGTCACTCCATTACCGACGCTGGCAGGTGCGTCGTTCGCCGATATCAGAACAAAGAAGGACGGTGCCCTCTCGCCCCATATGCACCACTGGCTTGATGAAAGCGTTAACGGCGTAAAAACCGGTCTTTTTTTGCCCCATCCAAAGGGCTTTAAGAGCTTGCTGAGCGGTTTTAACTGTTCGTGGAAACGTCACGGACTTGATCAGTTTGCGAAACGTCAGCACGGTCTCCTGGCGTCGATGTAGAAAACCAAATCTGACGTTTTTACACACTCTCGGCCAGAAGCTGCCGGTCAAAAGTACAGAAAACAAATCTGTCCCTTTCTTCTTTCTGGCCGGTTGCCTGACCGGATTGCGGGTTACGCGGGATGGTCACGTTGTGGCTGAAGGCCTTCTGGACGCAATTCGACGCAGAGTCCTTCGCAGCCGCCAATTGCCAGCAGGTCTGTTCGATCAGTGAGACACATTCGCTCCATGGCGGAGCAGGCCTGCCTGGAATCAAGCCCGGACGTACTGCTCAGTACCTGAACCACACAGTCCGTGTTGGATCGCCCGCGCTTGCGTGGCGCCGATCCGGGTCAATTTTCATATTGAGCATCATCTGATGGCGTCAGCGCCCTATTTCCGCTTGCCTAAATTGCATGCACTTTAGCGCCAGCGCGGCATCGTGCCGCAACCACCCACCTACTTGCAGGTGCTCAAGCGTGTGAGCATGCGAGCTCACAACGTCTGATTGATAAACCGGGGGGATTCAGGGATTTAACGGGCTATAAAAGTAGACGTTCAAGAACGCACAGCGACGTTATTGAGCTATACCCAATAGTCCCCCCACCGCACTACTTCCAATATTGGAGGTTGGCAATGAAATTCCGTCTCCCCCTGTCAGTGCTATTGACTACCGCAAGTCTCTTCGGCTGCACCAGCTCCTCACACCAATCAATGAATCTTCCGTTGGCAGCGACCCATAAAAACCCTGGTCATACCGCCACGACTACATTGACTGGCGAAGGCAATCAAACCAACTTTGACTTCTACATTACCGGCGTTCCAAACGGGACCATCCTGCCGCCGCGCATCTACACCTTCATCAACAAAGGCAGTTGCCAGCAACCCGGGCCAGTCGCGTACGCAATGAACGATAAGGTCAACACCGAACCCAATGCAGGCACCGGTGGATGGACCTTTTACAGAAGCGCGCCCATTACAATGCCAGACCTGCTTTCCGGCAAGTACGCCGTTGTCGTGCGTACTTCACCCGAGGATGGCAGCGCCGATATTTTCTGCGGCGATATTGCACACGCGACTCGATGAACCGTCGGTAGTCATTTTTAAGTCGAGTCGCGCTTTGTGGCGATTGTGTTTACCGCGTTCATGGTTGGTATCTATTCAGTTTGTAATCCTGGCGTTACATACACCAACAAAACACGGCTATCGCCCCGTTGATTTGAAAAAACCGCACTAGACTCCTTCCTGCGCCTTAACCCGTGCATGGTCATGCCACAGGGGGAAATGATTCTGTACGCAGTACCTAGGCTAATTACTCGGTGGTCAATGCACCATGGGTCAATGTTGATGTGCACCATCACCGGTTGCCAGCACCATGAAACAACGAGGAATCCTGGTATGGAACAGCTATCGGATCGTTTCAAACTATCAATAGTGTTTGCTGCGCTTTTGTCACTGAACGGACTTGCCCATGCGGCTCAGACGGAAAAGACCAATATTCTGTTTATCGTCTCCGACGATACCGGCTATGGCGACCTGGGCCCTTACGGCGGTGGGGTCGGTCGAGGCATGCCGACGCCTAGCATCGATGAGCTGGCGGCGGAAGGGGTCACTTTTTACTCTTTTTATGCCCAGCCAAGCTGCACACCGGGTCGGGCAGCCATGCAAACCGGGCGTATTCCTAATCGTAGCGGCATGACCACCGTGGCCTTCCAGGGCCAGGGCGGTGGCCTGCCAGCAGCCGAGTGGACGCTGGCATCGGTGCTGAAAACCGGTGGCTACGACACCTATTTCACCGGCAAATGGCATTTGGGCGAAGCCGATTATGCGCTACCCAATGCGCAAGGTTATGACGTGATGAAATACGTCGGCCTGTATCACCTCAACGCTTACACCTACGCCGATCCGACCTGGTTCCCGGACATGGACCCGGAAACCCGCGCCATGTTCCAACAGGTGACCAAGGGCGCATTGTCCGGCAAGGCCGGGGAAAAACCGATCGAAGAATTCAAGGTCAACGGCCAGTACGTGGACACGCCTGTCGTGGATGGAAAACCCGGCGTGGTCGGCATTCCGTTCTTTGACAACTATGTCGAAAAAGCTGCCCTGGAGTTTCTCGACACGGCAGCCAAATCGGACAAGCCGTTTTTCATCAACGTCAATTTCATGAAAGTGCACCAGCCGAACATGCCTGCACCGGAGTTCGTGCATAAATCCATGTCTAAGTCCAAGTACGCCGACTCGGTGGTCGAACTCGATACCCACATCGGCCGCATTTTGGACAAGCTCAAGGCACTGGGCCTGGATAAGAACACGCTTGTGGTTTACACCACTGACAACGGTGCCTGGCAGGATGTTTATCCGGACGCCGGCTACACCCCGTTCCGCGGGACCAAGGGCACAGTGCGTGAGGGCGGTAACCGGGTACCAGCCATTGCCGTCTGGCCAGACAAGATCAAGCCCGACACAAAAAACCACGAGCTGCTCGGTGGCCTGGACTTGATGGCGACCTTCGCCTCTGTCGCTGGCGTGAAGCTGCCGGAAAAAGATCGCGAAGGTCAGCCAATCATCTTCGACAGTTACGACATGACCCCTGTACTCACCGGCAGTGGCCCTTCTCCGCGCAAGGAGTGGTTCTACTTCACCGAGAACGAACTGTCCCCGGGTGCGGCGCGTGTCGGAAACTACAAGGCCGTATTCAACCTGCGCGGCGATGATGGCGCGCAAACTGGCGGCCTGGCGGTGGACACTAACCTGGGATGGAAAGGCGCAGAAAAATATGTAGCTACCGTGCCGCAGGTCTTTGACTTGTGGCAAGACCCGCAAGAGCGCTATGACCTGTTCATGAACAACTTTACTGAGCGTACCTGGACGATGGTGCCGATCACAGGCGCGATCATGAAGCTAATGAAAACCTACGTCGATTACCCACCACGCAAACTGCAAAGCATGGGTTATGACGGGCCGATCGAGCTGTCGCAATACCAGAAATTCCAATCCGTGCGTGACACCTTGAAAAAGGAAGGCATCAACCTGCCGATGCCAGCAGGTAACTGATCAGACAGGAGAAACATGGCGGCTTCATCAGAGGTCGCCACTTCGCCATTTTGACGTTTGCGAGCAGCGACCACTCGTGACGCCTACAGATGCATCAGCGGAGCTGGAATCATTTTGGAAACAACAGCGTATACGCCACCCGAAACCCCCAGCCTTGTGCGCCATCTTTCGGACTTTCAGCCCAATACCGTGGGCCCACTTGCAAGCTCATGGGTTGATGACCCACTTTGAACAGCTGGGTCACGAACAGGTTGATTGGCACTGACCATTCGCGGGTTTTCCAGTCGTAGGTGGACTCAGTGTTGATGCCGAAGGTGGTGTAGGTAGGGGTGGTGTAGCTGAAGAACGGTTGCAGGAAGGTCTGGTTGATTTTGTCTTTTTCATCGGGAGGGCTGTGGTCCAGCGACCAAATGTGATTGGCCAGGATACCGCGGGTCCAGCCGTTACTTTGCTTGAGGGCAACCACGGTAGGACCCGCCCCCCACTGCTCACCACTCAACAGCTCATCACTGCCGGTTGGCACCAGGATTACCGGTCCTGCCCCCCAAATCCAGCCGCTCGGTGTCGGGTGTTTGGGTGAAAAAAAGAAGCTCTGGGTCACATCACCGACCCCGGACTTGTCCGCCTGCCCACCCGGTACCAGACCGTGTTGATCGATAACTGGCAGGATGGTTCGGGAAATAAGGTTCCACTCGTCATTGAGGGTAAAGGGCAGCACCGGCTGGATATTGGTGACGCTTTGGTAGCCCTCGCCACTGGGGCCAAGTTTCTGGTTCCAGTTGTACTGAATCGGCACGCTGTACAGCGCAGCAACCGGGTTCAGTGATTGTTTGGCCAGCTCGGCCTGGCTATCGGCAGTTTTGCCGGTATCGGGCCAGATAATTACCAGGGCAATGACAGGCATGAGGTGGACGACTTTGCTCATCAGTAGCTCCTTCTCGATAACGAGAATATGCACTACCACTGCGGTTGTGCCGCCTCGATGCGAAGCGACCCGGAGAGCTTAGTTCAGGTTTTCTCGACTAGTATCAATTCGACTTGAGAAGGCGCGTGGGATGCCTGCTGTTACTCCATGGACATGCGTGCGTGCGCTACGTTAATTCGAAAATGGATAGAGGTTAACCATGCCAACCAAAACCACTGCCCTGCCTGCTTGTACGCTCCTCGCGCTGTGCTGCCAGCAAGCCTGGGCCGGCGGCATCATGCTCTACGAAATCGGCACCGATAACGCTGGCCTGGCCAACGCCGGTGCCGCCGCCCGGGCCCAAGGCCCAGCGACCATCGCCAGTAACCCGGCGGGTATGAGTTACCTGCCGGGCACGCAGATCACCGGCGGCTTGCAAGTGCTGTATGGCGACCTGAGCTTCGATCGCGACGCCGGCAGCAATGTGGCCGGCAGCGGCAGTGGCAATGCCCTCGAACCGATCCCCGGTGGCAGTTTCTTCATCAGCCATGAACTGGATGAACATTGGAGCGTCGGCTTCGGCCAGTACGGCGACTTCGGCTTGGCGGTCAACTACGACAACGATTGGTCCGGCCGCTACTTCGCGCAGAACTCCAGTCTGCTGGGTCTGTCCCTGGTGCCCAGCGTGGCGTATCGCTTCAACGAGCAATGGTCGGTGGGCGTTGGCGTCAAGGCCATGTACGGCATGTTGCAGGCGCAAACCGCCATCGACCGCTCTCCCTTCGGTTTCACCGATCGCGCTGACGGTCAGTACAAGTACAAGGATGGTGCCTGGGGTTATGGCGCCAACGTCGGGGTGATCTATGCCCCGCAATCCGGCACCCGCATTGGCCTGGCCTACACCAGCAAAGTCGACCTGGACTTCGAAGACCGGCTGGATGTGAAAGGCGACGGCCGTTTGCTGGAACGCATCAGCGACACCAACACCAAACTCGACACCACCGTGCCGCAGACCGTGACCCTCAGCCTGTTCCAGCAACTGGACCGGCAATGGGCCTTGCTGGCCTCGGCCAACTGGCAGGACTGGTCGGAATTCGGTGAGATCGGCGTACAGGTCGACACCACGGCGTTTGGCGCGCAGTCGAAATCGGTCGATGCCGGTTTCAAGGACACCTGGCACCTGTCCCTTGGCGCGCAGTACCAGGCCACCGAGCAATGGCTGTGGAATGTCGGCGTGGCCTACGACAGCAGCGCTGTCTCCGATAGCAAACGCAGCGTGATCGTACCTATGGGCGAGTCCTGGCGCATCGCCACAGGCGCCACCTATGCTCTGAACCAAGACACCGACATCAACGTCAGTTGGGCCATGGTCTGGCTCGGCGACATGCCGGTGGACCAGACCAAGTCGATCTCGGGCAACCGAGTCTCCGGTCAGTTCGACGATGCCTGGATTCAAGCCCTGACCGGCAACATGACGTGGCGTTTCTGAAGTTCCGCTATCGAAAAATGATGACTCAATCCATGAATCGCATTTTGAGCCCTAAATTCCTCTGTAGAGGCAGACATGAATATTTGCAATGGGTCGGTTGCTGCCCTTCGCGACAGGCTGTAATCGGTCATAAGCAGTCAGTGGACAGACTGGTTGTAACCTGATTGCCGCGTTGCACAATCGTTGTCGGCCAACCGGACTGGGGGCAGTTGCACCGTTTTACTCGTTATCGGTAATTGCCTGCTTTTTACCGTTGTATTTCATGTGCGCAATCTACGCAGTTAGAACCCGTTGCCGCCCACAGGTGATGCCAGCCGCTCGACAGAAATCGCAATTCGATCCCGAGCAATCTTGTCATTTGCCAAGGCTTAGGGCAGGGTCGATACCACTGACATCTCTGCCAAAGGAGTCACCCCATGTCAAAGGTATATCCCAGTATCGATCCCGAGGGGTTGGTCGAGTACTCAGTGGTCTACACCGACCGCTCGCTCAACCACATGTCGCAGTCATTTCAAGACGTGATGAAGAACATTTCCAGGACCTTGAAACAGGTCTACAACGCCCAGGCTGTTGCGGTGGTTCCGGGCAGCGGCACATTTGGCATGGAAGCGGTGGCGCGCCAGTTTGCCACCGACCAGCAATGCCTGGTGATACGCAACGGCTGGTTCAGTTATCGCTGGAGCCAGATCCTTGAGATGGGCAACATCCCGGCGGCCACCACGGTGCTGAAAGCCCGACCGGTCGAGACTGGTCGCCAGGCGGCCTACGCCCCGCCCCCTCTGGACGAAGTGCTGGCAGCCATTCAGGCGCAGAAGCCGCAGATTGTCTTCGCCCCCCACGTTGAAACCTCATCAGGGATTATCCTGCCCGACGAGTACCTGCGGGCCGTCGGCGACGCCGTGCACGCGGTGGGTGGCCTGTTCGTGCTGGACTGCATCGCCTCAGGCACGCTTTGGGTTGATATGCAGCAATGCGCGGTAGACTTGCTGATCAGTGCACCACAGAAAGGCTGGAGCGCCTCCCCTTGCTGCGCACTGGTGATGCTCAGTTCGTTGGCCCTCGAGCGCATCGAGCAGACGCAAAGCAGCAGCTTCGCCTGCGACCTGAAAAAGTGGCTTCAGATCATGCAGGCCTACGAACAGGGCGGATATGCCTATCATGCGACCATGCCCAGCGATTCCCTCGCGCGATTTAACGAAGTGATGAAAGAGACGCAAGCCTACGGTTTCGACAAGGTCCGCGACGAACAACAGGCCCTGGGCGATCGGGTGCGCGCAATGTTGACCGGCAAAGGCATCAAAAGCGTGGCCGCAGTGGGCTTTCAGGCGCCTGGCGTAGTGGTGAGCTACACCGATGATGCCGACATCAAGAGCGGCAAGAAATTTGCCAACCACGGCCTGCAGATCGCCGCCGGAGTGCCGTTGCAATGCGACGAGCCGGCCGACTTCCAGACCTTCCGCATCGGTCTGTTCGGACTCGAAAAGCTGCACAATATCGAGCGCACGGTCCGCACCCTCGAGCAGGCATTGGACGAGGTGTTGGTTAACTAAGCCCTCATCGTACCCGCAGCAACTGCCGGACTTGTGAATTCCAGGAAGGCATCCTGCCCCGGGCACTGCCGGCCCATGGCGCTAATCTTCGACAAATTTGACGCTAGTCGCCCGGACGTCATATTAGAACCACAAGGGAACGCCCATGCACGCGTCTTACTGACACGTGCACCCTTCAGCGCTCTCAGAAAAGGGTTCCAACGAAGCCTTTCACGGGGTGGATGATTGGCGGCTGTATGACTCGGATTGCCCCATTGCAGACGGTGGCGACGGGCAAAAAACGGCCAAGAGCAGACGCTGCTTGTGTCTTAACCCCAAGTTACATTCACTGATGTGGGCGTACCCTAAAAATGGATCGCGTGCACCCTATGCACGCTCAAACGCGGCACACGCATGACGACCCTGCTTGGGAAGACTCTGTAGGTGCTAACACACCGAATGTGAACGCCACACGTAAGCTCAGCTCACCCTTCCCCGAGAAGCTCGCCTGACCAGCCTCCTTATGTGACGAATTAATTCACGGATATTTACCGATGGAGTAGGTCCTTATACGATGGAGTCCGCATTTATTCCTGCCCATCACGTCTGAGTAAGCTATGGTTATTCGGTGTATGACAAAACGGATTAACAAATTGTGTTTTATAGTCACGCAAAATTTTTCGCAGACAAATAAGCGGCAACTGTCCATAGGTCAGTTATTTCTATATTCACATACAATACCGTTGGGTGCCTGAGCGATGAATAACACTAGCTTTCTGGGTGAAAGCGCTAAGAGCTTCAGTATAGTGATAGTGAATTACAAGACACCAGAAATCACCAAGATATGTTTGGATTTATTGCATCAGCATGTGGGTGGTATCGTTCCAATATGGGTAGTTGACAACTATTCCGCCGATGAGAGTACTGAGTACTTGCGGACTCTTGACTGGATCAACTTAATCGAGCGTACTGTTTCTGAACCAGAGCAGGGCCATATCGCCCATGGTAAAGCACTTGACATGGTGTTGGAGCGGATTGAGTCTGATTATTTACTCCTGATGCACACCGATACATTTATTTTCGATAAAAATGTTTTTCCAATGATGCTAAATAAATGCATGAAAAACCCCAACATTGTAGCCGTCGGTTGTGTAGAGCAACTAAATCGTGGGACCACGAGAACCCTTTGGCGGTTTAGCTCACGATTGTTAAAGCACCATTTCAGACGCCTGAAAATCTCCTTGGGATTACGTTCCAGAGAACCAAAACCGTACAGAGAAGTCTACTTGAAGAGTTTCTGTACATTGTGGAACTGCAAACTTATCAAACAGCACGGCTTGCGTTTCTCGATGGATGATCGTGTGCCCGGCTACACCCTCCAAGACCGCATGACCGAGCTTGGCTATGTCATTGAAATGTTATCGCCGCGTAAAATTTTCAGCTATCTAGATCACATTCAGTCCGGCACTGTCGCAGCGGCTGGTGGCTATGAAAAGACTCATAGACGAACCAAAATGTACAACAACATTCTCAAGCGTCTTAACAAAGACAACAGCCAAAGCTAAGCGTTGAAGGCACGCAGCGAGTAGTGTGTGCGACACGGCTTGAAATTATCCTTGGGTTTTATATTAAGTTATTGGAGCGGTAATGGCCCCCATCACTCAAACACTACCTATCACCCTCTCCCCGGAGCTTGATTTCGACCAGAGCGCCGCCAGCGCTTTGGGTGACTCGCTAGCCAGTAGCTATATCCAGGCTACGCCATTTCCGCATATAGTCATCGATAACTTTTTACAGGAAGACCTGATTGCGAGTATCTGTTCGCACTTCCCAGTCGAGCCAACTAACAACGAAATGCTCTACGAGCGTGGCTATAAAGGTCAGCGCAAACGACAAATCAGTCCCAACGAATGCGCCCCCTATTTGAAGACTGTTTTCAACGCCTTTAACTCGGCCCCCATGTTGCAGTTTCTTGAAAAGCTCACGGGCATCGAAGGTTTGATACCCGACCCCTACTTTACCGGTGGCGGGCTGCATGAAACGAAAAGTGGTGGCTTCCTAGGTGTTCATTCGGACTTCAGACTCAACAAAAAGCTTAATATTGAACGCAGGTTGAATGCCATAATTTATCTGAATGAAGACTGGCAAGAGGAGTACGGCGGCAACCTGGAACTTTGGGATATCGACATGAAGACTTGTCTTAAAAAAGTGCTGCCAATTTATAACCGCTGTGTCATTTTCAACACAGACAAAGACAGTAATCATGGGCACCCCGAGCCTTTAACGACTCCGGAGCACATCACGCGCAGGTCTATAGCGCTTTATTATTACACCGCACAAACCATGGCGGCCGATCCCGCACAAAGAAATAAAACACATTACAAGCCAAGGCCCAAAGATCGTTTAAGCCTCAAGTACTATTTGAACAAACTAATCAAAAAGAGAAACTAAGCTATATCGCTAGAGAGGACGCCTCCCCCCCCCGCCGTTCCGCCGACCAGGCTCAGGCTTGCCGCCTAAAGATGGCTCGGCGAGGGAGACTTCTTCCCGATAATGCTTTCTGCAGCAGCGTGGCACTCGGCATAACTTCCTGGCCCGTCGAATATTTGCGGGGTGTACCAGACTTCGTCTCCTGGTGCGAAGGCCATCACACCCGGCCCCACTTCTTCGACAACGTCAGATATGTCGTGTCCGGTAAGGGTAACCGCCGAGTTTATGCGGTAATACTCGGCCAACCGGATGACAATTGCGATGTGACTTCACTAGAACAACCTTGAACGCTCTGAATAACCAAGATTTCGTAGACTAGACCGACCGACTGCTTTTGGCCGATTGTTGCCTGTCGTGAAGGATGAACCGTTTGTCAGGCATACAAGCCATACCCTGCCGCGATGATCAGCGGAGAAACCAGGAGCGTTGCCCAGAACCCAGATTTTGGAACAGCAATGACGCAAATGATCGAGATCATCAGCACATAGATGCCAACAATCTTAAGTAGCGCAAGATCGCCAACGGCTACGGCGTGGATCGCTGTCTGCCCTGCGAGCATAAAAAGCGGCCCCAGCATGGTAAACCAGAGGGCTGCACGCCGATCTTCGTGCGCCCTGAACTGGTCAACGAAGCCAGCATTTACAGCGGCGGCGAATGCTGCTTTGAACTTGAAAATACCGAATGGAATATGGAGCACACCCAAGGAGAACAGGGTCCATGCGACGATGTTTGACATGTCTTATATGCTCCGTAACGGTAAGGTGGTTTAGAAGTGGTCGCGGCAAATGCGACATTGCTGAGGGAGAAACGCAGCATGGTTGACCGCAAGGACTGCAGCCCTCGAACGAAGCTATCCATTTGCCATCACCGTGTCCACCGTTCACTTTTGGCCGACTGCAGTCAGTCACGAAAAGCCGCAGTCGACCCAAAGCGCGGGATGCGTGTCGAGGCAAATTCGTCGTTATTTTTTGCAGGGGCCTCGCGTCAGGGGGCGATGCGGCCCCGCTCATCCCGCCAGTGCAACGGTTCTTCGAACGGGAAGGAAGAGGGACGAACACACCTGGGCAATAGGCTGGGCAACTTCGTGCAAATCTTTCATAACCGAATACCCTCCGGTTCGGACCTTTGATTCTGATGCAGTCACCTCCCCTCTGTGACGACGGGTTAACCCACCGTCACAGAGGGTGCACTCTTACTCTTTCACCTCAACCTTATCCAACGCCTGATTCACCGCCAATTCCCCCAACATCACCACTTGGGTAATCCCCAACAGCGTCTTGCGATGTGAGTTATCCAATAACGCCGCAAAATTGCTGAGCATAGTAGTGGCCGAGCCAAGTGATTCGCTGGCGTTGGCCAGCAGGGACTCGGTGTCGTATGCCGGGTTGGCGAGGAACATGGGTTCGGGTTCGTGGTTGCTGGCCATGATGTGGGCGCCCGGATTGAGGTAGTGGTCGAGGGCGCGTTCGGCGGCTTCGTGGAGTTTTCTGGAATCGAGGGATTCGTAGGGGGATGCCGGATTGGTGTCCGGTGGGTTGGGTGTTGGTTTGATCATAGATGAAGCTCCCGTCACAAATATAAGGAGCCATCACTCTCGCTACCAAACGAGGGTGGCGGCCATACGTGGGTTGGTAGACCGGTTGCGACAGGAAACCCGGCGCTCACAAAGGAGCCCCACGCATGCCCACCATAAAAGCAGAGTCCGAAAGAAGGGACTGCCTGAGGTGTCGCCATGCGACTGTCACAAGCGGGCTACCAAACCCGATCACTGTTTTTCAGTGACCAGGAAACGATATAGCCCACCCCAAAGCCGCACAAGCCGGCGGATTCTGGCGCACGCGTAGGCAACGACGCAAGGCGTTGTAGCCGTTAGGACGTAACGCCGAGTGTCTTTAAACGCGCGCGCCCAAACATGTTTAAAGCACTCAAAAAACAGCGACGCGTAGCGCTCGCCCAAAAGCGTACACGCAGGCCTGTTTGCGTCAGAAAACAATGAGAGCGATTAAAATGCCGGTTAAATGCCAACGGCGTAGTCAAGGTTCAGTTCGAGCAATGGTTGTGCAGTCCATCACGACACATATTGACTAGGTCAAAACCGGTTAATATGCCCCCGCTTCGTCTACCCTCACAAAGCGCCAAGCAAGTTCAGCTTGCGTCAGGCGCATCGATCATTTTTCAGTTCATTCACCGGAGAGCTTCCATGCTCAAGCGTACCCTGGCATTGGCCGTCGGCCTTACCCTGACATTTGGCAGCCTGTTGGCGCAGGCCGCCGACACCTTGAAAGTCAGCGCGATTCCCGATGAAGCCCCTACTGAACTGCTGCGCAAGTTCAAGCCGCTGGGCGTTTATCTGGAGCAAAAGCTGGGCATGAAGGTTGAGTTCGTTCCGGTGAGCGACTATCCGGCCGTGGTCGAAGCGCTGGCCACCGACCGCATCGACCTGGCCTGGCTGGGCGGCTTCACGTTTGTGCAGGCACGCCTGAAAACCGGTAATGCCATTCCGCTGGTGCAGCGCGAACAGGATGCCCAGTTCACCAGCAAATTCATCACCGCCGACCCGAACGTCAAATCCCTCGCCGACCTGAAAGGCAAAACCTTCGCGTTCGGCTCGGTGTCCTCCACGTCGGGCAGTCTCATGCCGCGCTATTTCATGCTCAAGGATGGCATCAAGCCAGAAACCTACTTCAGCCGCGTCGGCTACTCGGGCGCCCATGACGCCACCGTCGCCTGGGTCCAGGCCGGCAAGGTGGACGCCGGGGTGCTGAACGCCAGCGTGTGGGAAAAACTGGTCGCTGCCGGCAAGGTCGACACCGCCAAAGTCAAAGTGTTTGCGACCACCCCGGCCTACTTCGACTACAACTGGACAGTGCGCGGGACCCTCGACCCGGCGCTGGCGGCGAAGATCAAGGCGGCCTTCCTGGCACTCGATCCGGCTAACCCGAAGGACAAGGAAATTCTCGATTTGCAGGCGGCCAGCCGGTTCATCGAAACCAGCCCTGACAATTACAAAGGCATCGAGGAAGCCGCACGC